>JAFWBQ010000033.1 GCA_017507125.1 Lentisphaeria bacterium
CCACAAACTCTTTATGGCGGCGACCTTCGCCTGGGGACAGTTCCGCAGTCATCTGACCGATCTTGTGAAATACAATCCCCATGCCCGCATGGGCGCAAGCGGAACCCAGTCCCCCGGATACGGTTACGACTGGGTCCAGTATATGAAACACTGTCAGGTCATGAGCTATTACAGCGGGATCCAGGTGAAACTGATCCACGATCTCGGAGGAAAAAACATCCTTGCCGGACGGTGGCTGACCTACTGCTACGCCGATACCGATCAGGAATCCTACTGCGTCGATCCCATGTGGACAAGCCTGTTGCGGGGCAGCAATATGGCTGCCTTCTGGCCCCCCACCATGACCAACGGCGACGGCACCCCCACCCGGAACGTGCGCTTTGCCAAGGCGGCAGTGGATGAATTCCGCAGCGGCTACACCAAACTGTGGCTTTCAGCCACTCCTGCACCTGAAATCGCCCTGCTCTACTCCCAGAGTTCCCTTTTCACCGCCATTGCCACCTTCGGAAGAAGCGAATGGCTGAACACACAGAACTCCTGGGTGAAACTGCTGGACGACATGAAATATGGCTGCCGGTTCCTGGATTATGAAAAGGTTGAGAAAAACGGCATCCCTGCTGAATACAAGGTGGTGATCCTGCCTGCGGCAGTTGCTGTTTCTGACGCTCAGGCACAGAAGCTGGAAGAGTTCGTCAAGAGAGGCGGGACCCTCATCGCCGACTTTGCTCCCGGACGTTACGACGGTCACGGCAAACGCCGCAATTCCCCCGTAATGAACAAACTCTTTGCGCCTTATGACGGTCCCATCGACATCTCCTACGTCCAGCTGCCCAAGCTGGGAGGCAAGTTCAAAGTTGCTGAAAAGGGAATGCCTGTCATTCAGGAAAAACGTTACGGAAAAGGCCGTACTGTCAATTTCAATTTCGCCTTCAGCGATTATCACTTCATCCAGCTGGGAGGTGCCGGCGGCGAAATGGCAACTTCCAAATCAGCCGATGCCCAAATGCAGCTGGCAATACGCAACATCGTTAAAAAGCAGCTGGAGCGCTCCGGTGTGAAGCCCGACATGACAGTCCTCGACAGCAAGGGCAGAGAGCTGCCCTGCATGGCAATGGTCCGCTGGGATAAATCCACGGGAACCGTTGCTCTCTACAAAACGCCCGCCATTCCGCGAAGCAAAGGCAATCTGCCGCCGCCCAGTGATGTCATTGACCGGAAGAAAGGTGACAAGATTACCGTCAAGCTGCCTTTCAAGGGACATCTTTACGATATCCGCAACGCCAGATATCTGGGTTACGGAGACACCTTCAAGAACCTCCTCGTTCCCGGTATCGCCAACTTCATTTCAGTTCAGAAAGCCAAGGTCAATGCTCTTGAACTCAAAGCACCTTCTTCTCTCAAAGCCGGTGCCAAAGCGGAGTTCAGTTTCACAGCCAAAGGTGCTGTCGGACCTCAGCAGTTCAACATCAAGCTCTTTGATCCTGCGGGCAAAGATCAGAGACCCTACCGCAAGAATGTGCGCACTGAAAACGGCAGCGGAAAGTGGAGTTTCCAGATCCCCTACAACGCCGCCAAAGGCAAATGGCAGCTCCGTGTGACCCATTTCAACACCGGGATGAAAAAAATCCAAACCATTGAGGTCAAATAAATATGAATACATATAAAGTCACAGATTTCGGCATCGTCCCCAATATTCCTGAACCCCAGACTGCTCTTTTGCAGCAGCTCATCGACCGCTGCAAAGCAGAAGGGGGCGGCAAGCTGCTTTTCCCCGCAGGTGGTTATGTATCAGGTACTCTTGTGCTGTGCAGCAATATCACCCTTGAGTTTGAACTCAATGCCGTCCTTTTCGGCTCCAACGATGAAAAGGATTACCCCCATTATGATCCCTCGCCCATCCCCTTCTACGAAGGACGCAACGGGATCCGCGCTCTGCTTTTTGCCCTGAATGAAAAGAACATCACCATCAAAGGCGATGGCATGATCGACGGCAGAAGCGCCGGATATACGCCTCATGAGATCCACAGAAGCGCCCCCAGAGTCATCTGGTTCGGCGACTGTGAGAATATCAGCGTCTCCGGCATAACGATGCAGAACTCTGTTTTCTGGATGCAGCATTACATCAAGTGCCGTCATGTGCAGATCCACGATATCGTGGTCCGCAACCACGGATGCCTGAACAACGACGGTATTGACATTGACTCCTGCTGCAACGTGGAGATCTGGAAGTGCCGTGTTGACTCAGGGGATGACGGGATCTGTCTGAAAACCGGAACCGATACAGTCTGTTCCGATGTGTATGTCCACGACTGTATCCTCAGCAGTCACTGTGCCGCTTTCAAACTCGGCACCGAAAGCAACGCAGGCTACACCCGTGTCGTCGCTGAACGGCTCCTGATCGTCCCCTCTGAATATGCGGGCAACGTGGAGCGTGAAGATTTCCGGGGCGCCGCCGCGCTGGGGATCGGTGCTGTTGACGGCGCTTTTGTGGATGATGTGACCATCAGAGATGTGAAGATCTTCGGGGCGCGTATGCCCTTGTATATGCGCTGGGGCAACCGTAAACGGGGCCGTCTGGGTGAACCCGGCGGCGGTGGTGAACCCTCTTATTTCCGCAATGTGCTCCTTGAAAATATTCAGGTCTTCAACGCCGGTACTCAGGGCAGCTACATCTGCGGCATGGAAAACTTCAACATGGAAAATATCGTGTTGAGAAACTGCACCTTTGAAATCAACGGCTCCGTTGAACCCCACTGGAAAGACCGGCCCCTCACTGAAGAGGCCCATCCTTTCCCCAGCACCTTCACTTTCGGATACGATCCTTTCCCGGCGCTGCTCTTTGTGCGCCATGTTGACAACTTCAAAATTGAAAACGTGATCTTCAAGAAGCATCCTGAAGATCAGAGACCGGATCACGTCCATCTTTAAGCAAAGTTTCCCGACAGTGGGGAAAGGTACACACCTTTCCCCACTCTTTTTTTCAAAAGGCAATTTCAAAACAAACTTTTGAAATTACCTCATAAAAAAGTGCCGTTTTGCTTGAAATATCTTTTCTGCAGCAGTAAATTATTCTGAAGAGTCAACTTACAAGGGAGTTCAGTTATGACACTTGAGGAATTTTCGCAGCTTCAGTACGGCATGTTTGTCCATTTCGGACTCTTTTCACAGATTGCAAGAGGCGAGTGGACCATGAACCGGGAACAGATCCCTCCGGCCGTTATGGCTGAATATGCCAAAAATTTTGATCCCCGGAAATTTGATGCGGACTTTATCTGCCGCCTTGCCGTCGAAAGCGGCATGAAGTACATCGTCTTTACCACCATGCACCATGAAGGGTTCCGGATGTTCAACACGGAACTTTCTCCCCACAACGTCTACCGCTCATGCGGCAGAGACCTGACAAATGAAGTGGTCAGCGCCGCGCGGAAATACGGCCTTAAAATCGGACTCTATCACAGTTTGAACAACTGGTTCGACCAGCCTGACGGTGTGGCGGCGCTGGAAGATCAAAGGGCTTACAACATCTTCATTGAAAAAACCTTTGCCCGCCTGAAAGAACTGGTCTCTTTATACAAACCTTTTGACATCCTCTGGTATGACGGATGGTGGCCCTTTGACAGTCAGGGATGGCAGGCGGAAAGAATGAATGAAGAACTGCGTGCCATCTCTCCGGGACTCCTTTTCAACGGCAGAAACGGACTCCCGGGTGACTTCGGCACACCTGAACAGCACCTGACCGCCCCTTCCCCCTGGCGTCCCTGGGAGGCTTGTGTCACCTTGAACGACCACTGGGGATATCACGCCTTTGATCACAACTGGAAGTCCCCTGTTGAGGTGATCAATATGCTTCTTTCATGTGCTGTTGGCAGGGGGAATCTGCTTTTGAATATAGGTCCCCGGGGAGACGGCTCCATTCCGGAGCGCTCTGTTGAAATACTCCGCCAGGTGGGAACATGGCTGAAAGAGGGAGGACGTGAAGCCATAACCTCCTGTGAAAAGATGCCTTTTTCCCCCACCCTTCCCTCTCCCGGCGACCGGGGGGACTGGGATCACAGCGGCCGTTTTACCGCCTCAGGGAACGATCTCTTTCTCACCATGCACTACTTCCCCGGGGAAGAATATACTCTCTGCGGCTTGAACACGCAGGTCAAAAGTGTTACAGCCTGCGGCACGCTCTCTCTTGAATTCACTCAGCAAAAAGACAAAGTCACAGTGAAACTCCCCTCTTTGCTTCAGGAGAAACTTTCCCCAGTCCTCAAGTTCGCCTGCCAGGCACCTCCTGCGGTTTATCGTACAGGAGGCATGAGAGTTCCCGAGTGCCGGCATCCCCGCTACGATCCTGTGGCGCCGGATCTGCTTTACAGTTAAAAAAGCCTTTTTTTCATCCATCCGGAGAGATTTTCCGGTGGAAAAAAGAAACTCCGTAAAGTATATTATGACTCTTGCTTTTACTCAGGAGTCATAAGAAATGCTGAAACGATTGTTCAAAGACCGTTTTTTCAATCAGAAACTGGTCACACTTGCCATGCCCATCACGCTGCAGAATCTGATGGTGGCGCTGGTGGCAGCGGCGGATGCCTTTATGCTTGGGAAACTCAATCAGGATGCCATGGCGGCGGTTTCTCTTGCCACTCAGGTGCAGTTCATCCAGAACTGTCTCGTTGGCGCCATTGTCGGAGGCGTGGGGATCATGGGCGCCCAGTACTGGGGCAAAAAGGATATCCCGGTTATGGAAAAGATCTTCGGATTGAGTATCCGGGAGTCCACACTTGTTTCACTTCTCTTTTTCGCCGGATGCTTTTTTATCCCGGAAACGTTGATGAAGATCTTTGCTTCTGATCCGCTCCTCATTGAGATCGGCGCTGAATATCTGCGTCTTGCCTCCTGGTCCTATATTATTTGCAGCCTCTCTCAGTGCTATCTTGCCATTATGCGCGTCAGCGATCACGCGGGCGTTTCCGCCCTTATCAGTTCCGGAGCGGTGGTATTGAACATCATTTTCAACACCATCTTCATCTTCGGACTCTGCGGCGCTCCTGCCATGGGCGTCAAAGGCGCCGCCTTTGCCACGCTTCTTGCCCGCGCCTTTGAACTTGCGGGATGCCTCCTCTTTTCAGCCGGAAAGGGATTCATCCGGCTGCGCCTCAAGAGGATCTTCACCTTTGAAAAAGAGCTGATCCTTGATTTCTGGCGCTATACCTCGCCCCTGGTGGGCAGTTACATGCTCTGGGGAACAGGATTCACCGCCTACACAGCGATCATGGGACACATGGGCAAGGATGCCGCCGCCGCCAACGCCATTGCCGCCGTGGTGCGGGATCTCTGCTGCTGTGTCTGCAATGGTGTGGCTTTCGGCAGTTCCGTCATCATCGGCAACGAACTGGGAGCCGGAAAACTGCTGCGGGGCAAGATCTACGGCGCCAAGTCAGCGCTCCTTGCTTTCATCGTCGGATTTGCGGCAACAGGCGTCATTCTGCTGAGTCTGCCTCTTGTTTCAAGGGCAGTCAAACTGACGCCGCTTGCTCAGGAGTATCTGACAGGAATGTTTATCATCCTCTCAGTTTACATGATCGGACGCTGTGTCTGCACCGTGGTCATCAACGGGATCTTTTCCGCAGGGGGAGACACCCTGTTTGATGTATACAGCCTTGTGGTGTGCATGTGGGGCATTGCGCTGCCCTGTGCCTTTTTCGGCGCCTTTTATCTTCATCTTCCGGTGCTTGTGATCTACGGATGCACCTGTCTTGATGAAGTGGGAAAAATCCCCTGGGTGATGTTCCATTACAAAAAATACAAGTGGGTCAGGAACATCACCCGCTGAAGCGTCACTCCTGAAGAGGCTCTTTCTTTTCCTTCCCCGGATTCACCATCATCAAAGCCATGCCGCCCAGCACAAGCACGATGGAAAGAATGAAGAAGAAAGAAAAACGCTCTTTCAGCACAATGGCGGAAAGTGTAAAGGTAATGGCGGCAGAGAGATACCCGAAAGAACCGAGAACCACCGGTTTCAGATAACGCAGCGCGGCATACCAGCAGGCGTTTGCAATGGCAAGAGTGACCATTCCGGTATAGAACATGCCGCCCCAGATCCGGGGTGTGATGGCAGTCAGATCACTGAGTGAAGAGGTGAAAAGATTGACCGGGATCATAATAATTCCCCCCAGAATAAAGCAGACAAACATACTCACAGGGCCGCCGTATTCATCTGAGACCTTTGCGCCGAAAACGGTGAAGAACGCCCAGCAGAAGCCTGAAGCAAGAGCCATGCCGTCACCGATGAGAGAACGCATTCCGGTTGCGGCATAAACATCGCCCCCCTGAGCAACTCCTGCCAGAATGATACCGGCAAAGCCCACAAGCATACCGATGATCCCCATGAAGGAACTCTTTTGACGCAGCAGAAAGTAAGCAAGTATCACCGTGGCGATGGGGGAGCAGTTCGCCATGAGAGAACAGCGCGCCGAGGTTGTGAAATTCAGGGCATAGAAAACCAGAAAGTTTTCCATAACGATGCCGATAAGGGCAATGAGAAGAAATTTTTTCAAATCAACTGTAAAAGCGCGTTTGACAAGCGCTCTGTTTTTGGCGAAAAAAAGCAGAGGCATAAAAGCGCACACCGCCATGCCGAAGCGGAGCAGATTGAAAAGGTAAGGGTTTAATTTGTCCCCCTCTTCGCCGAAAAGCCAGCGTCCGACAATGTAAAAGCTCCCCCATGAGGCGGTAGCAAGAAATCCCAGCAGCAAACCCAATGCACTTTTCATAAAAAACAAACAACTCCTTCAAAATCTGCGGTCAAAAACAAACAATTATTTACTGCGGACTTAATATAATATCAAAAAACAATAATTCAACTGTAAAGGGAAAATTCAGAATAAAATCCCGATAAAATTCCCTTTATCAGAATTTTGTTTTCCTGCGCCCGGCAATAAAAAACTCCGGCATATACATACCGGAGCATTTACAGAAACTTTCAAGTAAGCACTTTTTCTTACTTTTCCAGCTCTTTTCTCAGCCAGCAGTAAATGGCGTCACCCAGCTGATATCCTCCTTCACGGGTGGGATGAAGTGCGTTGCTGTCCCGGAAGACTTTTTCCTTACTCCGGGCGTGGACGGGATACCTGCGTCTGATATAGCTGCCGTCAGGGTCAATGCTCTGGTGGAGAGGGATCAATTTGATACCGGGGTCTTTCAGTTCCCTTATAAGAGCTGCAAGCGCGCGGTTGTAGCTCTGGATATTTCTGCGGTACTGGTATTTGGACTGTGCAGATTTATAGTTGGCGCCGAAACCGTCCTGACCGCATCCGCAGGGACTGGTGGCAACGCCGATGACCGTCCCGGGGGCATGTTTCCGCAGTTCGGCAAGAAGAGTCCGGGCGTTGCTGATGGCGATTTTGCGTTTGGCGTCCAGAGTATCCGCCATGGCTCCAAACATGTCATTGCCGCCCAACTGGATCACGATAAAGTCAGGCGCTTTGCCGTTGTTGATCTTTTTGAACCAGCCGGGGATATCCAGAACCTTTTTACCGTTGACGATCTTGAGCAGAGGACTCCGCAGGCGGTAGGCGCTCTTTTTGGGAAGATTGACAACGCCCAGTGCGCGCATCTGTTCTCTTTCGGCTTCATTCTGCACCTGGGGCAGCTCTTCTGCCGCATAGCTCCAGCGGTTGAGAAAAGATCCCCACGAAAAACCGCCATAACCATCGTGGGCAGTCCCCCCTTTGACCACAGGACGTCCACCGCCTGAATGATTGCCCACAGGGGTGTAGTTGACAAATCCCGCCTCGCGCATCACATTGAGCAAATGCTGAGGGTACTGGCTGTTGACGCCGGATGCCGCAAGCAGCGCCAGAGTGAAAGAACGCTTGTAATCGGCAGGCTCACTGGCGACCACCACCTTTGCCTTGCCGGTAAGCACCCTGCCGTAGTCATTGAACACACGCACTTCAAGATCAAAACTCTTCCCCGCATCGCTTTTGTCTGGAGTCCAGAACCAGCGGGAATTTCCGTGGGTCCCTCTGGGGCACTTCACCTCAAAGGCGTAAGCGTTGGGGGTGGCGGAGTCAAGGATGTTTTCAAAGTAGATATTGCTTTCGATACCGGGAACGGCGTAGATCACCTCAGGCAGCATCAGCTTCAGACAGGGGGGCGTTATGGAAACAGGAGCCGCTTTTGCCGGGGGCGCAGAGACGATACATCCGGCACAGAGAACAACTGCTGCAAGAGCGAAGCAGAGCAAAAGTATTCTTTTCATTTTCAATATTCCTTTTAAGTTGAAAGAATCTATCCTTTAATGATGAACTCTTTCTAAGATAGCACCAAAGTAAAACGATTGCAAGAAAAGAGTGACGCAAAAAAGGGGAAAAACTCAGCGCATAAGCGCTGCTGTTCCCTGGCGGCGCCGAAGCTCAAAATGGATGTTGCCCGGAGAATCGCGGAGATCGGGACACCATTGCTTTTATAAACGCCCTCTGCTCCATTTTCTTCAGGAGCAGAGGGCGCACTCCCGTCATCCTTTGACCACTGCAAGAGGAGTCAGGCGGGTACGGACTTCAACAAGGTCTTTTTCTGAAGCGATGACGGTGTCGATATCCTTGTAGGCAAGGGGAGCTTCAGAAAGGTCAAGGACCTTCTTGTTCTTTCCGTAGCGCGACACATTGTGCCAGCGGTCGCAGACGATCCCAGCCATAGCGGCGTCGCATTCTGCGGCAGTGAGAGTGGCGTTTGCCTGGTTGCGGCTCATGCGGCGTCCGGCGCCGTGAGAGCAGCTCATAAAGGAGCGCACATTCCCCAATCCCCTGACGATGTAACTGGCGGTCCCCATGGAACCGGGGATGATGCCGGTCTCATCCAGTTTCGCACTGGTGGCGCCTTTGCGGTGGATATAAAGCTCTTCACCGAAATGGTTCTCAAGGGCGGCATAGTTGTGATGGATGTTGATTTCGTTCACAAAAGTAACTTCCGGAATGAACTCTTCAATGACCTCTCTGAAGACCGCCATCATGCGTCTGCGGTTTTCGGCAGCGTATTCAAGAGCGAAATTCATATCTCTGAAATAGTTTCTCCCGGCGTCATCATCCATTGAGAGAAAGGCAAGATCAGGATCTGCAAGGGGCGTGTAATACCTTTCACAGAGCACAGCCGCCTGCTTCTGGTAGAACTCCTCAATGCGCTTCCCAAGGTTGCGGCTGCCGGAGTGGAGCATCAGCCACACAAATCCGTCATCGCTCTTCTGGATCTCAATGAAATGGTTTCCGCCTCCAAGCGTTCCCAGATTTTTGCGATCCAAAGCTGAAACAAACTCTCCGCAGGCTCCGGGGAGTGACAGATAACGTTCAAATCCCTCCCATGACTGGTCACTTTTATGATATCCTCCTTCCCCCACCGGGATCCGCGCCTTGAGCCCTTTCTGGATCTCACGGCGGAACCGCATATCGCTCAAACGCTCTGCGGGGATATCCGTTTCCACCGCCGCCATTCCGCAGCCGATGTCAACCCCCACGGCCGAGGGGATCACAGCATTGCGGGCGGCGACAACGCCCCCGATAGGCATTCCATAGCCACAGTGGCAATCGGGCATCAGCGCCACATGGTAACGCAGCGCCGGGTGGCGGGCAAGGTTTTCAGCCTGAACAAGAGCAGAAGGCTCCACTTCGGCACACCAGCTCAAAATGGGAATGGGGAGATCATCACTTTTTTTCCACATCATTTTCAATTCCTTTCAATAGTAAGTCATCTCTTTTTTATGCAATTGCAAAACATTGATTTGAAGCCTCGTCAACCATAAAAGCAAAAAGTGTGCCAACTTTTTTCAAATGAGGTAATTTCAAAAGTCATTCAAAAAATGGCAAAGATGTCATTCGCAAAGAGCTGTAAAGGGTAGTTTGAGGCTGCTACCTGCAAGGTAACAGCCGAAAACGCTCCCTTTATCAGATCGAAGCGAGGGCGCTTTGACA
>JAFWBQ010000034.1 GCA_017507125.1 Lentisphaeria bacterium
ACAAACCGACGATGAGACCGTTTAAGCACCGCAGGTGCGCTTTTAATCATAAACACCATCCTTACTCGCGACAGCGAGAAAACTTCACGGGCAGCGAAAGCTGACCTCTTCACAAGCGACCAAAGGGAGCGACTTCATCCACCTTCGCACAAGGCTACGGTGGACAAGCAAGCAAGGCTTCTGGAATTTGGTGAAGATGTCCCGGCTTCATTGCATTACGCCGTGGCAAGGAAGAAAACCTTCGGTTTTGAGTGAAGAGCTTTTGTTGGCACAAAAGCGTGAAGAGAAGACTTACGTCTTCGTTCCGCCATTTTTTTGCAAAAAAAAATGGCGGAGAGAGAGGGATTCGAACCCTCGGACAGTTGCCCGTCGCAGGTTTAGCAAACCTGTGCTTTCGGCCACTCAGCCATCTCTCCGCAGTTTCAAGTGCATGTTCTAATATATCACAAAAAAAATAAAAGTCAAGAGTCTAAACAGGATTTTTTTGAAAAAAACAGAAAAAAGATTCAACTCTCTTCACGCTCCTCAGGGGTGAACTTGAATTTTTTTTATAGTCATGTTATATTATAAAGATGATATATATACGCTCCTTATGTAAAGGACAACTTGAAACAGCCCCTTCCGGGGAGTGATTTTTTGAGGATTTTTTTAGCAACATGGCTGGTGAATACGACGCAAGTTCAATTCAAACCCTTTCGGGACTTGAACATATCCGGAAACGCCCGGGTATGTATATCGGCAGACTCGGGGATGGCAGTCATCCCGATGACGGTATCTATGTGCTCCTGAAAGAGGTCATAGATAACAGTATCGACGAATTTATCATGGGCGCCGGAAAAAGAGTTGAGATCTCTATCGCTGATGACGGTACCGTCGCCGTCAGAGATTACGGCAGAGGCATCCCCCTTGAAAGCGTGGTCGCCTGCGTTTCTGTGATGAATACCGGAGGAAAATATGCCGAAGGCGCTTTCGCACGCTCCATCGGTATGAACGGCGTGGGTACAAAAGCCGTCAACGCCCTTTCCACTTACTTTGAAGTAAAATCTGTCCGCGACGGCAAATTCAAGTCCGCCCGGTTCGCTTACGGCGAACTCCAAAGTACTGATGAAGGCTCCACCGAAGAACGCAACGGCACCTTCACCACCTTTCGCCCCGATCCGGAGCAGTTCAAAAATTATGCCTACCGCAACGAATATGTGGAAAAAAGACTCTGGATGTATGCATATCTCAACAGCGGTCTCTCTCTCCTTTATAAAAATCAGCGCTACTACTCCGCCAAAGGTCTGGAAGATCTCCTCAATGTGGAAACCGGAGACGACCGCCTTTACGATATTATATACTACCGCTCAGACAGTGCGGAATTCGGTATTGAATTCGCCCTGACACACAGCGACAACTACGGCGAAAACTGTTTCTCCTTTGTCAATGGACAATATACCAATGACGGCGGCACACACCTTTCCGCATTCAAAGAAGGTCTTCTGAAAGCTGTCAACGAGTTTTCAGGCAAGAACTTCAAAGCCGATGCCGTCCGCGACGGCATGGTGGGCGCTATTTCCATAAGGATCACCGATCCCATTTTTGAAGCTCAGACCAAAAATAAACTGGGCAATACCGATGTCCGCGGCCCCATCGTCAATGCCGTCAGAGAAGCAATCGTTGACTTTCTCCACAAAAATCTGGAAATCGCAGATATCATTCTGGATAAAGTCCAGCGCAATGAATCAGTCCACCGCAAGATGCAGGAGGCAAAGAAACTTTCCAAAGAAAGCGCCGCAAAAAGCCGTCTGCGTATCCCTAAACTCAAGGACTGCAAATACCATGTGGGCGAAAAATGGCCCCGGGGCGAAGAACCCAGAGAAACTATGATCTTCCTGACCGAAGGTGACTCTGCCGCAGGTTCCATTGAACAATCCCGCCAGACCGAAAATCAGGCGATCTTTGCGCTCCGTGGAAAACCGCTCAACTGTTTCGGCGCCACACGGGAGGAACTCTACAAGAATGAAGAGTTCTACTTTCTCACTCAGGCGCTGGGCATTGAAGACGACATTGAAAATCTGCGCTATGACAAAGTCATCATCGCCACCGATGCTGATGTGGACGGTATGCATATCCGAAATCTTCTCATCACATTCTTTCTGACTTTCTTTGAACAGCTGGTCCTTACCGGGCACCTCTATGTACTGGAAACGCCCCTCTTCCGGGTCAGGGATCCCAAAGCCGCTTCAAAAGAGAAGAACAAAAACAGGCGTCCCCGCAAAAAAGAGGAAAATACAACTGACAAAGCGCCTGAAAATCCCTCGCAGTATTACTGCTATTCTGAAGCTGAAAGAGATGCCGCCGCCGCAAAACTGGGAGCCAAAGCCGAAATCACCCGCTTCAAAGGGTTGGGCGAAATTTCCCCCAAAGAGTTTGCACAATTCATCGGCGATGAGATCAAACTGCTCCCGGTAACTCTTGACAGTATGCGGAACGTTCCGGAGCTGCTCAAATTTTACATGGGTCCCAACTCCCCCCAGCGCAAAGATTACATTATGACGAACCTGACGGTAAGCAAATATGAGTGACGAAAACGAAAAAACAATGATCCCGTCTCAGGAAACTGAACTTCCGGAAGGCGATGAGGCTGTCAACCAGAGGGGCAATGATGCCTATCTGCGCGCCATGGTGGACAAAAACTTTCTGGAATATGCCTCCTATGTTATCAAAGACCGTGCCATCCCTGATGTGGATGACGGTCTGAAACCTGTTCAGCGCCGTATCCTCTGGGCTTTGAAAGAGATCGATGACGGCAGAACCCACAAAGCCGCCAACGTGATCGGCAATGTGATGCACTATCACCCCCACGGTGACGCCTCCATCGGCGACGCCCTGGTGGTTCTTGCCAACAAAGAGTACTACATCGTCAAGCAGGGTAACTATGGAAACCCCATTACCGGCAGTCCCGCCGCCGCCTCGCGTTACATTGAGTGCGGACTTTCAAAATTGGGCAGAGAGGTCCTTTTCAACGATGACCTGACCGAATTTGTAGACTCCTATGACGGCAGAAGCAAAGAGCCTGTCGTGCTGCCGGTCAAGATCCCGAGCCTTCTCATGCTGGGCAGCGACGGTATCGCCGTCGGTATGGCGACCACGATCCTGCCCCACAACTTCTGCGAACTGCTCCAGGCGCAGATCAGTATTCTCAAGGGAGAAGAGTTTGCCGTCTATCCGGATTTCCGTCAGGGCGGCCTTATGGATGTCTCAGAGTATGACAACGGCAACGGAAAAATCATACTCCGTGCCAAAATCGAACTCGATGAAAAACACAAAAAACTCATCATCCGGGAAATTCCCGCCGTATGCACCTCTGAAAGTCTGATTGCCTCCATCGAAAAAGCAGCGGACAAAAACAAGATCAAGATTTCCGGAGTCAAGGATTTTTCCAGCGCTGAAGCGGAAATTGAAATCACTCCCACCCGCGGATACGATCTGGAAAAGACCCGGCAGGCGCTCTACATGTATACAGACTGTTCAAAATCCGTTTCCGTCAACCTGACGGTCATCCGGGAGGGACGTCCCTGTGTCATGACCGTCAGCGAAGTCCTGCAGCGCAATACCGAAAAGCTGCTCTACTATCTGAAGCGGGAACTGGAAATCGCCCTTGAACGGCAGGCAGAGCTTTTCCACGCCAAAACTCTTGCCCAGATCTTCTTTGAAAACCGTATCTACAAACGCATTGAAGAAAGCGAGACCCATGAACTTGCCATCGCTGAAGTCCACGCCGGAGTCGCCCCTTTCAGGGAACTCCTGAAACGGGATGTGACCGATGAGGATGTGGAAAAACTTCTGGCACTCCCGGTGCGCCGTATCGCAAGATTCGATATTGAGAAAAACCAGAGAGAACTGGCTGAGATCCTTGAAGAGATGAAACAGCTGAGAAAAAAACTTGCCCATCTCACAGATTATGCCATTGACTATCTCACGGCCCTGCTGGAAAAATACGGTCCGGATTTCCCCCGGCACACTGAAATCGAACATCTGGAAAAAATTGACCGCAGCGCCGCCGCTCTCAACAATATCAAAATCGGATGGGACCGCCGGAACGGGTACATCGGTACCGCCGTCAAAAGTGATGACACTGTGGTCTGCAATGAATTTGACCGTCTGCTGTGCACCCGAAAAGACGGAACATATAAAGTCATCGCCCTGCCCGGAGACAAGTTCTTTATTGACAAACTCTATGATTTCCGCCGTTATGATGCCGAGACCGTTTTCGGTATCGTCTACAAGGAAACCAAAACCGGAAAATATTACGGCAAACGAACCTCCATCGGCGGCTACATCATGGACAAAGAGTATCAACTCTGTCCCGAAGGGTGCAAACTGGAATTGATGACCCCCCGCGCCGATGCCGTGTATATTCTTACCGAAGCTACCGGTAAAGGGAAAAACACCACCCGTGAGATCAATCTCATGGAGTTTCCTGTCCGGTCAGCAAAGGCAAGAGGCGCTCTGATCGGTTCAAAAAGTTTTGTCAAAATCACCCACAGCCGTTATCTGACGGAAGAGGAAATGGTACGTTTCAGCGGTCTTTCCCTTGAACCGGAAGAACCTGCAGCCAATGCAGAGAGTGATCCTGTTGAAGAGGTCGGCACAGCTGAAGCACCTCAGGCGGAAACTGTGAAAGAAGCTCCTTCGCAGGCAGCCCCCCCGGAACTCGAAAAAGCTCCGGAAGAGATCAAAAAAGTTCCGGAGCAGAGTGAAAAGAGTACTGAGAGTGTTCCGGCAGAGCCTGTAAAAGTGTCCCCGGCAGACGCCGACGGCGATACACCGCTTCTGGGGGATGTCCCCCCGGATCCTGTCAAAGAAAAAGATGCGGTCAAAAGCGCAGTCAAAAACGTCCGGAAAAGTGAAGAAAAATCCCCTGACGGAGAAGATGATCTGGGAATAATCCAGCCGGAATTCGGCTTTTAACTGATAAATTGAGGAGTAAATTTTTATGGCTTTGATGCAGTGTTCTTTCCGCTCCGCAGTGCTGGGCAAAGGATGCAATGTCAATGTGATCGTGCCGCAGAATTATGAAAACGACAACATAACTCCGGGAAAGCGCCGGGAATACAAGGTGCTTTATCTGCTTCACGGTCTTTCTGATGACTATTCATCCTGGCTTCGCCGTACCTCAATTGAGCGTTATCTTGACAATCTGGGCGTTGTGGCAGTCATGCCCGATGTTGACAGAAGTTTCTACACCGATATGAAACACGGTCTCAAATACTGGACCTTTATTTCAGAAGAACTCCCCGCCCTGGTCAAACAGTTTTTCCCGGTAAGTTCAAAGCCGGAAGATACCTATGTTGCCGGATTTTCCATGGGGGGATACGGTGCCTTGAAACTTGCCCTGAGCCATCCGGAGCGCTTTGCCGGTTGCGGCGCTATGTCATGTGTCACTGATATCGCCTCAAAATTCGGCGATCCCCGGTATGTCGGCTGGCATTACGGGGATATTTTCGGAACTCCGGATCAACTGACCGCTGACGGCAATGATCTTTTTGCTCTGCTTGCCAAAGCGGCTGCACGGCCCGATGTTCCCCCTGTCATCCACATTTGCGGCACAGAAGATTATCTCTGGCAGGACAATGTGAAGATGAAAGAAGCTTTTGAAAGTATCCAATGGCCCGGATATATTTTTGAAAGCCATCCGGGCGCCCATGGTTGGGATTTCTGGGATAAACACATTCAAACGATCTTGAAATTTTTCTTTTGCCAATGATAGAAGTCGCAGCCAAAATTGAAGTCCACCGGGCATTCCTTGTCGGCATCGCCTCAAACAACGAAAGCGATTCCGAAGTCATGGAACAGCTCGATGAACTGGCTGAACTTGTACGCAACGTGGATCTGATTCCCCTTGAACCGGAAATCGTTCATTTGCGCGCACCTCATGCACAATACATGATGGGCAGCGGAAAAGCAGCGGAAATCGCCCAGTTGATCCAGGAGTGCGAAGCCGACTGTGTTATCTTTGACTCAACATTGACACCTTCTCAACAGCGGAACTGGGAACGTCTGACCGGCGTTCCTGTTACTGACCGCGAAGAGATCATTCTGGATATTTTTGCCCGTCGGGCGCACACTCATGAAGCGGTGCTTCAAGTTGCCCTTGCCCGCGCGGAATATTCCCTGCCCCGTCTTTCACGGGCATGGAGCCACTTTTCACGGCAGCGGGGCGGCGGCGCCACAAACCGCGGTGAAGGCGAAGCCCAGCTGGAAACTGACCGCCGCCTTTTGCGGAGAAAGATCCAGCAGCTTACAGAAGAATTGGAAATCGTTCGCAAACAGCGCACCACCGGAAGAAAGGCAAGATTGCGCCGTCCGGTCCCTCAGGGCGCCATCGTAGGCTACACAAATGTAGGCAAATCCTCTCTTCTTCATGCTCTGACCGGAGCCGACATTCTGGTCAAAGATCAACTTTTCGCAACTCTCGATCCCACTGCCCGCAAGGTGGATCTGGGCAACCAGACAGAACTGATCCTGATCGACACGGTGGGATTCGTCAGAAAATTGCCCCACTCTCTGGTCGAGGCTTTCAAATCCACTTTGGAAGAAGCAGTTCTGGCAGATTTTCTGCTGCTGATGCTCGATATATCCTCTCCCCAGCTGGAACAGGAATGGGAAACAACTCTGGAAGTGCTGAAAGAAATCGGTGCCGATGAGAAAAAAATACAGGTAGTCTTCAACAAAATCGATCTGTTGGATCCGGTGGAGGACGCCCTTTTACTGGCAAGAGTCAAAGGACTTTTCCCGCAGGCTCTTTTTATTTCCACCACAACAGGCGCAGGATTCGATCTGCTCAAGCAGCGTCTGACTCTTCTGGCAGGCTCCGAACAGCAGATCCTGGAACTGAAACTTCCTCCTGAAAGGGCAGATCTCGTTGCATATGCCTATTCAGCCGGGAAAGTGTATGAATGCAACTATTTGGAGGACGGCAGTGCAGAGATCGTTTTCTCCATTGACAGGAAATTGCACTGCAAATACAAGGAGTTTATGAAAAAATGAAGTATAAAGTGATTCTTCTTCTGCTGCTGGCAGCAATGATCATTGCTGCCGGTTCCGGCACGCCGAATCTTTCTCCATGGGACGCATGGCGCATGGCGTACACCAGTTTTGAAAAGGGCGAGGAGTTCCGCGACAAAGGTGAGTACACCAAAGCAAAAAATGCTTTTGACAAAGCACTCGGTTACTACAAAATGGTCAGAGAGAAACGTCCGGACTGGAACCAGAAAGTCATTTCAGAACGCATTGCCGACTGTGAAAGAGAAAGCGGCCGCATGAGCGCATTTCTTGGCCCTGCAGCTGCAGAGGGGACTCCCCGAACCGAAGAAAAAAGCGGCGAAACCGCCCAGGCAACTGCCAGAGAAGACAGTTTACGGAAGGAACTTTCAGAAGCCAAAGCTGAACTTGAAGAACTCAGACGCCGGAACGAAGTGCGTAAAAATTACGAATCCGAAATCAGCAATCTGCTGAGAGATCAGCGTGCGCTCCATGAACGTTATGCCCTCCTTGAAAAACGGTTCCGCGCTCAAGAAGAAAAATTGGCGCTCCCGGACCAGAGGGTCAGAGAACTTGAATCAAAACTGGTCGCTCTGAGACTTCAACTGGATCTTGCCCGTAAAGAAAGTGAAACTGCCCGGAAAGAATCCGCAGCCTCTCAAGCCGGACGCGCAGCTCTTGAAAACGAAAAACAACAGCTTGACAATGCCCGTAAGGAGCTTGCAGCAGAACTTGATTCTCTGCGGCGGCAGATTAAAGAAAAAAATATTCGGCTTTCAGAACTTGAACGGAGTTTGAAAAGTACCGGGAAAAGCGTTGCACAACAGAACAGTGCCCTGACCGCCAGCCGGAACGAAGCGGCTGCGCTCCGCCGTGAACTCAATGACCTGCATTCAAAATACCGTGAAGCGCTGGCCACTGCCGGCAGCGGCGAAAGTGCCAACCAAAAACTTGTTGATGCAAACAGAAAACTTCAGGAATCCAACAATTCACTCCGCAGCGCCGAACAGCAGAACAAAATTCAAATCGCGCGTCTGCAGCGTGAAACCGAAGATCTGCGAGCAAAAAGTTCTGAACTGATCACACAAAACAGAACACTGGCACAACAGCTTAAAGAGATGGAAAAAAGGCTTGCTGCTCTTACCACAGAATTCGACCGGGAAAAAGCCGGTGCCGCCATTCTCGCAAGAGAATTAGAGTCCATGCGCAGCAGCGCCACCAGCAGTTCTGCAGAGTTGAAGCGGCTCCTGACAGAAAACGCCGAACTTAAAAAACGTCTGCAGTTTCGGGAAAGTGAAGACTTCAAAAATCTGACGGCGGCACGTCTTGCCCGTAATAAACTGCAGGAAGAACTGCGAAAATGTGAAGAGCAGATTGCCTCTTTGCGTTCAGATCTTAAAATGGCAGAAGACAAATACACAGCTCTGGAACGTTCAAGCAGAGAACTGCAGTCAGAAAACCGGAAACTCCATGCAGAAAGGATCAATTACGAGGATCGCCTCAAAAGTCTGACCGGAATATCTGAAAACTCACGGGAACTGCTCCGTCAGTACAATGAACTTAAAGCCAATTTCGCAGCGCTTCAGGCAGAAAACCGTCAGAACAAACTTGCCGCTGAAGCCGCAAAACCCCGTGAAGCCGAACTGGAACGGATAAAACTCCGTCTTGCCGAACTGGATGGGTTGAAACAGCAGCTGCGCCGTGAACAAAGTTTCAACGAACAGCTCAATGCAGTCAAAAACCGTCTGGAAAAAGAACTCAGACAGCTCCGCCCCATGGGGGTCGAAAATGCTGCACTCAAAACCCAACTGGCAGATTACAAACTTCTTAAAAGCGAAGTCGAGCGTCTGCGTAAACTTTCTGCCGAACTGACTGCTGCACAACAGCTTTCGGTTCAGGTTGCGGAACTGAAAATGCAGCTTGCCAAAGCAATTCCGGCAGCGGCGGAAGCTGAAAAACTCAGACGCCAGCTCCGGGAACTTACCCAGGCAAAGGTTCTGTGGGAAAATGAAAGCGCCCGGATGAAACTTCAACTTACTGCTGCAGCCGGACTCCGTGAACAGATCACAAAGCTCCGTGACGAAATCGCATTGAGGGAAAAGAACTTACGCACCGCAGCGCAAAAAAATGCCGTTCTTGAAGCAGAAAAAAGGGAACTTCTCCAAAAGGCTGCAGCCCTGGAAACGCTCCGGACCCGGGCAGGCAAACTGGTTGCAGATCAGGCAAAAACCCTTCAGCGCCTGAGAAGTCTGGAAGAGGAGCACCGACGGCTCAAAGCAGAAGCTGCCGCACATGCACAGCTCTACCGGCAATCAGAAGCCTCAAAGAAAGCAGCCGGTGCACAAGAGAACAGCAGACTCATTGCTGAACTCAGAAAAGAAAACGCCATCCTCAAAAGTGTGAATGCCCAAAATGTCAACCTTGAGCAAACCATTGCAGAAATGCGTATCCTCAACAACCGCATGCGTGCCGAGCTGGAACAGCTTCGCCCCATCAGAGCGGAACTGGCCCGGATCAGCAGTGAACTGCAGAAGACCAGAGCCGCACAGGAAAAACTGAAACGGGAAAACGAGCAATTGATCGCCGTCTCCGCAGAAAGCAAACAGCTGGATGCTGAAAGACGCCGCGTACTTCAACTCAACCGGGAACTGTCGGATCGCAGTTTGAAGGCAGAATCTGAACTTGCGTCACTGAAATCTGAACTCGCCAATTACAGCCGGCTCCGCACTGAAGTGGAACGGCTCCGGAAGTTGACAGGAGAACTTGCCGATGCAAAAAATCTCGCCCCTGCCCTGGCTCAGGCAAAACTCCAAATCGCCCGTCTTGAACAGCTCAGAGACGAACTGAACCGTCAACGCACACTCAATGAAGAACTGACTCAAAAAAAGGCAGCTCTTGAAAAAGAACTTGCCTCCCGTCCCATGCCGGCATTTGCTCCGGCAGATTATCAACCTGTCGCCTCCTCCAAGCCCGTGGGCAAGGCTGATGATTATATTTCAGCAGGGAAAATCGCTTACGCAGATGATAAATATGAACTTGCCATCTGGAATTACCGCACAGCACTGCAGCTTGCTCCTGACAATTCAGAAGCAGCCGAACTTCTGGGAAAACTTCTGGCGCAGCAGGGAGATTATACCGCTGCCGCCCCTCTGCTCAGCAAAGCCCGGAACGCCAGACCGGACTCCATTGATCTTGCCCTTGAAACCGCTTATGCCTATATCGCCTTGAAGCGTTACGGCAATGCCGAAGCGATCGTTGAACCGCTCCTGAAACGGAACCGCGAAAATCCCCATCTGCAAATGGCTGCGGGTCTTATCGCTGCCGGCAATGGACAGCATGCCAGAGCTTCAGGCTTGTTTCAGCTGGCTGCGGCACGTCTGCCCAATGATCCTCAGCCGAAGCTGGAACTGGCACGTCTGCTTTACAATACCGATTCCAGACGGATCTTCGAAGCGGTGAAACTTTATGAAACGGCACGCCGTCTGGGGGCAGCCCCCGACTTGGAACTGGAACCCAAACTCGCCCCCATGCTGAACAAAAGAAGCAGTATGACCAACTTTCTTTCCTCTGCTGCTGCAGAAGCAGCCCGAAACAAAGATTGGAACAGTGTCATCTGGTACAACCGTCAGCTGATCGACCTTGATCGGGAACCTGAAAAATACCGTCCCCGTCTGGCTTTTGCCCAGTACAAAAAGGGCTCTTCCGGGGCTGCTCTCGAAACATTATCCATGGGGACCGCTACGCCCCTGATCCTGTTGGTGAAAGCATATATACACCTGCAGCGCAAGGAACAGCGCGAAGCGCTCCAATGCGCCAATCAGGCAAAGAAAATGAACCACAACTATCCCATTGAACTCCCAGCCGAGTGGGCAGAGTTTCTTCTGGAGTTCCGGCAGCAGGGGAAAGCCCTGCTCCCGTTTGTGAAATGATTTTTTACAACATACAACTGTTAAACAAAAATTGAGGAAAAAATGATGAAAAAAATAATTTTTTCTGCGATGGTGCTGGCAGTGGCAGCAGTTTATGGAGCAGAACTCCCCGACCCGCCCCACATGCCCAGGCGTGCCCCGAAAATCTTTAAGACAGGTAAGAACGTTGTCCGTCTCACGCCGGAGCGAACCGCCATTGTCACGGCTTCAGATGCAGTGCCGGCGGTCCGTTTTGCAGCCAGAGAACTTTCAACGTTTCTGAGTCGTTCTCTGGGCGGCAAAGTCGGCATTTTCAACGCACCGCAAAAAGGTAAGTTCAACATTTTTCTCGGCTTCAGCAAGTGGAGCGCCGCAGCGGGGATCGCACCAGAGAAACATCATCGCGACGCCTTTTCCATGAAAATCACTTCTGCCGGAGCATTTATTGCGGGCGTTGATGATGCAAAAGTCATCCCGGAAAAAGAGGTGCGTTCCGGAGTATGGGGGAACATGTATGAGCGTGCAACACTTTTCGGGGTGTATGATTTTCTTGAGCGCTTCGCAGGAGTGCGCTTTTACTTCCCCGGTATCGGAACGGTGGTTCCATTGAAAAAATTCATCGACCTTCCTGAAACAGAGATTTTTGACTACCCCGATTTTACAGTCCGCCGTACCATGCCCTATCAGGGGCAGTGGCCGGGAAGAAATGATGCCGCCTGGGATTGTAAAAATCTTGCCACATACCGTTACCGCCTTGAAACCACTTATCTGCCCTGCTGTCATGGACTTTCACGGTTGGGCTATCTTCAGCGCTTCGGTCAGAGCCATCCTGAATATTTCGCTTTGATGAGCAACGGACAGCGCCACAACAATCCCTCCATTCCCCATCCCGGTTCTCTCTGCTACTCCTCCGGGATCCGGGAAGAGATCTTTCAGGATGTGAAAAGTTTTCTTCTGGGAGAACCGCCCACCAAACGCAACATCCTTTACCGCAACGGCCGCGTTACCTGGGATCCCTCCGGATTCCAGAAAGGTTTTGCCGACATCATGCCTCAGGACTCCTACTACCGCTGCCACTGCAAAAAGTGCGAACCGAAGTTCGGAACCGGCGACAACTATGCTTCCGAGTTCATGTGGCGCCTGACTGCGGAAACCGCCAGGAGACTTCAGAAAGAAAAGATCCCCGGATTTGTCACCATGATGGCATACCGTCCCTACCGGGAGGTCCCCAAGTTTGATCTTCCCTCCAATCTGCTGGTCATGGTGGCTGAACGGGGTCCCTGGGGACAGTACAATCCGGCAGGTCAGAAGCGGGACCTTGAAGAGATCAAGGCATGGGCAAAAAAACTCAACCATAAGGTGTGGCTGTGGACCTACCTCTGCAAACAGGGAGCTACCGCTTTCAAAGGCGTTCCCTCACCCAGCGCTCACTCTGTGGGTGTCTATTACAAAGAGGTAACGCCCTACATTTTCGGAGCCTTTTTTGAAAGCGAAACTGACCGCTACATCAACAACTACCTCACCTACTATCTCCACGGCAAATACAGCTGGGACAACAAAGCCGATCTTGAAGCACTCATCACCGAACACCATCAGCTCATGTTCGGTAAAGCCGCTCCTGTTATGGGAAAACTTTTTGACCTTTTTGAAAAGATCTGGCTCAAAGAGATCGTGGGACGTCAGGTGGATACCGATCTGGGCCCCGCCGTGGTGCCGCCTTCGGACTATGATTTGTGGCACAAGATCTACAATGACCGGAGGATCGCTGAAATAAAGTCCGCTTTTGACAAGGCGGAACAGCTGGTCAAAAACGATAAGGAGGCCCTCGCCCGTGTGAAACTCTTCCGCACGGAATGGCTTCTTCCTCTGCTTGAGGCACGGGGGAAATACATGGAGCGCACCAGTGCCGTTGCTCAATTCTCCTGTTCCGCTGAGACTCCCGCGTTTTTGAGGGTTTACCCTGACAAACAGATCATCACTCAAAAACCGGTGCAGACCTCTGTTACTTTCAAAGAGGACAAAGATTTTTTCCATTTCACATTTGAATGTGAAGAACCCCTCCTTGCCAGCGCAGTCGCCGCCAAAAGAGAAAAAGATTCCCCCAATGTCTGGCAGGATTCAGGCGTGGAACTTTTTATCAATCCCACCGGCGACAAAAAAATCTACTACCAGTGCATCCTCAATCTTGAAAATGCTCTCATGGATCAGAAACGCACCGTCCACGGCGCCCACTCCACAGGCGACAGAAGCTGGAACTCAGGTGCGATCACTTCGATCAAGCGTCACGCCAAAGGTTATACGGCAAAGATCTCTCTGCCGAAAAAACTTTTCCCCGGATACAATACCAAAGGATTCCCGGTGAACTTCGCCCGCAACCGGGTACTTTCCAAAGGTACCGGTCACGCCGTTCTTTACACCTGGAGTCCCTTTGTCAAGGGATTCCATGATCTGGAAAATTACGGTTTCCTGAAACTTCAGAAAGAAGAAAAAAAGAGTGTTTCCCCTCTCATGAACGGTGACTTTTCACAGCCCGCACGGGGACGGTATCTGGGCGGATGGTATGCCGGAAACAAACTTGAAAAAAATCAGCACTATCTTCTGGATAAAGACAGTTTCTTTACGGCTCCCCCCTCTCTCTATCTTGCCAATCTCAAAGGCGGCAAAGGCAGAGAAATGCTGGTTACCCAGTTCCTGCCCAAGTTGAAGCCCTCAACCAAGTACCGTCTGACAGCATATATCCGCTTCAAAAATGTGCTGCCCATCAAAAGAGGGGGCGGTATCACCATCAATCTCTGGGATGCGGGCAACAGATGGTTCCCCGCACACAACTTCATTACAGGCACTTCCGACAACTGGATGCGTCAGAGTTTTGAATTTACCACTCACCCTGCCACCGGCAGCAAAAAAGGCGGCGGATCCCCCTATATCCGGCTGCGCCTTTTCAATGCCTCCGGCGAAGTCTGGTTCGATGATGTCACTCTTGAGGAAATCAAATAATCAATAAAGAACAGTCTGAATGGCATAAAAAGTCAATAAAACAAAGGAAAAACTTATGAAAAAAACAGCATTCTTCATGTTTCTTGCCGCAGCCATCTGCGTGTCAGGTGCCGCCATCCCCGATCCCCCCAATATGCCCAAGCGGCAGCCGCGAATCAAGCAGATCGGAACCAAAACAGTTCTGACTCTGACCAAAGAGAACACCGTTGTCGTTGTTGCGCCTGAAAATTATGAAACGACCCGCCATGCGGCTCAGGAAATGGCAGATCTGCAGGGTAAAATCCTGGGCGGCAAACTCAAAGTGTTCCGCGCCCCTCAGAAAGGTAAAGTCAATATCTATCTCGGCTTCAACCAGTGGACAAAAAAGGCAGGGATCGCCCCGGCAAAACATCACCGGGATGCCTTTACCCTGAAGATCACACAAGAGGGCATTTTTATCGCCGGACGCGATGCTGAAAAGATCAACCCCAAAAGGAACTTCAAAGGCGGCGTCTGGGGAAATTTGTATGAACGCAGTACACTCTTCGGCGTCTACGACTTTCTGGAGCGTTTCGCCGGAGCAAGATTCTATTTCCCCGGTGAACTGGGTACGATCCTGCCTGAAAAGAAGGCTCTGGCTCTGCCTGAAGTTACCATCTTTGACTACCCGGACTTCATTGTCCGCAAAGTCTCCTACTATCAGGGTTCCTGGCCGGGGAAGCCCGCCTCTTACACCCAGAGAAATGAGAAAAATCTTGCCTCTCAACGCTACCGTCTTGAAACCAGCTACATCCCCAGCTGCCACGGACTTTCACGCCTGGGGTACCTCTACCGTTTCGCTCAGAGCAATCCTGAATACTTCGCTCTTATGGATAACGGCAGACGCCACAACAACCCCTCCCTGCCCCATCCCGGCGCCCTCTGTTACTCCTCCGGCATCAGGGAAGAGATCTATCAGGATGTGAAAAGTTTCCTTTCCGGCGAACCTGCCTCCAAACGGGGCATCAGAACCCGCGCAGGCGGCCGCGGCTGGGATCCCTCCGGATTCCAGAAAGGGTATGCTGACATCATGCCTCAGGACTCCTACTACCGCTGCCGCTGCGAAAAATGCGCCAAGGTTTTCGGTGAAGGAACCAACTACGCCACAGAATTCATGTGGACCTTTGCCGCCGAAATCGCCAACCGTATCAAAAAGGATAAGATCCCCGGTTTTGTCACCATGATGGCTTACCGTCCCTACAGGGACATCCCCAAAGTCAAGCTCCCTGACAATCTGATCGTCATGGTGGCTGAGCGGGGTCCCTGGGGCATCAACAATCCCAAAGGCCAGGAGCGCGACCTCAAAGAAATCATCGCCTGGACAAAAAAACTCAACCATAAAGTCTGGCTCTGGACCTATCTCTGCAAGTTCGGAAAAACAGGATTCCCCGGAGTCCCCTCCCCCACCCCCCACTCTCTGGGCGTCTATCTCAAACAGGTGACGCCCTATATCACCGGAGCCTATCTTGAAAGTGAAACTGACCGTTTCATCAACAACTATCTTGTCTACTACATCCACGGCAAATACGGATGGCACAACGATATCAACGTTGACGCCCTTATCGCCGAACACCACAAGCTCATGTTCGGTAAAGCCGCTCCTGTCATGGCAAAACTCTTTGAAAAATTTGAGAAGATCTGGCTCAAAGAGATCGTGGGACGACAGATCGACACCGATTTGGGACCTGCCGTGGTGCCGCCCTCGGACTACGATCTGTGGCACAAGATCTATGATGCCAAACGAATCAATGAAGTGAAGAAAGCCTTTGACGAAGCTGAAAAACTGGTCAAAGGTGACAAAAAATCCCTTGCAAGGATCAAACTTTTCCGTTCGGAATGGCTCGATGCTCTCACCAATGCCCGCACCGCCTACTTTGAAAGAACCGATGCGGCAAAGAAATTCACCTGTTCCAGGACGCGCCCCGCCTGTTTGCGTCCTTTCGTCCGCCCCAGCAAGGAAAAGGCAACAAAAGCTCCTGTCAGCACAGTGGTTTCCATCGCTGAAGACAAAGACAATTTTATCTTCACCTTTGACTGCGAGGAGCCTATGCTCAAAGAACAGATCGCAGTGAAGCGTCCCCATGACGGCAACGACATCTGGCGCGATGCCGGCGTGGAGCTCTTCCTCAATCCCACAGGAGACCGCAAAAACTATTATCAGATCATCATCAATGTTGAAGGCAGCATCCTTGACCAGAAAATGGTCCTTCAGGGCAACAAGTCCCGGGGCGACAAAAAGTGGAACTCCGGTGCAAAGGCTGTTTTTACCAAAACCTCAAAAGGTTACAAAGCTGTGGTGACTCTGCCCAAAAAGAGTCTTGGAAAATATGACAAAAAAGGATTCCCCGTAAACTTTTCACGGAACCGTATCCTTTCAAGCGGTTCAGGTCACTTTATGCTCTACACCTGGAGTCCTTTTGTCAGAGGGTTCCACGACCTTGAAAACTTCGGAACCATGATCCTTGAGAAAGAAGCCCCCAAAAACAATCTTTTCAGCAACGGAGATTTTTCCGCAAAACCCAAAGGCAGATTTTTCGGTAAATGGTGGGCTGGCCACAAACTCGCCCCCACCCAGAAGTGGGCTCTTGACAACACCCGCTTTTTCACAGCGCCCCCCTCTCTCAGGATCAGCAATGAGAAAGGTTCTGCTTTCATGCACATCTGCCAGTATCTGCCCCAGCTGAAAGCCAATACCAGATACCGTCTTTCAGGGTACATCTGGTATGAAAATGTGCTTCCCATTAAAAAGGGCGGCGGTGTGGTTTTCAACTTCTTTGACTCAGGCAACAACTGGTATCCCACCAATTTCCTGATTGGCAGCTCCGGCAAATGGGTGCGTCAGAGTTTTGAGTTCAAAACCTCTCCCACCACCGGCACAACGGTCACAGGCAAAAAAATCACTCCATACACGCGCCTGAGTATCTTCAACGCCACGGGTACGGTCTGGTTCGATGACATCACCCTTGAAGAACTCCCTGCCAAATAATCAATGGAGAGTAAAAAAATGAAAAAAGAAACTCAAAAATCAATATTCACCCTGATTGAACTGTTGGTTACTACTGCACAACAGAACTGTTTTTCAAAATTTAAAAACGACACATCCTTACGCCCGACAGGGCGCACTTCACGCATTTTTGACAACAGTCAAAAATGCTCTTCACACCTTCACATCTTCACTCAATCAGCGTTCACGCTGATTGAACTGCTGGT
>JAFWBQ010000035.1 GCA_017507125.1 Lentisphaeria bacterium
AAGTCAACATCTTTCAATGTGCTCCAAATAAATATGCAGTCTGCAATCTGTCCGCTCCCAGACGTGCAATGTTAATCGCCATAATTTACACGCTGTTCGCAGAAACCGCGAATGTCAGTTATTTATCATACCATCTCCTTATTTATTATGCACTTATTTGATTTCTTCTATTCTTATGCAGTCAAACCACGCTTCGCCGCCTGCGTTCCAGATCCACAGACCGACAGAGGGCACTGTTTTTTTGTCAAACGCAGCAGGCGTGGTAAAGGTATGGACTTCACGGCTCCACTCTCTTGTGCCGTTGATCCGGGTTTTGGGGAACGCAAATCCGTAATTGCTGCTGAAGTGGATATAGGCTCCGGCGCCGTATTTCCCCTTGAGATCCTTGCAGCGGAAAAAATAGGAAAGCTGATAGCGGGTATTGGGTTTCAATCCTTTGAGGAACTGAACGGCATTCATGCTGTTGCCCTCTTTATTTTTGAAGTGAAGACTCTGACCGCCTGAAATAAAGAGAGTTTTGTCAAAAGTATGGGCGGATCCCCCTTTGGCGCCGCCGCGGCACCAGAGATGCCAGTTTGTCTTTCCGCCGGCAAAGGAGTCATTTTTCACCAGATTCTTTGACGTGTTCTCTCTGGTCAGCACGCCCCAGATCCGCAGATCATGGAATCCCTTTTCCGGCTTGGCGATGGGGTTCCAGTGATAATATTTGTGTTTGACGGTACCATCGGTCAATGCCCGGTTTCTGCCGAAATTCACAGGGATTTGTGATCTTTTGTCAAGTCCGGCAAATGAGACAGGCAGTGTCACAGAAAGTCCCCAGGAGTCCGCTTTTTTCCACGCGACAGTTTTGATCATGGGTGTGGGGGAAATGACCGGTTTGGCACCGGGAGCATGTTTATACATGGTAACGAAGCCTGCGGCGTTGATGATGATCTGATAATAATTTTTCCGGTCGCCGGAAGGATTGAGGAAAAGTTCAATGGCGGAGTCCTCCCACAAATTCCGGTCGCCGTTCCGGGCGGCCTTGATCCTGATATTTTTCATGGCGGGCTCCTGACACTCAAAGAGGAATATCAACTCTTTTCCATTTTCCCGTACCTCAACAGAGGTCGCAACTTCGTTGGCACCTCCTGAAAGAGTTCTCAAATATCCTTTGGTATAGAGGGGAAGCTGCCAGAAATCAAGAGCTTTCTGGGCATTGTGGTACTTGTTAAAAGCCTCTTCAATGGGACCAAGCATCTGTTTGCGGATAAATTCAATACGCTCCACAGCCCCACGGTCGGCTCTTGCGGCGCTCCGGGCGGCGTCAAAAAGTTTCCGGAATGCGGCGATCTGCGCCGGGGAATAGATCTTTGTCCAGATCTCAAAGGCTTCAGGGACTTTGGTCACAGGCCCGATGGAGGTCATTTCAACAGTTCCGAGAATCTTTTTTGTCCAGATATCTTCCAGAGTTTCATAGAACTTTTTCATCATGGGCGCACCTTTGCCGAACATGACCGAATAGTGCTCATCAAGGAGCTTTTCCGTATCAAGAGAGCTGTTCCACAGTTTTTTGGAAACGATGAAAAAGTTGAGATAGCCGAAGATAAAGTAATCGGTTTCAGCCTCAAAGAATCCGCCGTCAAAGTAGGGGGCACTGCGGTCGATGAAGCGTCCCAGATGGCGGGGCATCATAGGGGGAACGCCGGGAATGTTTTTCCGCATGTGTTTGCCCTGAGCGTAGGTCCAGAGCATGACGGGATGTCCCATTTTTTCCGCCCACATTTTCATCTTCTGAATGTCGTTTTTATCCTGCACACCATCACCGCCCAGACCGTTGACCGCCACCTGCACCTGGACATTGGGGGCGATCTTCCCGTTGGGCACTTTGTCATAAGGAGAGTATGCCATCTGATTGATAACGCAGTCAAAGCCCTCTTGGGCAAGTCTTTCGGCGATTTCGCTGGTGAAGCGCCACATGAAGTCGCTCACTGCCTGACGGTATTTGGGGTTGCTGTAAACCTCATCTCTGCCTCCGGGAGCGATCTTCCGGCATTTTTCACAGTTGCACCAGTACATCCAGTCCTGGGGCATGACGCAGAAATTTTTGCCGAAAGCAAGGCTTTCTGACCAGTAATGTTTGCCTGTGACCTCCTGAGGTTTCGCCCCCTGAAAGTATCTTTTGGCATCCCGGAAGATCTGTTCGCGGATGCCGCTTGAGAAGCAGAGCTGCCCTTTGAATCCGGGACGGTCACCTTCAATAAAACGCTTGCCGTTGTTTTGCAGGGCGAAAAATTCAGGGTTGGTTTTGCCGAAACGCCTGACAAAATCCAAACTGTTGAGTCCGTGGCAGAAAGGATAGGCACTTTCGCTGTATCTCATGCGGAGCTGCTGCAGATTGAATCCGGCTTTGAAAGGAGTCGTTTCATCATACCAGCGGTAGAGGGGGCCGAAATACATGGTCCGCATCGCCCGGTCGGGGCGCTCAATGATGCGGAGCTTTTCAGGCAGAAAAATCCCTTTCTTTTCGGGAACGATGGTGCCGTATCTGCCGGGGAAGTAAAAGCGGACTCCTGCAAAGCGCTCCAGAAAGTCATAGACGGCGCTCAGAGTTCCCCGTTTGTGGTAGATGTAGATCCGTTTCAGCGGATCCTGTTTCGGATCATCAGCTCCTGCCAGATAAAGAGTGTTTCCCCGGCGCACCATATAGTAGCCTTCAGGGGGGAGTTTCTTCACATCAAGTCCGGCGTTCTGCAAAGGAGTGCAATCCCCCAGAATGATGGAAAACCGTTTGCCCCCGGAGGGACGCTTCACCACAGAAATCTTTTTCCCGGTGACAGTTGAAAGCATCTGCTGAAGTTCCGCAGCAGCGGTACGTACCACGGGGACGGCATGAGAAACCACGATCTCAATATCAGTGATCTGCTCTACTCTTCCTGAAATTTCAGTGATCCGGGGCGCTTTGGCGGCGCTCAGAACGATACAGGCAAAAAAGAGAAAAATGAAAAGCCGGATTTTGAACATGATTGAAAACTTTCCTTTGTGCAGACTTTATATTTTTTTCAAAACGAGGCTTTTGAACTTTTCGCCCCGTTCCTGATAGTTTTTGAACATATCCATACTGGCACACCCCGGCGAAAGCAGAACAGAGTCGCCGTTGAATGCAGCGTGAAGAGCCGTGTCGACAGCATATTCAAAATCGGTACCGCAATCCCATACCGGCACACCGGCATCCCGGAACACCTGCCCGATGGGTTCCCGGCACTGACCGCAGAGGACCGCCATCCGCACCCGGTGGGCGACGGAGGAAAGAATTGAAAAATCCATTCCCTTGTCAAGTCCTCCTGCCAGCAGAACCACTTTTCCCGGCACCGCATTCACTGCCGCCGCAACAGCTGCGGGATTGGTACCTTTGGAGTCATCATAAAAACGTTTTCCCTGAGCTTCATGAAAAAATTCGATCCGGTGTTTTCCGCATTGGAACTTTTTCACCGCTTCCGGGAGCAAACCGATCTTTCCGGGAGCAAGACGCAGGAAAAGCTCTGCTGCCGCCGCAAGATTTTCCCGGTTGTGGGGCGCTGAAAGAGCAGTTTGCGTCACATCAAGGAGCTCTTTTCCATCAATGCACAGCATATTATTTTCATAAGTAACGCGGCGGGAAGCATTTGCAAAAGAAAGTCCGTAAATCTGATTTTCGGGGGGAACACGGTCAAAAATTTTCTTCTTGACGGCGCAGTACTCTTCAAATCCCCCGGCGTAGCGATCTTCGTGGTCAGACTCCAAATTGAGAAGCACGGAACAGAAGGGTGCAAAACTTTCAACCAGTTCCAGCTGAAACGAGCTGACCTCGACCACGGCGATCTCCGGCTGTTCATCCTGTGCGGCAACTTCAGAGAGGGGCAGACCGATATTGCCCGCACCCACAGCGTTGAACCCCGCTTCATTGAGGAGAAAGACAGTCAGTTCAGTGGTTGTAGTCTTGCCGTTGGTTCCGGTAATGGCGGCGACCCGTCCTTTGAAGTGGCGGAACCCGTACTCCATTTCACTGATGAACTCTTTGCCGGATCCCTGCGCCGCCTTGTAGAGCTGTGAGCGCAAAGGATGCACCCCCGGACTGGTGACGATCATCCGGGCATCATCCGGGAAAGAGACATCATCCCCGTCATTGAGGATCACAGGCTCCGCCCCCTTTTTCCGGGCAAGCAAAGCGGCGGCTTTTCCTGAAACGCCGCCGCCGAGGATAAGGATCTTTTCTTTCATCAGCGTTTACGAAGTTCGTTGCGTTTGATCTTGCCGCTGATGGTCTTGGGCATGGCGTCGATGAACTCCACGGCACGGGGATATTTGTAGGGCGCGGTATGCTTTTTCACATACTCCTGGATCTCTTTGACAAGGGCCTCAGAGGGTTCTTTGCCGGGAGTCAGCACGATATAGGCCTTGACCAGCTGACCGCGGACTTCATCGGGCACACCCACCACGGCACATTCAAGAACATAGGGCAGCTCCATCAGGACGCTTTCCACCTCAAAGGGACCGATACGGTAGCCGGAGGATTTGATAAGATCATCAGTTCTGCCCACATACCAGTAATAACCGTCCTCATCTTTCCAGGCGGTATCGCCGGTGTGATAGAGACCGTCATGCCAGCTCTCATTGGTCTGTTCATCGTTGCGATAGTAACGTGAAAACATGCCGCAGGTCTGATCTCTTTCAGTGCGGATACAGATTTCGCCAACTTCTCCCACTTCAACAGGTTTGCAATCGGGATCGACCAGTTCCACTTTGTAGGCGGGACTGGGCTTGCCCATGGAGCCGGGTTTGGGCGTCATTCCCACCAGATTGCCGATGGTCATGGTGGTCTCGGTCTGACCGAAGCCCTCCATCAGCTTGATGCCGGTGGCGTTGTAGAACTGGTTGAAAACCTCAGGATTGAGGGCTTCACCTGCGATATTGGCATACTTCAAACTGGAAAGATCATATTTGGAAAGATCTTCGCGGATGAAGAAACGGTACATGGTGGGCGGCGCGCAGAAAGTGGTGATCTGGTACTCTTTGAAAAGGGTCAGGATATCCGCCGCATCAAAGCGGTCAAAGTCATAGGCCAGAACAGTGCTTTCGCAGAGCCACTGTCCGTAGATCTTGCCCCAGAGCGCTTTGCCCCAGCCCGTGTCGCTGATGGTCAGGTGGACGCCGCCGGGCTGGATATTGTGCCACCAGCGGGCAGTGATGATATGGCCCAAAGGATAGGTGAAGTTATGCTCCACCATCTTGGGATAGCCGGAAGTTCCGGAGCTGAAGAACATGATGGAGGGATCCGTGACCTTCAAATCGGCAGGTCTTTCAAAGAAGCTGCTGAAACGCTTGACTTCACCGTCAAAGTCAAGCCATCCCTCTCTGGGCTGATTGACCATGAACTTGTATTTGAAGTCAGGACACTCCTTTGCGGCCATATCCACAAAGTCGGCGCATCCGTCATCAGGGGTACAGACGATACCGGCGATGCCCCCCTGCTGGAAGCGGTAGATATAATCCTTGACCTGAAGCTGATTTGAAGCAGGGACTGCCACAGCTCCGATGCGGTGGAGCGCATTGAGCACCACCCAGAACTGATAGTGACGCTTCAAAACCAGCATCACCCGGTCCCCCTTGCGGATGCCGACGGAACTGAAATAGTTGGCAGCCTGAGCAGAGCGCCGTGCCAGTTCGGCAAAAGAGTAACGTGTGGTGTTCCGGTGTTTGTCGACGTAAAGCAGTCCGGTATGATCGGGCTTCTTTTCAGCCAGCACATCAAGAACGTCAAAGGCGAAATTGAAGTTGTCAGGATAGTGGAACTTCACATCCGTAAGCATGCCTTCAGAATCCAGAGTCTCACTCATGAACTTGTGGTAGACAAGTTCATCGCCCACAGAGGGAGAAACGGCGTTGGAAACGTATTTCAGCTCAGGCGCAGTTCCTTCAGAACGGATCACCACAGCCAGAAACTGGCACTCCTCATCACCGACAGCGATCATGCCGTGGGGACGGGAGGAATCATACTGAATACTGTCACCGGGGCCCAGATATTCGATTTTGTCCTCAAGCTGCACCTTGAGTCTGCCCTTGAGGATATAATCAAACTCCTGCCCTTCGTGGGTGGAAAGATGGATGGTGCAATTTTCCTCCTGCGGTGGGGCTGTCACCAGAAAGGGATCTGCCTGCCGATCCTTGAGGAGAGGGGAAAGATGCAGATATTCAAATCCTGCGCGCCGGCGGATGGGCATGCCTCCCTCCTCGGCGTGGGTCACATTGTAAAAGCTCAGTTTCGGGGTATCGCCTGTGACCAGATCGCTCATATCCACGCCAAGTCTTTCGGCGCACCGGTAAATGAAAGTAAAGGAGCTGTCGATTTCTCCAGCCTCATGAGCAATGTATTCAGCCTCGGAGACCCCTGTGATCCGGGCCATTTCCGCAACTGAAACATCCATAATGGTACGAAGTTCGCCCAATCGTTTTCCCATTTGCTTAAGTTCGTTGTCCATTTTTTTCCAAACTCCTTTGACTCTTATTTATTCCCATACTTTCCCCTGAGGTACCGCCGGGAACTTTATGCGTTTTTCAGTTGAATCTGCGGATCACCCTGATGATGTCACGTTTCCGGGTATTTTTTTCCAACCCCATGAACATGAAAGAACCGTGGACCTCAACGGGATAAGGGATACCATTGATGTAGACTCTGCCGGTACGTTCACGTTTGCGGATCCGTTCCGTCTGCACTTTGGAAGTGCGGTCATATTTGTAGACGCCGATTTCAGAATTGCCCACCATGATGGCTGCGCCTGAAGTGGCTTTGAAGGGTGCGCCGGGAAGATCCCGCACAGAAGAGACCGGGACCCCTGACTCCTGAAGGCGCGATGCAAAATCTCTGGGATTGAGATAATTGTTGTCGGTTGAAAAACAACCGCAGAGTGCAACTGCTGTCAGACAAAAAAGTACACTCAGGATCAAACTTCTCATCTTGCCCTCCTGTTTTGTGAATAGAAAAATATTTCTTATAATATAACTCCACAGGAGAAAAATTGCAATATCCCTTCTCTCTCTTTGAAAATAAAAAACCGCTCTTTCAGACCATCCGGCTTTTTCTGAACTCTCCGGGAGTCATGCCGCACATTCTTTTGAAAAAGCGCGAAAACTCCGATGGCCCCTCAAATCCAACTTCTGAAGCAATAACCTTGACGCTTTTTTCTCCGGAAGCAAGCAATTCTTTGGCAAGGCGCAGACGGCAGCGTGCCACAAAGGCGTGGGGCGGAACCGATGCCGCAGCGGTAAAAAGACGGTTCCAGTGGCGCAAGGTTATGCCGCATCTGTCAGCTTCGCTTTTGAAATCCCACTTGCGCCCCGGATCCTTTGTAATGGATTCCATGGTCTGTTCGATACGGGGGATCCGTCCCGATCCGGGATAACGGAGCGAACGCTCAAGAAGTGCGGCAAACTGTTCCAGACATAAAACCGACTCTATCTGAGCAAGAGGCGGCGGCGCCATAAAAAGCTGGCGCATTTCACTCAGCAGCGCCAGAAAAGGCGCCGGATCAGCAACAAAAAAGTGACGGCACTTCTTTTCTGCCCCGAAGGCTGCAAAAAAACGTTTTGCCCTTTCCCCTGTGATCTCGATATAAAAGTTATCCCGGCAGGCACGGGGCGGGGAGTTCCAACCGTTGGGGGTCAGGATCCCTTTGGGAGTCAGGTAGACCATGGGACGGGATTCAACTGTCTCTTCCAGCAGCAATTCGCCGCATATCACTCCCAGATAGTAATGGGGAGTCAGGATCAATTCTGTTTCTGAAACGCCGTAGTTTCTGACCTGAGTCACATTCAACAGCTGCAAATCGTCAAAATATCCCATTGAAATCCCCCTTTTTTCAGGATTTGAAAGAGAGTGTCCTTTTATGCCGCAAGATGTCCTTTTTGGCATATTTTAATTTATCCTTCACCATAGTATAATATACAAGACGAAAGCCTTTAATGCAAATAACCAGGGAGGAAAAAAATGCTTGAGATCACCAATTTGCGCGATGGTGCGGTTCTCAACCGTTACAACGGCACAGAAAGGGAAGATCATCTTGAGATAAAAGTCGAAGGTCTTGCCGATCCTCAGGCGGCAGTTACCGTCAACGGCGTTCCTGCTGACCGGCGCGACCGTCTCTTTTCTGCCACAGTGCGCCTGACTCAAAGGGTCAACAAAATCACGGCGGCAGCCGATGATTACTACGGTCAAAAGAGTCTCACCATCACCGTTCTGTGGGATAAAAAATCTTTCAGACGCTGCCACTTTTTCTTTGATGACTGCTGTTTCTTTCTGCGTGATATCACCCGGCAGAAACCGGTATCCATCTTTGACAATTTCTTCCTCGGACGCCTGAAAAAGATCCACGAAAAATACAACTCAAAGTTTCTGTTGAACCTCTTTTACGCCGATGACCACCACAAGGATTTCACCCTTGCGGACATGCCGGCAGATTATAAAGAGGAGTTCCAGGCCAATAAAGAATGGCTCCAGCTTTCGTTCCACGCCAGAAGCGAATTTCCCGACCGGCCTTATCAGCACGCCGACAGCGCCAAACTGGCTGCCGACTACGATGAGGTCTATAATGAAGTCTGCCGCTTTGCAGGTTCTGAGTGTTTCACGCCTCCTTTGGTGCTCCACTGGGCGATGACCAATCCTGAAAATTTCCATATTCTCAAAGAGCGGGGCACCAGGTGCCTTTCAGGCGGATATCTGGGGTGCGTCGTCAGTGTCTCTGAAAAATCCCACTCTGTCGCCGTCACCGATGTGGGATATCACTATGAACAGGATGTGGCACACTGTCTCGTCGATTGCGGACCTGTCTGGTATGACCGCAAATATGATATCGTCTTCGGCACCGGAATGGTCTGCTGCAATTACGATGATATCGCTACCTTGCAGAAAAAGTTCGCCGCACTGCCCCCCGAACAGGAGATCATCAGTCTGATGAGCCACGAACAGTACAGTTTCCCGGACTACTTCAACTATATCCCCGATCATCTGGATCGGGTGGAGGAAGCCTGCCGTCTGGCTCAGGAATACAATTGCACACCCGCCTGGTTCTCAAAAGGGATCTGGGGCAACGAATGCTGGGACAAATAAAAAAGCGCTGTTCCCGATAAAGGTCGGTAAAAAGGTTGAGGGAGTTGGGGCGGGCCGAAACGTCGGCTTCGGAATAACTCGCAGCTGTAACTAGCTGCGAGAATCGAAAACTGAACTCCCCTTTTCCCCTTGTCACGGCGTAGTTCAACGAAGCCGGAAAACCTTTTTCAGTAACGCTTTTCATTTTTGAATCCTCAAAAATAAAAAGCGGTCTGTAAAAATTTTCTGATAAAGTTATTTTACCTACCCGTAATGGGAACAGAGCCAATAAAAAAGCAAATAAATCCAAGGAGAAAAAAATGCTTGAAATCACCAATTTTCGCGATGGTGCTGTGCTGACCCGTCACCATGGTATTGAAACAGAAGATTATCTTGAGATCAGGATCGAAGGTCTTGCCGATCCCCAGGCAGAAGTCACCGTCAACGGCGTTCCGGCAGAACGTTTTGACCGTCAGTTTTCCGCCTCTGTGCGTCTGACTCAGAAGATCAACAAGATCACTGCCGCCGCCTCTGACTACTTCGGCGAAAGGACGTTGACCATTACCGTCATGTGGGATAAAAAATCCTATAAGCGCTGTTACTTTTTCTTTGATGACTGCTGTTTCTTCCTGCGTGACATCACCCGGCTGAAACCAGCCTCCATCTTTGATACCATGTTCCTGGGACGTCTGAAAAAGATCCACGATCAATACAATTCAAAGTTCCTGCTGAACCTCTTTTACGCCGATGACCACCACAAGGACTTCACCCTTGCGGATGTTCCTGAGGATTACAAAGAGGAGTTTCAAGCCAATAAAGAGTGGCTTCAGCTTTCGTTCCACGCCAAAAGCGAATTTCCCGACCGGCCCTACCAGCATTCAGACGGGGCAACACTTGCGGCGGATCATGACCTGATCTACAATGAAGTCTGCCGCTTTGCGGGTCCTGAGTGTTTCACTCCGCCCATGGTGATCCACTGGGCGATGACCAATCCTGAAAATTTCCGCGTTCTTCAGGAGCGCGGCACCCGCTGTCTCACCGGCGGTTATCTCGGCAGCATCGTCAGTGTCACCGAAAAAGCTCACACCGTGGAAGTCACTGATATCGGTTATCACTATGAAAAGGATGTTGCCTGCTACCTTATGAGGGGCGGACGCATGTTGTACGATCGCAAATATGACATTCTGCTGGGAACCAATATCCTCTGCTGCAACTACAATGATATCGACGCCATCAACAAAATCTTTGCAAAACTCCCTGCCGATCAGGATGTGGTGGGACTGATGACCCACGAGCAGTACAGCTTCCCTGATTACTTCAACTATATTCCCGATCACCTTGACCGGGTGGAAGAAGCCTGCCGTCTTGCCGCTGAACGGGGCTGCGAACCCGTCTGGGGACCTGACGGCATCTGGGGCAACAAGGCTTGGGAATAAGCCTCGATTCAGAAATTGCCAATCGAGTAGGAGGGACTTTTGAGGGACAACCTCGCCAGTCCCGTCCTCTCACACCACCGTACGTGCCGTTCGGCATACGGCGGTTCAGTAACTTGTGTACAAATCTGCACCGTCTTTCCTGTCAGTTGCCCGCAAAGGT
>JAFWBQ010000036.1 GCA_017507125.1 Lentisphaeria bacterium
AAAAGGTTTTCCGGCTTCGTTAAACTACGCCGTGACAAGGGGAAAAGGGGAGTTCAGTTTTCGATTCTCGCAGCTAGTTACAGCTGCGAGTTATTCCGAAGCCGACGTTTCGGCCCGCCCCAACTCCCTCAACCTTTTTTTTTAAAGGATCTGCTTCCCCTTGAGAAAGTTTCCGGCGGGAAGTGAAGTTCCCGGAACGGCAGCTTATTCCCAACCGGTCTGAGAGGGGATCAGCTTGCTCAGGCAGAGACAGTTGCAGTAAGGCGAATAGAAGATCCGGTGGAACTTCAGCTCCTGCTGCAGAAAGCTGTAGAGTTCTTCTGCACCCCGGCGCGGCAGGGGCATGATGAGCCGTGCACCGTCGTGAGCCAGAAGCGCCGCGTGGAAAAGGCGCTGCTGTGAAAAACCATCACCTCCCGGAGCTTCAGAAAGAACGATGAAGTCAAAGTTCTCCTTTTCCAGCAGAACAGTGCTGCCGTACTTCATCCGGGGAGAGTGGAACTCTTCTCCGGCGGGGGGTGTGCCGTCAGGCGTTTCGCAGAATATGGCTGCATTGTTGTAACGCAAAATCGTGCGCAGCGCCCGTAAAAGCTCCGGCTCACGGGGAGGTGCGGCACAGAGCTCCTTCCAATCCTCAAAGGTACAGTTCCGCCAGATCTCCTCCTGAAGTTTCCGGTAGTTGGCTGCCTCTTCCCAGAGTGCATCCATTTTCTCTTCCACGGCGGCGGTGGCGTAGTTTTCCTTCAGGAACTTCAAACCGCCCTCTGAAAGTTTCTGCCAGAGAGTGTCGTCGTTGAGAAGCTGAGTCACAGCATCTGCGAACTCCTCCGGTGTATGGGCAACAAGGATGTTTTCGTTGTGGATCATACCGGTCCCCTCGGTACCGAAGGCGCTGCTGACACAGGGCACGCCGTAGGACATGCTTGACGCGACCTTGCCCTTTGTACCGGCACCGTAACGCAGGGGGGCGATGGTCAATCTGGCGCGGTCCAGATGATCCCCCAGCTCCTCGACGAATCCGGCAAAGCGGAGTTCCGGAGCGTTGGCAACCACCGCCATATCCTCCCGTTCCATGATCTCATCCCGGAGCGCTTCGCCGATGACGGTCAAAGTCAGATCTTTTCCGGGGTTCTTCTCTTTGAGCAGAGGCAGGATCTCTTCCACATAGTATTTCAGACCATCCAGATTCGGGGGATGGGCGCTGCCGATGAAAACCATTCCGGAGCGTCCCGCTGCCGGTGCCTTGCAGCCGTGGATCTCACGCGCCTGGGGAATGTGCCGGCAGTTATCCATGCCGTACTGATTCTGAAGCATCTCTTTTTCATCGGAGCTGATGACGATGACTGAATCGGAGCGGGACATGACGGTCAGTTCCAATTGTTCAGTCAGCATGGCTTTGAGGCGTCCTTCGGTGGAGTCGTTGAGTTCGGCTTCCAGCCTTTCGCGGACAAAGTGGACATCCACGGTGTTGAAAATGATGACCGCCTGAGGCATGAATCTGCGGACCGCAAAGTCAAAGTTCTGTGCCTGATAGACCCGGGAAAGAAAAGCGACGCTGAAATTTTTGCCGTAAAGGCTCATGTATTCATCCAGCTCCCTTCTGCTTCTGCAGAAGCACTCCACGCCGAGCCGCCGCAGCACAGGGGTGTACTTGGGAACGAAACAGGGGTTGTTTTCACCGAAAAAGGTGACATGATATCCTCTTTTGAGCATGTACTCCACAAAGAAGATCACATCCATACCTCCGGAACCCCGGTCCGCCCGGGGGATCTCTGCGTCGATGTAGAGCACGGCGGGTTTGGCGAACTTGCGTTTTTCGCACCGTTCCTCCGGTGTGTCATAGAGGGCACCGGCCATAAGGGGTTCCACCGACTGCCGGAGCGTTTCATCTTCAAAGAGTTGTTCCGGTATCTCCCCTGTGTGGAGGAGCCGTGCCAAAGGCATGATCCGGTTCACGAAGCCGCTGTTCCGCACTCTTGCGGCGTAAGCAGCTCTTCCGGCGGGCGTGGCGGTGTCATCTGCTCCGCAGCTTTCAAAGCGCTCTCTGGAAGTGATGATGCCGCTGTATAAAAAGAGGTCGGTCTCTCTGAAAAAGCTGAGACTTTCCTCCTCAGGGTCCTCCCCGGTGCCTTCGCAGAGAAATCTGCCGTCGCGGCAGACCAGGGTGCCGCTTTCAAGGAGTTCACCGGTGAAAGCGTGAAAGACGCTGCCGCCGATCACACCGCTGCCGGGATGACGGAAGAGGGCTGCTGCCATTTCCTCCAGAGCACCGGGGAGCAGGATCATGCTGTCATCGGCAAAAAAGAGATATTCCCCTCCGGCAGTTTCCAGGATCTTTTTCCGGTCCGGGGCGCTGATGAACCGGACTCCGGGGTAAAGTCCGGCAAGGGGGGCAAAGGCTTTTGGTTCTGAAGTGCCGAGAACAATGACCTCAAAGGGGATCCCGGGGGCGCCTTGAAAGAGCGTTTCAAGAAAGCGCACGGTCTGCTCCCCGCTGCCGGAAGCTGAAACAAGGATCGAGGTCAGGGGAACTCCGGCAGGGAGCCGGAGTCCTGTATCTTCTGTCACGGTGAGTTTTTCCATGGTCTTCTGCAGTGCGAGGAAGCGGAAAAAATCTCCGGAAAAGATCAGATCCTTTCCGGCACGGTTCCAGAGACGCCATTTTCTGTATCCGCCCCTGACGCCGGAGCCGGAAAGTTTTTCCCGGCTCCGCAGCACTCCGGCACGGAGCTTTTCTGAGAAAGTGGGGGCACTCTTCAGCTGCGGAGCGTTTTGCAGAGCTTCTTTCAGCGCTTTCTGACTTTTGGCAAGCTCTGAACTCAGGTAGTCTGCGTGGAGCCTGAGCTGCCAGTTTTCGTAGCGCATAACTTTTTCTGAAAACTTTGCGTCTTTGAGTCTTTCCAGATAGGTCTCAGAGAGACGGCGGCTGATTTGGTCAGGCAGAAGAGCGGCGGCAGGATCTTCAGGAACGGAGGCGTTTTTATCCATAGGTCACTTTTTTCCGGTGATTTTTCGGGTCGTTTTGTGTGCCAGCTGATAGCAGCGCTTGCAGAAAGCGTGGGTGGAAGGGGGCAGATGACGCTGCGCCATGAGCTTGAACCACTGACGGCTGAATTTTTCCACCTTGTTGAAGGCCGCCTGAAGATCCATGATGACTCCGAGAAAGTTGCAGGCACGGCTGTCGCAGGCGCGCAGCATCTCTGTGAGCATGAATTGGCAATTGTTCAGCTCCACTCTGGCATAATCGTCGGTCATGACCCAGGCGCTGTAGAATCCGTCGTGCTGGACAGCGAAGGGACGCAGCCGTTCCAGAGCATGGAGCACGGTCCCGTCACCCGGCAGGGGCTCCGGCGGGAAGAGATCATAGCTCCAGGGGTAGGCGAGCATGGTCTTGTAGGCTTTGCTCCGGAACCAGAAGAAGGAGCCCAGAGGCGCAACAGGCATCTTGAAGGGGGAAATGGGCACTTTCAGTTCCAGTTTGTTCAGCCACTCCTGAGTGATCCCGTAGTTCAGTCCCCAGGAGTCCTTCAAGGTGAAGTAGTAGGGCCCGTGGCAGGGCGGCGGCGGCATCAGAAGTCCCAGGGCAGGGTTGTTGTCAAAGGTTTTGATGACGTTCTGCACATACTCCGCTGTACCCAGCGTATTTTCAAAGCACTTGTCCCTGAAGCCGATGCCCACAGACTGAGGTTTGGTCTGACCGGCTTTTTTGTCATGGGCAAAACAGATGTAGTCATATTTGGGGACCTCATCTTTGAATTCGATCAGCAGTGTGCCCAGATCCCTGCCCCGGTTGGGCACGGTGCGGACCACAAGTTTGCCCTGTGTCACATTCTTCCATGAATTTTCCACCTCACGGCGGCACTCCTCAGAAGAGACGCCCACGAAGACATCTGTGTCAGGAGGCATGTTGGCGGCATAACGCCGGCAGTAGGAGATCTGATCTTTGAAATAAAGGTGGAATATGAGTGCCGTTCTGCTCTTTGAAGGTGCGCCGCAGATCTCTGAAGGCAGGATATAGTTGAGATTCATGGCACATTTGAGGTCAGCCATGTTGACGCTCCTGAGAAGATTCTCCCAGATCATGGAGGTGTCATAGAGATGGTTTTTCTCAATGTATTCCAGAGTTTTCCGGCAGTTGCTGCCGTCAGTCTCTGAAAGAATGTCAAAATGATTCTGGAAAAACATCCGGCGCTTGACGATGGGGCAGCGGCGGTCGCGGATCAATTCAAGTGAACACATCAGCAGAGGCTGTGTCGCTGTATCATTCATATCCTCTGCTTCAACATAAGGCGCCCATTTGTAGCCCATATCGGCAAACTTTTTGGTAAAGATCGCTTCATATTTGCCGATGGCTTCGTAATAGTTGACCACGGGGGTCATCTTTTCCCAGAACTCCCGGAACTCTCTGCTGTTGAGAAGTCTGTTGCGGATGACGATGAAGTTGGACTGGAGATGCTCAGGAATGCAGTTGTAGCAGATGGTACCGAAGGGATCGTAATCCACTTTGTTGAATTTGGTGATCCCCCAGAAATCAAGATCCTTTTTCGACTCCATTTCGGCAAACATCCCGGCAAAGGGATAAAGAGGACCGAAGCAGGTGAAGTTGCACAGCACCAGTTCATCATATCCTGTCACCTTTTCCCAGCCGATGTGTTCCAGACCGGTTTTGTATGCCCAGATGTCGAAACCTGTGTTCTCTCTGACAAGGATATCATCGGCATTTTTTCTGAGTATCTTTTCACCTTCAACACTCAGTGTGCCGTTGCAGACCACCAGAAGAAAATCTGAACTCTTTTTCAGATCCTGCAGAAAAAAGTCCACATAGCGGTCGACTTTACCGTCGCCGTCATAAAAGAAAAAAACAGAGAGACGTTTCATTGTTCAGAGCGCTTTGCAAGGATGGTTTTGATTTTTGTATCGTCTCCCCATACCGCCGGAGAATCGTAGGCGCGGTCGGGGAAGACGCCGTACTGCAGAGAGATATCAAGACCGTTTTCGCGGATGAACTTTTCCGCAATGCTCCCGATGTTTTCAGCTCTTCCGGAGCAGCAGTTGATGATCCCTGTGACCTCTTTCTGCATGATGGCGGCGGCGATCTGATCCGCCAGACCGGTCACTGAGATGAAGTCATAGCACTTTTTGCCGGAAACGAAGGGAAACTCCTTTTTGCCTGCGGCGGCAGCTTCAAGGATCTTGGCAAAGACAGAGTGGTTCCGGGCATCGTCACCGAGAATATAGTAGCCCCGCAGCCACTGGAAAATGACATCATTTTCCCGGCAGAGCAGCTCCGTTGCCTGACGCAGGGCATTTTTGGCGATGCCGTAAAGGGAAAGGGGCTTGCAGGGGGTGTTTTCATCAATGGCGCCCTCAAAATAGCCCACTTCGTGCATGCTGCCCATGACGCCGATCTGTTTGACACCGCACCGGATCATCTGCGAAAGAAAAGTATAGTGTGCCGAAAGCATTTCCATGTGCAGCGGGGATCCGTGCTGGAACCCTGCGCGCCAGGCAAGATGGAGACAGGCGTCAGGGAGCTTCCCCTGCAGAAGTTCCTCTGCCGGGGTGTTGAAAATGTCGCACTCGATCCGTTTTGCCTCAGAGGGGACATAAGAACAGGAAATATCTGCTGCAATGACTTCTGCACCGCATTTGAGCAGACTTTCCACGACATGTGATCCGATGTAGCCGTTGGCGCCGGTCACAAATATAACTTTTTTCTGTGGTGTCATAATGATCCGTTTCAGTAATTAAAGAACCGCAGCCAGAGAAGTTTCCCACTCTTTACCGAGGGAGCCGTAATAGTGCCATTCCAGATTGTTGGCGCCGTTGACCAGCAAAGCTCCCACAGCGCCGTTGCTGACTCTGATCCTCAGGTCATCCACGCCGTCGTTGTTGAAGTCACCGATCTGTTCGATATCTCTGTCGGAGCCGATATTGCCCAGCCCCATCCAGCCTTTGGCGTTGCCGTTTTCGACGATCCAGGCGCCGCAGTAGTTGCCTTTTTTCAGCAAAATGTCATCCACGCCGTCGCCGTTGAAGTCACCCGCACCGGCAACTTCATTGCCGTTGAGTTGATCCAGATTTGACCACTTGACGGTGCCGTCTGCCTGGGTGAGATAGCATCCGGCGAAGCCGGCTTTGTGGGTGACTGCCACATCGTCCCTGCCGTCGCCGTTGAAGTCGCCGATGGCGGCGATGTGCCACTCTTTGCCCAGACTCTGGAACCGTTTCCAGCCGGTTTTGGCGCCTGAAGTGAACCAGACACCCAAATCGCCGTAATCAGAGATGAGCAGCACGTCGGACTGGTTGTCACCGTTGTAATCCCCCAGACCGAGGAGATTCATATTATCGTTGAAAGAAGCCACATCTTTCCAGCCGGTGACTTTTCCGTCAGCGCCGGTCGCCCAGGCACCCAGTTTGTTCTGAGCGGCGTTGAAAAGGAAGATATCGTTCTCAGAGTCCGTTGTGGTACCGCCTACATCAAAGATCTTCCACTGAGTGTAATCCAGGTTGCTCAGATTGCCCCATGAGGCGGTCTGTCTTTCACCGATGAGCCATGCACCGGCATATCCCTGGAGTTTGTGTGTCATGATGATGTCTCCGTCGCCATCGCCGTTGAGGTCTCCTGCGACTCCGGCGGCATTCCGGCCGGAAACGGTCAGTTTCACGGAGCTGCCGCTTGTTGTCAGGGCGTAGGTGCGGTTGTTGACAGTGATGCTGTTTCCTGCTGAAAGAGTTCCGCAGAGGGTGTCACCGGCGTAGAGAGAGACGCTCTTATGGAAAGCCGAAGCTCTGTTGATAAGGGTGTAGGTGCCGTTTTCAGCATACCGGGAAACGGAAACGGAGTAGTTGGCACCGCTCTGGAAGGTGTCGAGCATGTAATCAAATTTCCGGCTGCCGGTGACATCGAATCTGATATTCCCGCTGCCGGTGCCGTCATGGAGCGCCAGTGTGCCGGCAATGGTCAGAGTACCGCTCCATTTGCCCTGCTGCCAGAAATCGCACCGGACATTTTTACCGATTTCAAGATTTGTGACACAGCCGCCCCAGTTTTCCATGGACGCAGAACCGAGCACCACCGTATTGGAGGCGATACTTCCGTTGAACATCTTGATGAAACCATCATAAAGCGTAGTATTGACGGCAGTGGCACTGACAAACTGTGAACCGCCGTAGATGGTGTTGTTTTCGGCTTTTCCGCCGATGATCTTCTGACTGCCGTTTGAAATGACCGTATCTGAAGCGTACCCCTTCCAGAGCTGCTGATCGGTCTTTGTCAGACGGTTGACAAGGGCGGAACCGCCGTTGATGAACTGCAGTCCGGCAGAGATGTTGTTGTTCACCGCATGACC
>JAFWBQ010000037.1 GCA_017507125.1 Lentisphaeria bacterium
AATGGCAAAGATGTCATTCGCAAAGAGCTGTAAAGGGTAGTTTGAGGCTGCTACCTGCAAGGTAACAGCCGAAAACGCTCCCTTTATCAGATCGAAGCGAGGGCGCTTTGACAATTTTGAGGAGTTTTGAAATTGCCTCTTAACATATAATATACTTTGTTCTTTCCGGCAATTCAATACTCTGTTTGCAAGGGGAAAAGATAAAAAACATTTATTTTGACAAAAATATCTCTTGAGTCCTGATGTCGGACATAAGTTGAGATCATCGGCGTTCCGGCAGCCGGAGGAGGTGGAACTGCAGCTCTCAGCCTTCTGCATTTTTTCTGAACATTGTGTATGCAAAGTTGAAAAAATAATGTTCCGGTGATATATTATGCCCTGAGTCGGCGATGTTTCTGCCGGAAAAGCTCCTGTTTAAGAAATTAAAAGATTTTGCACAATGAAATACCATTCAGAACAAAGGTCGTTACAGTTCACATTGATCGAACTGCTTGTTGTTATCGCCATTATCGCCATTCTTGCCGCCATGCTGCTGCCCGCCTTGCAGCAGGCGCGCGCCAAAGCATTTACCACCAGCTGTCTCAACAACTGCGGAACCATCGGCAAAGCCGTTGTTCTCTATGCCGCCGACAACAAGGGAGGTCCCCCCTCTTATTGGAACAGAAGGAGCAGCGAACCCTACGATGCTTCAAACCCCCACCAGCGTTCATGGTGGAACAGCGATCCTAAGGAAGGAATGCTTTCACCCTATCTGGGACTCAAAGAAACCGCCAGCGGACTCCCCATTGCAGGTTATGCAAAAGACAGCAAGGGGAAAATGACAAAAAGTTCCATTGCCTGCCCTGCACTCGTTCCGGAAAAGGCCTATGACGCATTCACTCCCTCTGACAACCGTATCTTTTCCATTGCCCGCAACTATTATGTGGGCGAGGGCGATGTTATCAAGCCCATCAGCTCTTATCCCAAACCTCACCGGACCTCTTTCTTCGGCGACAGTGCCGGAAACGGTCAGTATCAATACTGTTTTGCCCGCCCCAAAGGGGACAGTAAATATGCCTATCAGCTTGCGCTGAACCACGGAAACAAGTGCAACATCACCTTTCTTGACAGTCATGTTGCCACAATGACTTACGGAAAGATCCCCTTTGAAACTGTGCGTGACAGAGCCTGGATCTACTCTTTCTGGCGCCCTGTATATACAGAGTCGAAATACGATCTGTGGTAAGCCGCAAGGAGTTGTGCAATATGAAAAAATATCTTTTGTTGTCCGCTTGCATTTCAGGAGCAATCCTTTGCGCCGCAGAAATGCCCAATCTGCTGAAAAACGGCTCCTTTGAAGAGGGCCTTGATGCCAAAGGCGCCCCGAAACACTGGATCATTGACCGCAACGACAAGGTGGATGGCGTGGTGAAACTTGTGTCTGAACACAAGACTCACGGCAAATACGCTGTCTTTCTTGACAAAAGAAATACCCGGGGGTCCCTCTATCTGCGGCAGGTGCTCCGTTTGAAACCCAACACGGATTACGTTCTTGAACTCAAGGGTTACCGGGAGTCCGGACACCGGTGGCACTCTGTGGCGATCCGCCAGCCCGACACTAAAAATATCGTTCACGGCAAGATCCCTGTGGGGGGCGGCGCCGTTGCCCCCATCAAGTTCCGCACAGATGTAAAGAAAACTCTTACCTATGTCTACTTCGGACTCTGGGGCTATACGAAAGAAAACAATCAGGGCACCATCGGAAAAATGTGGGTGGATGAGGTCTCTTTCAGAGAGCTTCCCCGCATCTCAGGCGCTTTCAAAGGTGTTGCACTCTACTACTTTTCCGCCGACGGCATCAAAGGGAGGCTTTTTTCCAATTCCCACAAAGGGAATGTGACCCTTGCAGTTACTGCCGCAAAAGGTAAAAAAGTGACAAAAACCATTGAAGTTGTCCCGGGGGAAAATCCCTTCACCATCGACTGGCAACATTTCCCCGCCGGTGAAGCACTCCTGACAGCCGCAGGCGGCGACATCAAACTGGAACAGAAGATCATGATCCAGAAAAACCGTGAATAAATTCAATTGATTTTTATATATTTTCAAGGAGAAAAGTAATATGAAAGTTCTTTTTATTGCCGCAGCACTGACATGCGGAGCACTCCTGCTTTCAGGAGCCGATCTGACTCTGAAAGACTTTGCCGGTAAAAAGCTCACCGGTACCGTCAAGTGGCAGAAAACAAAAAAGGATGTGATCCTCATCCAAGGCGAGATGCAGGGGGGCGAGATCCGTTTCCCCATAGCCGCCGGGACATTGAAAAATTACAAATACATCATCGTTGACCGCCGTCACCAGAGCGGCAGCTGGCAGCTGACATATCTTGATAAAGATGTCCGTAAAAACATCAAACCCCTCAACCCCGGTGATACAAAACTCAACTTCCCCATCAACACAAAGATGGCTGTTGACAAAAAGGCGGCTTACTTCAGCTTGTACATTTCCCCCGGCATTGAACTGGAACTGGGCAGTGTCACCTTTTCAGACAAACCTGCCAAAAGCGCCAAATACCTCCAGCGTCAGGCAAAGGGTCCCCTGCGGGTCTTTGATACGCCTGTGGGCAAATTCACCATTCCCGCCACCTATGAGGATATCACTCCCGCCCCACGGAGAGAGAATGTAAAATTCTCAGTCGGAAAAAATGACTCCGGACTCCGGAGTTATGTTGTGGACGATGTCCGCACTTTGCACCCCAAACTGCGTCCTTCTCAGGCTGAATTTGACCGTCAGCTGGTGATGTTCGGCTCTCCCGGACACTATGAGGGGAAAACTTTTTCAGTTTACGCTGTGAAAAACGCTCCCCAAACCCTTGTTTCTGCCGGAGCTGCGGTTTCTGATTCCGGAGCAAAACTGCCTCTGCCTGAAGTTCGTTATCTGCGTGTCTGGCCCCAACGCTCCCGGTTTGTGGGACTCCAGTACCGGGATATTGCCGAACTGCTGGAAAAAGAGACTCCGAAAGATATCCCTGCGGACTCTGCCCTTGCCTACTATCTGAAGGTCCGGATCCCTGAAAATGCCAAACCCGGCGTCTACCGGGGCAAAATCTCTTTCAAGAGCGGCAGCTTCCCCGCACGTACTCTTACTTATGTCGTCCGCGTCACCTCTCTCAAGCTGGTGAAAGAGTTCAAACCTGTCATCGGCTGCTACTATGGTTCCCCTGAGCAGTTCAAGTTCATCCGTGACTACGGACTGACCTCTGCTCTTCAGGGACATCAGAGCTGTATGCGCGATGTGGTGAGCAAACCCATGCACGCCATCATGCGCCAGACCAAAGATGTGAAAAAACGCCTTGAACTTCTCTATCAGGGGGAAAAACTGCCCCAGCTGAACTTTGCGGATCCCCGGGAAACCGGCCTTGACAACTTCCTCAAAGCCTACAACGCCGCCGGATTCAAAAGCGTGGTCTGCTGGTTTGCGGTCAGAGGATTCACCGATGTGATCGCAAGATTCCTCGACGAACCCATTTCCAAAGAGGGCAATCTTTTCATGTATCCCGAAAAGCTCACTCCCGCTTACAAGAAACTTTTCGGTGACTGCATCCGCGCCATCAACAAGCGCGCTGAAAAGTACAATGTCCGCATCTACTGGTACCAGTTTGACGAGCTGGGCTGCCACGGATATGAAAAAATATTCCGCTATGCCACCGAAATGTTCAAGCTGGTGAAAGAGGTGGGCGGCTATACTGCCGTCACTTGCGGCGATGATGATTTTACCAAAATGGTGGCACCCTATCTCGATATGCGTGTTTATGCCATCAGTGCCGCAAAGGATCGCAAAACATTGAGCCGGATCCGCAAGGATACGAAAAAGCACAAAGCTGACTTTTTCAGTTATACCGGTTGTGTCTATGAAAATCACTACTCCAACCGCTACAACGCCGGATTCAATATGTATATCGGCAACTGGGAAGGACGCTACTTCTGGAACCTGAGCAGCCGCCGCAACAATGTTTGGAACGACTTTGACCACTCCGCCAAAGACAGTGTCATGATCTACCCCGGAAAAGATGGAGAGATCATTCCCACCCTGCAGCTCGAAACCATGCGTCAGGGCATTGATGACTTCCGCTATCTTGTGACCGTTGATGAGCTTGCCGCCAAAGCCCTCAAATCCGGCCGTGCCGAACTCCGCGCCGCAGGTAAAAAGGTACAGGAGGAACTTCTCAGATTGAAAAATGAGATGCCTTTCTTCTTCAATAACGACTGGGATGTGCGGAACTTCGACCGCTACCGCTGGCGCGTTGCCACATTGGGTGAATATCTTCAATCTCTTCTTGAGGGCAAAAAGGTTTTGCCTGAAGTGAAATTTTTTGCCGCCGGAGCGAAAAAAAAAAGTAACGTTTCATTCCCACTGATCCTGAAGGCTCCCCGTGTCACCGGTATTACTGTTGACGGCGTACCGGATGAAGCCGGTTGGAACAAGGCTTTCAGAGTGCCTGAGATGAATCTTCTGTCAGGCAACAAGCCGGAAGTCCCCACGGAAATTTATCTCGCCCGGGATGAGAAGTATCTCTATGTGGGGTTCCGCTGCATTGAACCTGATGTCTCCAAAATCTCACGCCAATACAAACAGCGGGATATGTATACCTGGCGCGATGACTCCGTTGAGATCTTCTATGACGGAAAAAATGACCACAATTCAAGACACCATCTGATGTTCAACGCCATCAACGGCGTCACAGATATTGCTATTGAGGGTAAAAAGTCCGACATCAAGTGGAACTGCCCCGGACTGAAACATGCCGCACTCATCGGCAAAGGCATGTGGAGCTGCGAGGTGGCGATCCCCCTTAAGGAGTTTTCTTCACCTGTCATCGGCATCAACTTCATGCGGAACAGAAACCATCTGCTTTCCCACGCCTCTCTTGTGCCTGATCCCCACAACTCCAAATTCTACGCGAAACTTTACCTTGAGGACTCCCCTCTGAAACTTGCGCCTGCTCCGGCGCCTCTGCTGGGCAGAAACTTTATCGCCTTTGATGCGGGGCCCGGTGCCGCCGTCACCGTTATCGTTGAGGGCAGAAAACAGTACGATTCCTCAGTCAGAGGTTCTGTGCTTCTCCCCATTGACCTTGCTCAGGAGGGGGAGAACAAATACTCCGTGACGGCACAACCTCTTGCCGGGGCAAAAAAAACTTTTGTCTGGCGCTTTACTGATACGCTGCCCAAAGCCATGGTCATCGGGAAAACGGCAGATTACTACTTTGCTTCAGAAGGGCGCATCTGCATCAAAGGCAGTATCAACATGAATCTGGTCAAAGGGGACGGAACTTGTCTCAATGTCACCATTGCCAACGCCGCCGGGAAAAATATCTTCACTTCCCAAAGTGCTGTCACCGGCAACGATCTGCTTTTCACCATTCCTCTGGAACAGCTGGTGCCTGAAGAAAAGTACTCTGTTGAGTTCACGCTCCTTATCAAAGGAAAAACAGCAGACAGAGTCAAACGTTCCTTTTATTTGATGAAAGCCATGTAAAAAAGAGAAGAGAAAAATGCTGAATCTTTACAAAATGCCTGAATACACCTTTCCCGAAGGATTTTTATGGGGAAGCGCCACTGCCGGACACCAGATCGAGGGCAACAACATCCACAGCCAATACTGGAAACAGGAGCTTGAGATCAAGGCTTCCGATTATGAGGTTTCAGGCATGGCGTGCAACAGCTGGGAACTTTACAAAGAGGATATCCGGATCCTTAAAGAGCTGAAACATCAGGCATACCGCTTTTCCATCGAGTGGAGCCGTATTGAACCGGCACAGGGCGTCCATGATGAAGAGGCGCTGAACCGCTATCTGGAGCAGCTCCGGCTTCTCAAAGAGGCGGGGATCCATACCAATGTCACCTTGTGGCACTTTACCCATCCTTTGTGGTTTGAAGAGCTGGGGGGATTTGGCAAAGAGGAAAATCTTGACCACTTCCGCCGCCATGTGGCGTACCTTGTGCCGAAGATCGCCCATTTGACCGATTCGTGGATCACTATGAATGAGATCAATCTGGGGTCATTTCATCCCCAGACTTTCATCACCAAAAAGAATAAGTTCAAAGCCCACGCTTATGCCGCTCAAATCATCAAAGAATATTCCAGGGCGCCTGTTTCCGCCGCCCACGCCTACGTTCCCCGGGTCCCTCTGAGGCCCGATGATGAATTGGATATCACCTGCGCCCGGATGCAGGAGTGGAACCACAATACCTTCTTTTTTCACGGTGTCCGCACGGGGGAAATCGTGTTGCCCGGATTTGACATGGAATACATGCCCCAACTGAAGAACAGCTGCGACTATTGGGGGATCAATTACTACCACCGGGGACTTGTGGACTCCCGCAAAGCCACCATGATGGGCAGAAAGTTCGACTTCAACAATTTCCAGATGATCCCTGAAAAGCCTGTGACGAGGGAGTTCTGTCCGGAAACATTTGTGCACGCCATGGGCAAAATTTCGGATAAACCCGTCTGGATCACCGAAAACGGTGTTCCTGCCGTTGACGATCAGTTCCGGGTCATCTGGATCATGCTTCAGCTTGAAGCAATAAAAGAGGCGATGAGCCTCTATCATACTGATATCCGGGCCTATTTCCACTGGTCTCTGCTGGATAACTACGAGTGGGGGAGCTACCTTCCCCGCTTCGGACTGGTTTCTGTTGACCGCAAAAACAACTTCAAACGGACTCCGAAGCCAAGCGCTTATTTCCTGCGTGAGATCATTGAGCGCAACGGATATTCCGGAGAACTCTTTGCAAAGTATGTTCCGGAGCTTCCCCGGTACACCTTCTGCGACTACGAAAAGCCTGCGGTCATTGCTCCCATAGAAACTCAAGTCTGAAAAAAATTCATCACTTTTCCGGCAGACTTCCGGATACCTTTGAATTTTACAGAAAATATACAAATAAAAACTTGAATATGTAAGGCTGCAGTGTTATATTATTCAAGTATTTGTGTTTATGCAACCAATTTTCGGAGCAGGGAAAATGGAATTTGAAATATATGACGGCTTAAACGGTGATGAGCAGTTTATGGTCAAACCTCTGGCAGGGAGCGGAAGCACCGGGATCATGCTTTCGACTCTGTGGAATCAGTCAGGTGTTGCCCGGGTGGGAAATAACACCACCGTCCGCTATAATGAATACTGCCCCTATATTTCAGGCAGTTCCACCCACAGCGTCACCGGATGCACCAATACCGCAGCAGGGCAGATCATTTACTATTTTATTGAAAAAGGCGGTCTCGATCTGCAATTGACCCTCAATGCCGGTGATGCTTATACCGATGACAATGGTTTGCAGGTCAATGCCGATGGTTCAACTCCGGGGACAGTTTCTTTTTCTGTGATCAATTCAAAGCTGGCAGAGTATGATCTTGCTTCTGCGGACGATGCCGCTGCACTGGTCTACGCCTGCGGTGTGGTTCAAGAGGCAAATTACGGCAGCAGTACCGGTACGGCATGGAGTCTTGATCTCTTCTACCGTTCCGGATTTGAGTGTGCCAACAGAGCCTATCTCTGGGCAGGCAACAGTGTTTTCTGGGGCGCTGAAGGGGCTATCTCTGAGGGCGGTTTTGAGGTGCTTATAGAAAACCTGACCGCCGGACGGGTGGTGGGGACCAGCTACCCCGGGCACGCTCTGGTCATTGACGGATACGACAGCGGTACTGATAAGTTCCACATCAATTACGGCTGGGGCAATTCCACATCAACAAGTTGGTACACCAGAGCTGAAATGAATGCTATCGGGTATCACGATTTTATCTACGATCTTATGCCCGAAGGGGAAAAGGATCTCTTTGTGACCGACAGCCGTATCTACGGCACCGGAACTCTGGCACGGGCTCTTGAATTGGCAAACGGCACCAAAGGAGCCAACACCGTGACTGTGGATAAAAGCCTTGCCGGTGAGAAACTTGCCGGAAATATGAACTTCCGTTTCAAGGAGGAAACCACAGTCAGGAACTTCAATATGGAGCTCATGACCTTTTCTTCCAGCTCTTACGGTTATGGATTCATATCTGAAAACGATGCCGTGGGGATCTTCACAGATTTTACCGGAGCCCTGATCACTGTTGGGGGCAACTACGGCTACGCCTTCAGTTTCGGCAGTTCCGACCGTTTGGAGCTTTCCACCGATCAGGCTGTGATCTACGCAGGAAACTACCGGGTCAACGGCGATGCCGGAGCCGGGGCAGAAGCCGTTCTTGCTTCTCTGCGTGCCAGCCAGAAAGAAGATTCCGATGTTGCCGGATTTGTCATTGACACTTCCCAAAGCAGTTACAGTATTTCCGCAGGTGCCGGTAATGACCTTATCGTTTTTGCCAATAATACCATCGTTGCCGGGAAAATCTCTTTGCAAGGTGGGGATGACACTCTTTCTGTTACCGGCGGCTCCCATGTTTACGGTGATATCAATTGCGGTGACGGCAGCAATGTGATCACCATTGACAGTACCAGTTCTGTAACAGGCTGTTTTTACGGGACGGCTGATTTGAATTTTGTGCTCACCGCTGTACCGGATGATGAAGCAAGTTTCGTTATTACCAGAAACGTTTCAAATCTCAGATCAAACGCCGCCATAACAGTTGATGTATCAAAGGCAACAGCGGGAAAATATACACTGATCACGGCAGACAGCTCTGCCAGTTATATTTCCAATTTGGATTACATACAGCTTACCGTTACCGCAGGGATGCAGGAAAGTTTTGCCCTCAGCGTCAATGGCGGTGCCGACTGCAGATATGCTGAACTCCTCAGAGAAGGGAACTCCCTTGTCCTGCGTGTCAAAGGGTATGATGATGAGGATAAAACAGCTCCTACAGTCCCCACTTCTCTTACCGCTTCTGTTTCAGGGGACAGCGTGCAGCTGGATTGGGGAGACTCCACAGACAACAATCGCGTTGAGGGATACTTTTTCCGTTACGGCACATCTGCCTCTCTTTCCGGAGAAGGGGAGTTTGTCACTGACAGTGAAGCAGTTATTTCCGGACTTGAAAACGGCACCTGGTATTATCAGGTGCGCGCCAGGGATGGTTCGGGTAATCTTTCCAACTGGTCAACAGTCAGGAGCTTTACTGTCAACTACACCCCGCAGTATGTGACTTTGGAATCCGGCGGACTCCTTGTTTCCGCAGCAGCGGCGATGACCGGGAAAACTGTTTCCGGCTCCGGAGCAAAAATGAATGTTTCTTCCGGCGGCACAGCCTCCCGGACTCTTGTTCTTGACGGGGGGATCCAGAGTGTTTCCTCCGGCGGCAAAGGTTCTGATACAAAGGTGAGTTCCGGCGGTTTTGCCCAGATCCTTTTCAGCGGCACCATGAAAGATCTGACCATCTATGAGTCAGGGAGCGCCGCCGTTTTACGCTCCGGAACTCTTTCAAATGCCACTGTTTCCGGCGGTGTGCTTCATCTGTCAAGCGGCGGAGCAGCTTCAGGTGTCACCGTGAAAAGCGGCGGAGAACTTGTTCTGCGTCCGAATGGTTCCGCACGGAATGTGACTGTTTCTCAGGGAGGGACCATTCTGGGATTTACCCTTTTGAGCGGTACAAGCTCTTACAACACCCTGACATGCTACGATTTCAGCCTCAACAATGCTGCTGTGAAAAGCGGAACTTCCGCCTTCGCTTACAGCGGCGCAAAGGTTTCAAATGTCGATGTGTACTCAGGAGGAAGGCTGTATGTCCTTTCAGGGGCAAGTGCCACCCTTATATACAATCCCTGGCGGGGAGGGGTCACCTCTTCTGCAGGCGCCAGAGTGGAGTATCTTTCTGCTTCTGAAAAAGTGTATTACGGGGGCTTTGCTTACGGGATCTTGAGCAGCGGAGCGGCTTTGAATTCTCTTACCGTGAGCTATGGGCAGGAGATCTATGTTTACTCAGGAGGCAGTGCCAAAGAGATCACACTTCTTTCCAGTGGAAAAATTTACATTTCCTCAGGCGGTACAGTGAGCTCTCTTCAGGTTTCTGCAGGGGGCATAGGGTATCTTTCCGGCGGCACTTTGCAGAGTGTAACTGTGGAAAGTTCAGGCTGTGTGATCGGTGACCAAGGCGTTTTGAGCAATACTACCGTGAAATCAGGCGGCTCTGTTTTGCTTTCCGGCGGCAGAGCGGATGAAACTTACCTTTCCGGTGGAAAAATGTTTGTCAAAAGCGGAGCCAACGGTGGAAATGCAAAGATTTTTTCAGGAGGTACTCTCATTCTTTCATCCGGAGCTTCTGGTGGAACCATCGAGACATACGTAGGAGGAAATGTTACTATCTATTCCGGTGCATCGGCAGAAAATATCCTTATTGACGGCTCTGCTTATGCTATGCTGAATAAAGGTGTGGAAATCGGCACTTTAACACTGAAAAACTTTGCTTCCGGTTATGTGGTGGGAAAGGTTGCAAACGCTGTTGCCGGGTCCAGAAGTTTTCTTGTTGTTTCATCCGGTGCTCAGATCGACCAAATCATTGTCAGTTCTGCCGGAAGGGTTTATTTTGAAGAAAATGCCCTCATTGACTGCCCTGTTTTTATGGAACGCGGCGGCGTAATGATCCTTGATGAAGGAGTCAAATCCAACATCAATATTACGGTCAACGGCACTTTGCGTACTGAGCAATTGAGCGTCGGTTCTCTTGATATGCAGAATCATACCTTGACTCTTGACCTGAGGGAGCGGTTTACAACAGATTCTTATGTTATCGACGCCTGGAGAAATATTAAAAATGCCAAACTTGCCATTACTGTTTCTGCAACTCAAAACTCCGGCATTTACGAAATCGCCCGTTATGCTTCGACCTTTAACGGTGCGATCACTGTAAACTGCGGTGGGTCATCCGGCACATTGACTCTTGATTCATCTCTGACTCTCGGGAAAAGCACCTATTCCCTTACTGTCGATACATTTGGCAGTATGTATCTGTCTGTGGAAAACAGTGGTACCAATACAACGCCTTCTGTCTCTGATTATACTCCCGGTACCTGGTCTACCGATTGGGCTCAGGCTTCTAAGTATGCAAAAGAACACAATAAGCTCATCTTTGCCTGTTACGGTGATCCCAGAATGTGCGGATTTGCCGGTTATATGTCTCAAAAGCTTTTCAATGACCCTGAGTTTATTGCTCTGGCAGAAAAACATCTGGTTTTGCTTTATGAAACAGTTCCGGCGGGAAAAAGTTATGGAGGTTCCCCCGCCGCCAGACTGCTGGATCATCAGGGAAATACCCTTGCTCAAAAATCAGGTTACGCTGCAACTGCTTATGAGGCGTGGATGACCTGGCTCAAGGTCTATACCGGAGAAGTTGCCGGCGCTTTCACGATTTCAGGTGCTCTGGTTGAATCTCATGCTGCTTCCAGTGTCAAAGAAATCACAAACAGTACTTATGTCGCCGGAGTTTCGGTCAAGGATTTTCAGGTCCAAAGCGGCGGCAGTTTGCATCTGGTGAGCGGGGGAAGTGCTCAGACCGGAAAAGTTGCAACATCCGGATTCGTTTATGTTTTTTCCGGCGGCAGAGCAGCAGATACGACCATTGCCGGTGGAGTACTTGATATTTTCAGTGCCGGAATTGCCAACAGCACTGTAATCGATGCGGGCTGGATAACGGTTTATAATAGTGGTACCGCCAATGCCACAGTTGTCAACTCAGGCGGCAAGATATATATTTCCAATGGCGGTACTGCTGACAGTACAACGGTCAATTCCGGCGGCAGGATATATATTTCCTCCGGCGGAACAGCCAGTAATACCCCAATCAACTCAGACGGCCGGATGTATGTATACTCAGGCGGCGTTGCTGAAGCTGCCCGGGTTTCAGGCGGAACGGTTTATATTTCCGGCGGAACCGTCTGCAGTACAACAGTTTCTTCCGGCGGTATTGTTCAGCTTTATTCCGGCGGCACGGTCAGCGGTCTGACCATTGCCAGCGGCGCCAAAGCCTATCTGCGGCCCGGAACAGAAGTGACAGGGATCAATGCCGCTTCCGGAGCCATTCTCGGATTTGATGTGGCCCCTGATACCTATTTTCAGGGCACTTATGCCGGGAAAGCCTTTGAACAGAAATCAGGAATACTTTCCAATTACGATATCCACTCCGGCTGTCACGTTTCTGTCTGCAGCGGCGGTACGGTTTCCGAAGGCAGTGTCCTTTCCGGCGGAACACTGTGTCTGCTTTCCGGAGCTTCAGCTGCTGACGCTGTTGTCAACGGGGGCTTCATGGATGTTTTCAGCAGCGGTATCGCAGAAGATACGGTCATCTGTTCTGGCGGATATGTCCGGGTCAGGGATTTCGGAAGTGCCGTCGGAACGCTTATTGAGTCGGGGGCTTCCATGTATGTCCACAGCTCCAACGGCTATGCTTACGATACCCTTATTTCCGGTTTCGGCAGAGTTTATGACGGGGCGACCATGTCCAAAGTGACCATTGCCTCCGGCGGCAGTTTCCATCTGTGGCGGGGCGGGATCCTGAAAGATGTTGAAATCCACTCCGGAGGGCTGCTGGATATCCGGGAGTCTTCTTCGATCCTTACCGGAGATGTCCTCGTTGCCGGACAGCTGGATATCAGTTATGACCATAAAACCGATTTTTCCAATGCTGATATCGTTGTGGATATGTCCGGGCGCACTGTAACAGATACTTATTCCATCGTCAATCTGAACTATATCGGCGAGACGGCCATTTCCATCAAAGTTGCTGACAATCAGGCCCGGGGAACCTACAAGTTCGCTTCAAATGCGTCGCTTTTTACCGATACCATCACCATCGGCAACGGAACGAAAAACTTCGGAACACTTACCATCGGCGGCGCCGCTCTGGAATATGGCGATTACAGCTATTCACTGGTGCAAAGCGGAAAATATCTGAATTTGACTGTTACCGCTTCTCAGATCCCCGCTCCCGCTGTTACGGCGGATGTGACGGAACTCACCAACGGTAATGTGGTGCTGACGGCGGTCTTTGATGAATTCAGTACCGTCAAAGAATACCGGATCAACGGCGGAACGTGGAAAAATTACACCGGTGCAGTTACAGTTTCTGAGAACAGCAAGGTGGAGTTCCGCTGCAAAGATGCTCAGAATGTTTACTCTGATGTCTCAGTGTACAACGTGACCAATATCGACAAAATCGCGCCTGTCATCACTGTGACCGGCAACACGGAACGTCCTGCCCGGAAAGTGATTTTGACCGCTTCAGCTGATGACGGAAGCTCCATATTGTACAGTACAGACAATGCCAGCTGGAACCGATATACCGCTCCGGTGACGGTGACTGCGAATGGAACGGTTTTCTTTAAATCCACCGATGCTGCCGGCAACACGGCGCAGAAATCTGTTGCAGTTTCCAACATTGACCTGACTCTGCCTGATGCACCTGCTGTCACTGCCGATGTCACAGCTCCCACCAACGGCAAGGTGACACTGACGATCCATTTTTCCGACGGCGTTGCCAAAAAAGAATACTCTGCCGACAAGCGTAACTGGCAGCTCTGCAGCGGAACCGTTGAAGCTGCTGAAAACGGCACTTTCTACTTCAGAGAAATGGATGCGGCAGGGAACTATTCCGAAATTTCATCTTATACGGTTTCCAACATTGACAGAGCCGCACCCGATATCCCTGCGGCGCTGAATATTGTGCATTCGGAAAATAAATGGTATCTGGATTGGCAGGATGCCGCAGATAAAGGTATTGCCGGCACGACAGGATATTATTACCGTTACGGGCAAAACTCCGTGCTGAACGGTTCAGGGGTGTTTATTGAAACGAGCCGCGCCGATATCACCTCTCTTGAAGAAGGAAGATGGTATTTTCAGGTGCAGAGCGTGGATGCCGCCGGAAACAAATCCCCGTGGACCACCGTTTTTGAGACGGTCATCGACAGGAGTGCTCCTGTCATAACTCTTGACGCCAACACGGAAACTCCTCTGCGATCCGCTCTTCTGAGTGCCCGGGTCGATGACGGCAGTACCATTATGTACAGCACGGATCGTGTCAAGTGGTATGAATATACTTCCACCATCACCGTTACAGATAATGGTACCTGGTATTTCAAATCCACCGATGCTGCCGGCAACACGGCGCAGAACTCCATCACCTTTACCAATATCGACCATACTCTTCCTGCACTTCCTGTGGTGGTTCCTGACATCACGGCTCCCACCAGGAACAATGTGACGGTCTCGGTCATCTTTACCGCCAATGCTGTGGTGCCGCAGTACTCGACCAATGGTCTCAGGTGGTACACCTACACCGCTCCCATTACATTGACCGGCAACACAACACTCTATTTCCGTGAAAAGAACGCTGCGGGCGAATACTCTGAAATCGTTTCGTACACAGTTTCCAACATTGACAAAGCGGCCCCTGATATTCCGGAAAATCTCAACTTCGTCCTTGCCGGGGGGACTCTTTCCGTAAAGTGGAACGACGCCGGCGACAATGGCAGCGCCGGTGTGACAGAGTACAATGTGCGTTACGGCAGCAGTCCGGCTTTGAACGGACAGGGAGAGACGGTCAAAACAAATCAGTTCGATCTCCTTAACATAGCAGCGGGAACCTGGTATTTTCAGGTGCAGAGCGTGGATGCCGCCGGAAACGTTTCTTCCTGGTCAGAGGCAGTTGCCTATACCGTCGGCAGCGTTGTGAGCGCTCTGCAGGGGAGTGCTTCGGGCGTCAGCTGGAAAGATGCTTCAGGTACCGGAAATTACACGGTGGAATACTCGAAGGACAACTTTGCTCATCTCCTTTCTCTGGAGTCTTCAAGCTGCGGTGTCGATACTTATAACGTACCCGCCGGTAATTACCGCTGGCGCGTCGACGGCGTCGAAGGCCCCGGATTTACTGCCGGAGAAAAAAATTCCGCCGCCATTTTCAAATCTGACGCAGACGGCGTACAGGATCTTTTCTTCGGTACGGCTCACTCTCTCTGGAGCAAAGGATATGCCGCTGAACATCAGACCACCGGCGAAAGGATCATGCTTGCCGGAAAAAACAATATTTCCGACATCTTTGAAGGTTCTTCAGATGCCGCCATTCTTGTATTGACTGATGATGCCAACGGAGACGCACTGTTTGTGGATGATATCTACTCCGCATTGGGCAGTCAGGCGCGTTTCGCCCGGATGAGTGAGATCCGCGCCGGAGCCGGTGACGATATCGTGGATATGACAAGTGAACGCTGGACTTACAGCGGAAGCAATATCAGGATTTTCGGCGGCGACGGCAACGATGTTCTCTGGGGCGGCGCTGAAAGCAATATTCTTTCCGGTGATGCCGGCAATGACCGTTTGGCGGGAGCTTCAGGCAATGATATCCTTATCGGGGGGAGCGGCAACGATCTTCTCCTCGGCGGCGGCGGAGACGATATTTTTATCTTCGGTGCCGGCTGGGGCGAAGATACAGTGGAACAGCTCACTTCCGGTTCTGTCACTTTGTGGTTCGAGTCAGGATCCTCCGCCAACTGGAACAACGAGACTCTTACCTACTCAGATGGGGAATGGAAAGTCAGCGTAAAAGGGTGTGCCGACGTCATGTTGAAATTCGGGGATGACAGTTCTTTGCCGGAAAATTGTTTCGACGGCGCCCTGACTGACAAAGTATTTTCCTGAGGCGTGTGCTGCAGAGCCCTTTCCGGCACCGGAGGGATTGGTCTGCCGGAACGCCGGGGAGGGATATTTTAAGCAGAGCTCAGCTCAACTTTGAAAAATTGACTTGACTTTTGACCTTTTCATGCTATATTTATCTTGGAATTTGCCTCCCGGAGTTTCCGCTTCAGGAGAAATATTGAAAAAAATGTCTCATCCGGCGTTTTGGCGCTGTGAGAGCTGAAAGAGAGGAGATCGGTTATGTTCGGCGAAGAAATCACCACAACATCGTTTTGGAGCGTTGCTCTTTTGATCTGCATTATTTTGCTGATCATTCTCGGGCATCTTTCCAGATTTTATGCACAGATGAAGAATTTCTGCAAAGAATCCGATGCCCAGCAGCTCGCTCTCAATGCGCAGCTCAAGCAGCTTCAGGGGACCATGTCTGAGATCCTCGGTGAACTCAGACGTGCCAACCGCCTTGCCCATGAACAGCTTGAACTCAAGCGCGCGGAATTGACGGGGGATTTTGAGATCGTGGAAGAGCCTGTTGTTCCACAGAGTGTTGCTGCTCAGCCGGCACATCAAACGCCCGTTGTTCCGGTTCAGAGTGAAGCCCCCAAAACTTTCCCGAAGCTGTGAAATAAAGTTGGAGAAGATCTATGTATAACCAAGAGAAATATTCCGGTGTTTCATACGATCCGGCGGCCTCCTCAGTGCCTGCCGGCACCGCTGTGCTGAATTCTTTTATCAACCGTGTCTTTTCATGGATGTTCGCAGGTCTTGCCGTCACAGGCGGCATCTCCTGGTACCTGGGGAATTTCTGGGCTGAAAAGATCCGCATGTACCACGGACTGTACTGGGTTCTGGCTCTTGCCGAAGTGGTGGTGGTCATTGCTCTTTCTGCCGGAGTCCGGAAATTCAGTGCCGGAGTTGCCGCACTGCTCTTTACTGTTTTTGCTCTGCTCAACGGTTTGACTCTTTCGTGGGTCTTTATTCTTTATGAATCACCTGTCATCGCCAAAGCCTTCTGTTCCGCAAGTCTCACCTTCGGAGTTATGGGGATTTTCGGCTACACTACCGGCAAGGATCTTTCCTCTCTGGGGGCTTTCTGCGGTATGGGGATCATCGGACTTATTATTGCATCAGTCATCAACATGTTCTGGTACAACAGCACTGCCGACCTTGTCATCAGTTGTATCGGTATCCTGCTCTTTGTGGGACTTACGGCATGGGATGTCCAGAAAATAAAACTCCTCGCCATGGAGCTTGCCGCCACCGGAGCCGCCGCAAGGGAGGTCAAAAAATATGCCATCCTCGGTGCTCTTGAACTCTACCTTGACTTTATCAACCTCTTTCTTTTCATGCTCCGCCTTTTCAATGGCGGCCGCCGCTGACACATCATGAAAATCTTAATCAGTGCCGGACCGACCCGGGAATACATCGATCCGGTCCGTTTTATTTCCAACTCCTCCAGCGGTCAGATGGGCTATGCCCTCGCCGCAGCGGCTCTGCGCCGGGGACACGAAGTCATTCTTGTTTCAGGGCCTGTGAACATTCCTGCTCCCGAAGGAGCCGAATTGGTCAGAGTCGTCAGCGCCGCCGACATGGCTGAGGCGATGAAAAGCCGTTTCCCGGAGTGTGACTGCTGCATCATGAGTGCTGCGGTGGCAGATTACCGTCCTGTCAAGAACTTTGAGCAGAAGATGAAGAAAACCCCGGGGAACATGGCCCTTGAATTGGAGCGTACCGAGGATATTCTGAAAACTCTCGGAAGTTTGAAAACACCTTCCCAGATCCTTGTCGGCTTTGCCGCAGAATCAGAGAATCTTCTGGAAAATGCCGAAGGAAAACTCCGCCGGAAAAATCTGGACTGGATCATCGCCAACAAACTTTCAGACGGTTTTGCAAAATCCACAAACATCTGCACCGTGCTGGGCAGAAACGGTGAAAAGATCCCCTTCCCGGAGCGCCCCAAAACGGAACTTGCCGATCTGCTCCTTGATACAGTTCTTCCCCCGGAGATGTGGTAAAAGGAACTCCTTTCCGGGAAGGTCTGAAAAAAAAGTGATTTTTAAGTACTTTTTTGATTGCAAATTTTCAAATCAGTGCTAAATTAACAGGAAATGTACAGAAAATCAGGATTTTTGCGGACTTCAGTCTGTCCCTGAACTCTTTTTCTGTTCCGTTCAACAATTGTCGCGCGTAAATGCCTTGAACAAGAGGAGTCAAAAAATGGCAGAGAGTGTGTCAACCAAGATCGAAGACAAGAAAGCAGAATACAAAGGTAAAAAACTGCGGGTCGCCATCATCGGGTGCGGCGGTATCTGCCAGGCCCACATGAAAGCCTACCGGAACATCCCCGAAGTGGAGATCGTTGCCGGTGTGGATATCAAAAAAGACCGTCTTGAACTGATGGAAAAAGAGTGGGGAATCCCCAAGAAGGCTCTCTTCACCGACTGGAAAGAGATGCTTAAAAAGATCAAACCCGATGCCGTTGACGTCTGCACTCCCAACGGAGTCCACTGTGCCCCCGTCGTCGACGCCTGTAATGCCGGATGCCATGCCATTGTTGAAAAGCCCATGGCTATGAATCCCAAAGAGTGCGAAAAGATGATCGCCGCTGCCAAAAAGAACAACGTGAAACTTTCTGTGGGATTCCAGCAGCGCTACCGCAACAACACTCAGGCCCTGATCCAGGCCCGTAACGAAGGCCGTTTCGGTGATATCCTTTTTGTGAAGTGTCAGGCACTCCGCCGCCGCGGCATCCCCAACTGGGGTGTCTTCGGTCAGAAAGAGCTTCAGGGCGGCGGCCCCATGATCGATATCGGTGTCCACATCCTTGAGTGCGCCTGGGAGTTCATGGGATCCCCCAAACCCATCGCCGCCAGCGGCAACTGCTGGACCTATCTGGGCGACAAACCCAGCAACGTCCGCAACGCCTGGCCCAACTGGGACTACAAGACCTACACTGTGGAAGATCTTGCCATCGGTCAGATCCGTTTTGAAAACGGCGCCATTCTTCAGATCGAATCCAGTTTCGCCGCTCACATTCCGAAAAACGATATTTTCAACTTCACCGTCATGGGAACCAAAGGCGGATGCTCCTGGGAAGATGTGGAGATCTACGCTGACGAACACGATATGATGATGAATATGAAACCCTCTTACATGCCCAATGACGACTGGTCAGTCATGTTCCAGCGCAAACTGGACAACTGGGTACAGGGATGTCTCAACGGCACCCCCCTGGGAGCTTCCGGAGAGGCAGGTCTGGGCGTCCAGAAGATGCTGGACGGTATCTACCGTTCCGCAGAGGCCGGCAAAGAAGTTACCATCAAATAAGATATAAGGTGTTATACAACAAATGAAAATCGGTGTTATTGTTGAATCTTTCTGTGAAGAGCTGCATACAGCTCTCAAATCTGCCGCTCAGATGGGGATCCAGGGCGTTCAGATCTACGCTTGCCACAGCTCCCACAAGTCCCTGATCGAAATGACCAGTGCTGAAAGAGCTGATCTGCTCAAGTACATCAAGGATCTGGGCATGGAAGTTTCCTCCATCTGCGGCGACCTGGGCGGCCACGGATTCCAGGACAAAGAGGGCAATCCCAAACGTATTGAGCTGAGCAAGCAGATCATCGACGCCTGCTGCGAACTGGATACCAAGGTCATGACCACCCATGTGGGTGTCATCCCCACCAAAGATGAGTCCCCTGTCTATCAGGAAATGGTCCGCGTCGCCAAGGTCGTGGGCGAGTATGCCTCTGCCAACGGCGTGACCCTCGCCATTGAGACCGGTCCCGAACCCGCCACCCGTCTGCGTCACTATCTTGAAGACATCGGCGGCAAAGGTATCGGTGTCAACTTTGACCCTGCCAACCTTGCCATGGTGGTCCGCGATGATGCTGAAAAGGCTGCTGAAGTGCTGGGCCCCTGGATCGTCCACACCCACGCCAAAGACGGCAAAAACTTCCGTCCCTGCAACCCCGCCAATGAATACGGCACTCTGGAACTTTCTGACCTGACCCCCGGATACGATGCCAAGGCTCTGGGAAGAGCTTATCTGGAAGTCCCCCTGGGCCAGGGCGATGTGAACTGGGACGGCTATTTCCGGACCCTCAAAAAGATCGGCTACAATGGATTCCTTACCATTGAACGCGAAGTGGGCGACACTCCCAAAGCTGACATCCAGCTGGCTGTGGACTTCCTCAAAGCACGCATGTGGTAATATATCACGTTTGTACAAGGCTCCGGTTCCTGCCGGAGCTTTTTTTAGTATGCGCGGCATGCGCATTGACTCGTCGGTGAAAGTCCGATACAGACCTTGTCAGTAGGAACTGTTAGCGAAAGCCAAGGGTGTCCATCGTGAGGTGGAATCTGAAAGAAGGCAATAGCAAAATCCCGGT
>JAFWBQ010000038.1 GCA_017507125.1 Lentisphaeria bacterium
ACCGGGATTTTGCTATTGCCTTCTTTCAGATTCCACCTCACGATGGACACCCTTGGCTTTCGCTAACAGTTCCTACTGACAAGGTCTGTATCGGACTTTCACCGACGAGTCAATGCGCATGCCGCGCATACTAAAAAAAGCGTTTCCTCCCTCTTATTACTCAAAGGGAAGAAACGCTTTTGTGTACATTCAAAGATTCTGTCAGAAAGCAGGGATGTAATCTCCGCCGCGGCAGAACTTCAGATAGTTGAGACCGTGGACCTGTCCGGTGATTTCCAGCTCACCCCGGTAAACAGGATCGTGCCACCCCTCGATATCAATAGTGCCTTCATAGTTGTTCAATCTGAGAATGGTGATGATATCCGCCCAGTTGGAGTCGCCGAAACCGGGAGTCCGGTGCCATGCGATACTTTCACCGCAGTTGATGCCTTTTTCGGCGATCACATCTCTGAGGACCGTGGCATCCTTGCCGTGAACGTGGAAAACTTTGGGTGCCCATTTACGCAGTTGGGGAATGGGGTCAATGAGCTGACACATCTGATGACAGGGTTCCCATTCAAGTCCCAGATTGGCGGCAGGGACGGCATCAAAGATCTTTTCCCACATGGTGGGGTTGACGGCAATGTTCCATGATCCGGTGTTCCAGTTTCCCCCCATGGGACAGTTTTCAAAAGCGATCTTGAGTCCCTTGTCGGCGGCACGGGCGGCAAGGGGGGTAAAGAGCTCGGCAAAACGCGGAAGAGACTCCGGAAGGGGCGTACCGGGGATCCGTCCGGTAAATCCGGCAATGACATCGGCTCCGAAAAGAGAGGCGTTATCAATGACCAGCTCCAGACTCCGCAGAGTCTTTTCGCCGTCGGGGATGAGGGGGTTGCCGTAGACTCCCAGCGCAGAGATGGTCATTCCGTTCTTTTCGGCACATTCTCTGACTTTTTTGGCATACTCTGCGATATCAGAGATCCAGGTGGCATCGGCGGCGAAGGTGATCTCAATGCTTTCAAAGCCGTACCTGCCCAGATTCTCAATATATGAAGTGATCTCCGGGATCTCCTTTCCCCGAACCATAGTTCCGATCTTGATCTGTCCAGCCATAAAAACTCCTTTCTTTGGAATTGCATTGCCATAGTATAACACCGGGCAGCAAATTTTTCAAGAGTAACTTCCTCCCCCCCCCCGGAAAATTGCCGTTTTTTGCAGCGGAAGAGTTGAAATAAACTCTTTTGTCTGCTATATTTATACAAAGTACAACAACACAGGCAGTTTCAGGACTCCGGATTTTTTTGCCTCCCCTTGCAAACTGACCTTTTCTCATAAACTGAAGAAAGACTTTTGGACATGGAACGGATCTTTTTGCTGAAACTGGAAAACGGCGCCGCCGTGGAGGCGCGCGCAGATATAAATCTGGAAATCTCACCCCACGATGCCTGTGTCTTCACCAAGGACTTTTACACTGACATGGGGATCGTGTGCCGGGAACTTGATCCCACAAAAATCAAAAGCACCGTTCCCTCCCTGCCCCAGATCCAGCGCATCGCAACCCCTGAAGATCTGGCTCAGGCAGAAGAAAATCAATCAAAAAACCGTACCGCCATGTCCACCACCCAGACCCTTGTGGATCAGCTGGGGTTGGAAATGAAACTCATCAATGCCCACAGTTCTCTTGACGGCAAGCTGATGACGATCCAGTTCTCTGCCGAGGGCCGTGTGGACTTCAGAGAGCTTATCAAAGAACTGACCCGTACCCGCTGCTCGCGGATCGAACTGCGTCAGATCGGTGTCAGAGATGAGACAGGGATCTACGGCGGCATCGGTGTCTGCGGGCAGATGCTCTGCTGCAGCCGTTTTCTCAAGGAGTTCAACTCCATCAACGTAAAAATGGCAAAGGAACAGGATCTTTCCCTGACTCCCGCCACCATTTCCGGTGCCTGCGGCAGACTCAAGTGCTGTCTGAAATACGAGCATGACGGCTACACCGAGCTGGCAAAAGGCATGCCCCGGAAAGGGGAGTTCTGCGAAACACCCGACGGTAACGGCAGGATCACTGACAGAAATCTGCTGACCGGAAAAGTCTTTGTCACTTTGGAAAACGGCAACATCAATCAATACAGTGCTGATGCCATCAAAGTCATTCATAACTCTGAACGGAAAAACACCCCGGCTGCTGCCAGAAAAACTCAGGAACGTCCTAAAAACGGAAAGAACTCCGGCGATGAAAATCCCCACCCCGTTAAAAACGGCAAAGGGGAAAAAAATGAGTCCCGCAGCGAAAAGAAACATCACAACAACTCTCAGGGGGGGCAGAAAAACAACGGAACCCCGGGACAACAGCAATCCGGTGATGCGGGCAGTACCAAGTGAATAATGAAATATTGATCGCAGCTGCCGCCGAACTTGACCGGTCAGGATTCATGCCTCTGCCCGGAGAAAGTGCAGAGGCTTTTCTTGCAAGGTTCAAGGAGTCGGAGCAAACCTTCGCTGAGTTTGAAAAATCTCTTGCAGAGGAAAATTCTGTCACTCTTTTTGATGATTTCCGGGTCTCGGGAAGTGACCGTATCCCCCCTGAGATCATCGCTGAAGCAGCTGAAAGGACAAAAGAACTTTACGGTTTTGAAAACCGGCGTGTCCCCGGCTTTTTTCTTTCCGGCAAGGTGGGAGCCCTTTGGGGCGGTTGCATGATCGGGGATCCGGATAACGGTTTTGCAGTCATGCTTCTGCGTTCCCAGTTCCGCAACTTTCCCCGGTGGTATGTTTATGAACGTGCGGAGCTTCTTGCCCACGAACTCTGCCATGCCATGCGTCAATCTCTGACGGATATCGCTCTGGAAGAGTATTTTGCCTATCAGACCGGCAACAGTTTTCTGCGCCGCAATTTCGGCAACTGCTTCATAAGGGCGTATGATGCGGTGCTTTTCATATTGCCCACATTCATACTGTTGGGAGCGACTGTACTCAGGGAATTCGGGACTTTGCACTTCCCTCTGTGGCCCTTCTGGGGACTGGCGGGTGTATATCCTCTTTTCCTCCTCACCCGGAACTTTCTGAGCATCCGGCAGGTGCGGCGCGGAGAAAAAAAGCTGCGTTCTTTCGGAGTGCCCCACCCTTCGGCGGTCCTCTTCCGCAGTACTCTTGAGGAAATAAAAACCATCGGCGGCATGAAAAGTAAAGAAGAATTCAAAAAATTTCTTGAAGATATGTCCGTGCGCGAGCTGCGCTGGGCAATAATAAAGTTAAGATTTTTCAATCAGAAGGATGATGTGTTATGAAACTTGCCGAATTGACCGCATTTCTGGATTCAGAACTCGATCTTGCCGGTTTTGCCGGGGATTTTTCCAATAACGGCATCCAGGTCGCCGGAGGTGATCAGGAGATCACCAAAGCCGTCTTCGCCGTTGACGCCGCACTTGAAACCATCGAATATGCCGAAGATGCCAAAGCGGATTTCCTTTTTGTCCACCACGGCATCAGCTGGGGTACCGGGTTCCGCCGGATCACTGGAGTCGATGCCAAACGCATCTCTCTGCTTTTCAGTGCCGGCATCACCCTTTACGCCGCTCATCTGCCCCTTGATGCCCATTCAGAACTGGGCAACAACGCCCAATTGTGCAAGATTCTGGGAGCCAAAGAGCTTGTTCCCTTCTGCAAAGTCGACGGAAACAATATCGGATTTACCGGTACTTTGAGCCGGGGCAGCGCCATTGAAACACTTGCAAAAAAACTCAAAAACGCTCTGGGGGATCCTGAATGCAACTTCTACGGAGATCCCGAACTCAAGGCGAAAAAGCTCGCTGTCGTTTCCGGCGGATGCGGCGAAACAGTGCTGCTTCAGGCAGCGGATGCCGGTGCCGATCTGGTGGTCACCGGGGAATTCAAACATCAATTGTACCATCTGGCACGGGAGTTGGGGATCAGCGTCATCGCTGCCGGCCACTATGCCACTGAAACCGTGGGCGTCAAAGCGGTTATGGAGCGTGTCAGTTCCAGGTTCGATATCGAGGTCGAATTTGCCGATTGTCCCACAGGATTGTAACTTTCTTTGCAAGGAGTTTTTATAAAATGAAATTTTCAATTAACACCAACGGTCTGAGAAATCATTATTCACCGGCACAAATCGTTCAGGAGTGTCTGAAAGCCGGAGTTGACGGTATTGAATGGGGACTCAACGGCATCGACACTGCCGAAAAAGATGCCGCCGAAATGCGGAAACTGACTGAGGACGCCGGTCTTGAGATCCTTTCTTACATCAACGCCGGGATCCTCTGGAAAACTGACGATATCCGTCGCTGGAGCGATGCCGTTCTCGCCGGAGGCGGCCGCATTCTCCGGGTGGCTCATCCCTGGTTTGCCTGGGACTACAACGAATCCGTCCATCAGCCCGATGATTTTATGACTCTGGTCGAAAAGTCAAAAGAAGGCATGGCAAAGCTGATGGAACTGGGTAAAGAGTACAACATCCGGTATGTTCTTGAGACCCACAAAGGCTCCTGCTTTGCTTCGCCCCTGATGGTGCCTCTTGCGTTAAAGGATTTTGATCCCCGCTACTGCGGCGTGATCTATGACCCTGCCAATGCGGTTCTGGAGGGATTTGTTCTGCCCCGGATCGCCGTTGAAGTCATGAAAGAGTACATCGCTTACATCCACACCAAGAACCTTATGTTCAAAGAGGGCAGAACTCCTGAAGGACGCACAAAGCTCGACTTTGAAAGACGTACCGTTGACAATGGGGCCGTTGACTATGTGGAACTGATGTTCGCATTGAAACTCCATAACTGGGATGGCTGGTTCTCTTTTGAAGAGTTTGTTTCCAAAGATCCGGCTCTGGTGGCAGATGAAGTCAAAAAGGTATCGAACACTTGAAGTGGTGCCGCAAAGAAGCCAAAAACTCTCTGGAAGCCCCCTTCCTTCACTTCAACTACTGAGCGTTCTTTTCTGCAAGCGCCCCGCAAAGGGGCGTTTTTTTTGACCTTTTTTTCCAGAAAAAGGGGGTAAAAAAAGGGGGCTGTTCTGCACAGCCCCCTTTCAGGGTTGAAGTTAATGTTGATCCATCAGCAGATAGCGCTGAACTTGGTCTTCCATTCATCGCCGACACCATCTTTACCCAGCTGCTGCCAGGTGGCGGTGCCGTCGACGCTGATGCTGAGATAACCCAGGATGTCTTGGTCGCGGAGACGCAGATCATCAATGCCGTCGCTGTTGAAGTCGCCGATCTGTTCGATGACACCATTCAGGCTGCTGGAGAAGCCCTTGACCTCGCCGGTCATGTTGCCATTTTCCACCATCCAGGCGCCGACCCACTTGCCGTCGCTGATAAGGACATCTTCGTAACCGTCGCCGTTGAAGTC
>JAFWBQ010000039.1 GCA_017507125.1 Lentisphaeria bacterium
ACCGGGATTTTGCTATTGCCTTCTTTCAGATTCCACCTCACGATGGACACCCTTGGCTTTCGCTAACAGTTCCTACTGACAAGGCCTGTACCGGACTTCCACCGGCGAGTCAATGCGCATGCCGCGCATACCAAAAAAAGCTGCCGCAAGGTCATTCAAGATCCTGCGGCAGTTTTTTGTACGGAATATAAAACCGTCAGTCAAGTTCCTTCTCAAGCTCAAGAAGTTTCTCAACGATAAAGGATGAGATCTCAGGCTTGAATTTGGGCCGGAGCTGTCCGGGGCCGAACCAGACTTCGTAGAACCCGAAAGCGCCGAAGTCATCACTGTCATAAACAGAAGGATACCGGGCAAACATTTCCTTATCAGGGAAATAGCCGCTGTCACCGTTGGCAACAGAAAGTGCAAGAGGAAATTTGACGCTTGCCCGCTTCATCAGCTCCTCACCGATGACCAGAAAGGCTTCGCCGGGGATGGCAAAAATCTCAAGTTCACCCATGCGGACGATCTGCAGATCGCGGATCACCCGGAAATCATGTCCTCTTTCAGCCATGACAGCCATTTCGATCATACGGTCATGGATGAAATTCAGCAGTTTCACATCGCCGACGCCCTGTTGGGCTTTTTCCTGAAGCTTGGCGGCAATGGTGCGGTATTCTGCGGGATCCACTTTTTCAGTGGGGAGCTCAACACTTCTGAGCACGGAGTTCACTTTGAAAAGTGGAATCTCTTCACACTCATCAAGGGCAGTTTGAAGATCGTCGGTGTAGCTTTCGCTGATCCACTCAAGATTTTTATCCCGTTCCTCACGGCTGTGAGTCCAGATCACATTCACATCACCCGCTGTTCCATAGAGAAAAAGCGGGATCTCTGCCATCTTGCGCTCTTTGATTTTGCGGTTCACATCCCCCATCCAATCAGCAGAAACATAGAGCTGAGGTCCGAAAACCACTCCGTGCATGGCATGATTGTGGAGCAGAAGTTTCACACTGCCGTCTTCACGGCAGAACTTCACAAAACGGCTCTCAGGGTCGGTATGTTTATCCCCGCCCATAGTACGCCGGGAACCCAGCTGTTTGCGGATGGGAGCTTTGCCGGAAAAGGCTTTGACAACCTCTTCGCCGGCAATGGCCTCTCTGACACATTCACGGACGGCGGCGCGCCAGTTGGCGGCAAATTCTGCGCTGGGTTCTCCATAGCCCACGTCGCAGGAGGCAAGACAGGGACCGGAGTGAGTATGGGTCCCGGCAAACATGATGCCGTCAGGATAAAGTGAAAACTCCTCGGCAAGCTCCATACGCAGCAGACGGCTGTGGAGCTGACTTGAGGCGATCATATCCGTGATGATGACCACGTTGCGGCGGTTCCCGTCATTGACGGTCAGCACCCGGCAGTAAAGCGGATCCCGGACGCCGATGTTGCGCCGCCCCCGGAAAGGGCCGTAACCGCCAAGTTCCGCAAAAAGGGGAACGTCAACGATCTTTTCGGCAGCGCCGACCAGAACTGTGCTGCTCATTTACCGTACTCCGCCATGACTTTGCGGAACGCCTCAACCAGCTTTTCGCAGAGAGAACGCTCACCATTGAGCCAGCGGATATCTGCCAGCATGATCTTGTTCTGAATGATATCTTCCACAGTCTCAAAGGATTCAACACGGAATCTTTCAGGAGAAACATTCCACAGACGCTGCTTGTAGGTGACAGCGCCCCATCCGGCAAAGACTTCAATGGCGCCTTCGGCATTGAGAGCAGCAATGACATCGGCTTTTGTCCTGCCATCTTTGAGCATTTCGGGCTCAACGGTGATTCCGAAGACATAATAGCTCTGCATGGTGGCACAGCGTCCGGGAGCCTGAGTCCTGATACCGGGGATCTTATTGAGTTCGGCGTGGAGATAGTCGGCATTGGCTTTGCGGCGCTGTGAATCGGCATCAAGGCGCGCCAGCTGATCCTGAAGGATCACTGCCTGAAATTCTGTGCAGCGGTAGTTGCGGCTGTCCAGATCCAGCGGCGGAGGTCCGGCAGGTTTACCCTGCTTGCTGCCCAGAGAATAGCCGATGTGAGAAAAGCGTCCGATGCGCTCAAAAAGTTCGGGATCAGAGGTGGTGCACAAGCCGCCTTCACCGGCAGTCATGATCTTGGACTGCTGGAAACTGAAACTGCCCACATCTCCGAAACTGCCGACGCCTTTTCCGTTCCACTTGCCGCCGTGGGCGTGGGCACAGTCTTCAATGACTTTGACGCCGTGTTTGGCGGCAATGGCGCAAATCTTGTCAAGATCCGCCATAGAGCCGAAAAGGTGGACAGGGATCACCGCCTTGGTACGGGAGGTGATGGCAGCTTCAAAAGCGGCGGGGTCCATACAGAAAGTATCTTTTTCGCCGTCAACAAAAACAGGGGTTGCGCCCACATACAAAGGAGCCATACCGGTTGCCATCCAGGTCCAGCTGGGAACGATGACCTCATCGCCGGGACCGACACCGATGGCCTTGAGGGCACTTTCAAGGGTAGTGGTGCCGTTGACCATAAAGGTTCCGAATGCGGCATCGTGATATTTTGCGAAATCTTCGGCGAACTTCATCTCTTCTGCGCCGTAGAAACTCCACTTGTGACTCATGTAGACTTTGGCAAGTTTCTCTGCCACTTCCGGATAAACCGGGGGCCAGATCTCAAATTTAACATCCTCGGCAAAAACCTTACTGCCGCCGTCAATAGCAAGTTTACTCATAATAAAAACCTCCCTATTCTGGTTACAGAAGAAAATATACCATAAACACAATAAAAATGCAATATATAAATTTTCAAAAAAAAATATATATCGTGACTTTATTGATTGTTTATTGCTTTACTGTGTGCTATATTATCAGAAGCGGAGAACTGAACTGAAAAGGAAAGAAAAAAATGCCTCTTGGTGAACACTGTCCTGAATTTCTTGACTGTCTGGATGAAAACACCTTCAAAGGGAACACCGGGAGCAAAAAAATCCAGCCCCAGGAGTCTCATCCGGAGCGGGAAATACTGCTGATTTTGTCGGGCGAAAGCAATTTTACATTCAACGGCACCGCTGTTGAGGGAACTCCCGGAAAGGCTTTTTTCATCAACAGTAATGTTCCCCACCAGCTCGGGTACCGGAATATCAATAGTGATGTGACCCATATCTGGGTCCACCTGCACCCCAAACGTTTCTTTGCCATGCTCTACCGCATCAGCGCCCAAACCCCTTTCCGCAGCTGCCGGAGCTGGGAGTTTTCTCTTGCCATGCTGGAGTTCATCAACGCCCGATGGGATCTTGCTTTGAGCGTCCCCCGCAAACTGCGGGAAAACATCTATCAGAGTATCGCCAGAGTCATTATTGAAGAGATCAAATTCACTCCGGAATCCCCAGGCGACAGTGTCACCGGGCAGTATGATATCGTCAGTTGGATGAAAAAACACATTTCTCTCAACTGCGGCAGAAACTCCACCATGGAAGAATTGGAAAAACTCACCGGATACAACCGCTGTTACCTGATGCGGAAATTCAAAAAAGAGTGCGGCATGACCATAGGGGAATATATCAATACTGTCCGCCGCGCCTTTGTTGCGGGCGCCAATCTGCGTATGAGTCAGAAAGAGATGGCTGCCCGTCTCGGATTCAAATCCGCGGCGGCGTTCTGGCTCTGGCAGTCAAGAGACCGGAAAAAGAACTCCATGTGACAAAAAACGGTATCCCCTCCCCAAAGGGAATACCGCATTGTTTTTCAGCTCTGCGCCTTACCGGCTCTCAAGCACGATCACTTCATCCTTTTTCATGGGGATCATGACCTTGCCGGGAGCGTACATTTCTGCATTCTCCGGCAGCTGCCATTCGCCATCGGCTTCAGGCAGATGAAGTTTGAGCATATTGTCTCTTGTGGCTTTGAGTTCCAGACGGCGGCACTTGCCTCTGCTGAAGTCACAGCTGACTCTGAAACCGCCGGGAGCGGGCATTTCCCTGACTCCGGCATCTTCCCACCACTGAGGGATCCCTGCGCCCACATAAAGCACGTTGCGGCGGCTCTGGACAAACATATCCTGAATGGCGGCGACCGCTCCCATGGCGGCGTCCATCTGCATAACTTCGCCCCGGGGCCATTCGCCCATGAGAGAAAATCCCTTGAACGCGGTATCGTGAAGTGAGTTGCCCCCCTCATTGGTAAAGGAGCGTTTGTAGATCTCAAGCATCAACTCGGCAGCTTCACCGCCATGGAGACGGCAATGGAGCATTGCCGCCCAGGGCATACTCCAACCCGACCACTGGCCCATGCCGTTGCCGATCCAGCGTTTCCGGGTATTGTCAAATATATGCTGCCATGCAGGATCTTCAAGATCAAGGGTGTCAAAGGGGCAGATACCGGCAAGATGGGAGTGGTGACGGTGACTTTCTTTGAGAGTCAAACCATCCCAGAGACCGATCTCAGCCCCTCCTTCCAGCCATGCTTCGCGGATATCTTCAGGAGCTTTTCCTTCACCCCAGATGCTGGCTTTGGGGAGTTTTTCAAGGACTTCACTCCAGAAAGGATCAGCTGCGGCTCCGATTTTTTCCGCAGCGGCAATCAGGTTCTCTGCCAGACGGTGGATCGCCGCCAGCTGAAAACTGGAGTTGGCGCCCCAGGCATTCATGGCACAGCCCCGATATTCAGGGGAACTGCTCACAGGGAGTTCCAGAGTGCCATCCTCTTTTCTGACGATCATCTCTTCAAAGACCCGCATGACGCCTTTCATAAAGTCAAAGACGGTATCGCGCAAGTAGGTTTCATCGCTGTAATAGTCACAGTAGTCGTACATCATCTGAACCATCCATGCGGCGCAGGCGTGGTCGATGCACCCTGTCCAGAAACCGCCCATACAGGTTCCCCGGTCATCCACAGCGTGAGGCAGCATGATGCCGTCATCGATCCCCACAAAGTGTTTGGCATAGCGGCGCAGACGGGGGAGCCAGTCGGTGAGCATCTTGAAAACCGGCTTGAGGTTGTCGGGACGGTTGGCACGAAACGCGGGCCAGTAACACATTTCAATATTGATATTGAAGTGATAATCCCCTGACCAGGGCGGGAAGTCATTATCTTCGATCCAGGGGCCCTGAAGTCCGGCGGGCCAGCCGGAGTTATCGGTCATGGCACCGAACTTGTAAAGTCCGTACCAGTAAAGTTCCTCAAGGGCGGGGTTGCCGATCCTTGTTTCGGGGATATCCTGCCAATACTTTTTCCACCAGAGTTTGTTTTCTTCTTCAAGGGCGTTCCAGTTGCAGCACGCCATATCAAGCAATTCAGCTTTGAGAGAGTCCATTGAGGAATTTCTGCCGAAACAAATGGAAACCTGCTCTCCGTCACGGCGGGCAAAGAGACCGAATCCGGGATCAACGGGCAGAGGATTGACAAATCCCTCCCCCTTGTCTGAAGCAATGCGAAGAGGCGCAGGAATGGAAATCGCCGCAAGAGAACCGTTGCTCAGAGTATAAGAATCCTTGACCTCAAAGGAGCTGATATCTTCGCAAATAAGGGCAAGTTTGCCTTTTTCTTCCATATCAAGGCGCATAAAAGCCTTTTTTATTCCGTCCTCTTTATTGTAGCAGAGTTCAAGAAGGCCATCTGCAATATGAAGCTGGAATTTTTCAAGAGAACACTCTTTTTTCAGTTCAACAACGATCCTGCCCACAGGAACAAGAGAGGGACGGTTGGGTTGTCCCGGCTGCGATGCAGTGGAGGTGCGGAAAAGTGCACGCATTCCCTCCATATCCTCTTTCAGCAAAGCGGCATGGATATCTTTCAGGTTCTGTTTTTCAGTCCACTCCATTCCGCCCCGGTGATCCCAGAGGGCGGCACATCCGAGAGAGATATTCAAAGTACTGCCGCCGCCCCAGACCATAACACCGAGGTAGCTGTTTCCCAGGACGGCTCCGGTTTGAATGCGGGGCAGCGGAAAATTTCTTTTTACAATAAAGTCAGTCATAATTCAAACACTCAACGCTGCATCTTTTTGAAGGTTTCAGAAAAAAAGCCTGTCGCGCAGCAAAACGCAACAGGCTTGGAAGCAACGAAAAAATTACTTCATGGGGCTGATGATCAGACCATCGCCGTAAACAGCACCTTCAATGGTGATACCGAAGAAAGTGTTGTAGTAGACGTTCTTGGAGCGGGCGCCCTTCTCAGGGGTACGCATAGAACCGCAACCGGTGAAAGCAACAGCAACGAGAAGAGCAGCGAGAATAACAGCAAACTTTTTCATGATTTAACTCCGTAATATTTGAGATTTATGATTTTCAAAAAATTATTTCTGACCAACGATAAGTCCGTCTCCGTACACAGCGCTTTCAATGGAAATACCGAAGAAAGTGTTGTACCAGACATAGTTGTTGCGGGGACCGGCGGTAGGAGTACGGGCAGAGCCGCAACCGGAGAAAATAACAGCGACAACAACAGCAGCAAGAACGACGGCAAACTTTTTCATGATTTCATCTCCTTCATTAATAGACGATCACTTACGGGAACTTTACTGCAAATTCCCTCGTTGGGTATAATATAAAACACTGAAACAAGAATGTCAACCCCTGAATTTATATATTTTTCACTTTTTTTACTGTTTTTTTACTTTTTCGGCTCAATTCAGAGTGTTTTCATCTGCCTTTTCCGGTTGAAAAAGTGTTCTGCATCTCATTGTATTGCACTTTCTTCTTTTACGATTTGACAAATGGCGTTTTGAAGGCTATATTAAATATTCAGTATATTAAACATGAGGAGATTGAAAAATCGAAACGCAAGATACACTGATCACAACTCCGCAGGATTTCCGCCTGCCATTCCCCCTTGATCTGGAGTGCGGCAGAAAACTCAAGGAAGTGAATATAAGATTTGAAACTGCCGGCACCCTCAATGCCGACGGCAGCAACGCTATTCTCATCATCCACGCTCTGACCGGGGATGCCCATGTCTGCGGCAAGCACTCCCCCGAAGATAAAAAGCCCGGCTGGTGGGATACCATGATCGGCCCCGGCAAAGGGATCGATACCAACAAATACTTTGTCATCTGTTCCAATGTCCTCGGCGGATGCTCCGGCACCACCGGACCTCTTTCAACAGACCCCGACACCGGAAAACCCTACAATCTCACCTTCCCCGTCATCACCGTCGCTGATATGGTCAAGGCGCAGAAAGCCCTCATCGACCATCTGGGGATCAAAAAACTTCTGGCTGTGGTGGGCGGCTCCATGGGCGGGATGCAGGTTCTGGAGTGGGCTGTCAGCTATCCTGATATGATGAAGTGCGTCATCCCCATCGCCACCACCACCCGCATGTCTGCTCAGGGCATCGCTTTTGACTGGATCGGCAGGGAAGCGATCCAATCCGATCCCCAGTGGCACGGAGGCAATTACAGAGAAAACTCCGCCAATCCCGCAAGAGGTCTGGGTGTGGCGCGTATGATCGCTCACATCACCTATCTGTCTGATGAGTCCATGACCCGCAAATTCGGGCGGAATCTTCAGAACAAAGAAAGCTACTCCTTTGACTTTGCCCATGACTTTGCCGTGGAAAGCTATCTCGAATATCAGGGGCAGAAGTTCGTGGAGCGTTTCGATGCCAACTGTTACTGTTACATCACCCGTGCCACCGACTACTTTGACCTCACCGCCCATGCCAACGGTGATCTGGTCAAGGCTCTTGAAAATGTCACGGCAGATTTTCTGGTGGTCTCCTTTTCCAGCGACTGGCTCTTCCCCCCGGCGGATTCTCACGAACTTGTCCGGGCACTGCTCCGCAACAAAAAGAAGGTCTCTTACAGCAACGTCATTTCAGGGTACGGTCACGATGCGTTCCTGCTCGAAGTCGATACTCTCGGCAGCATGATCCGTGATTTCCTCGCCAATCAGATGCAGGAGGTTGAAAATGTTTAAG
>JAFWBQ010000040.1 GCA_017507125.1 Lentisphaeria bacterium
AAAATGGCAAAGATGTCATTCGCAAAGAGCTGTAAAGGGTAGTTTGAGGCTGCTACCTGCAAGGTAACAGCCGAAAACGCTCCCTTTATCAGATCGAAGCGAGGGCGCTTTGACAATTTTGAGGAGTTTTGAAATTGCCTCGGAAGATAAAAAAACAATATGGACTTTGATAAATTTTTTATTCCCAGCAGCAACATCCGGCTGGATGCACAGCTTAAGTTTACAGCTGAAATAGACAAGATGACCTCCGTTTACCGGAAGACACTTCTTATTGACCGGAGCCGGGCGGAAAACGATGCAGAACACTCATGGCACATCGCTGTCATGGCGCTTCTTTTTGAAGAATACGCAGTGGAAAAAGTTGACCTGCGTCACGCCATGGAAATGCTCATCGTTCACGATCTGGTCGAGATTTATGCGGGCGACACCTTTGCCTATGATCCTGAAGGCAATAAGACCAAAGCCGCCCGTGAAGAAGAGTCCGCCAGGAAACTTTTTTCGATCCTGCCGGAAGAACAGGGCAGACTCATCAGGGCATTGTGGGAAGAATTCGACTCACGTTCCACCCCGGATGCCCGTTATGCAGACTGTCTGGATAAGCTTCAGCCCTTTTTTCACAATATCATGACCGAAGGCTACACCTGGCGCAATGCCATCGCCGGCAAACGAACCTCCCGGCAGCAGGTCGAAAAGAGAATGTCTGTCTTGAAAGAGTTCATGCCGGAAGTCCATAAATGGGTGGAGCACGCTATGGATATTGCCGTTCAAAAGGGTTGGCTGCTGGAGCAATAAAGCTGATTTACGGTTGAAAAAAAATCCTTTCAGGTGTATATTACAATGATGTATATAACAGGAGAAAGTGAAAATGCATTTTACCAGTACCAGAAATGATCTGCAAGTCACCGCAGCTCAAGCTATCGCTCAGGGGATCTCAAGCGAAGGCGGACTTTTTGTACCTTCAGAATTTCCCGCAGTTTCAGCGCAGGAGCTTCAAAAACTTGTCAGAATGAACTATAAAGAACGTGCCGCAGCACTGCTTTCAGGATATCTGACCGGATTCACTCCTGAGGAAATTGAATACTGCGTCAACGGCGCTTATACAGGAACCTTTGACAATGATCGTCCGGCACCTGTTTACTCTCTTGACAAAGAACGGCATATCCTTGAACTTTGGCATGGTCCCACCTGTGCTTTCAAGGATCTTGCGCTTCAGATACTGCCTTTTCTGCTGACTGTTTCTGCGAAAAAAAGTGCTCCTGACAAAACCATTGTCATTCTGGTTGCAACTTCAGGCGACACCGGCAAGGCCGCCCTTGCGGGTTTCGCCGATGTTCCCGGTACAAAAATCGTGGTTTTCTTCCCGCAGAACGGCGTCAGCCCCATGCAGCAGCTTCAGATGACCACCCAAAAAGGGAGCAATGTTGCCGTCTGTGCCATTGAGGGGAACTTCGATGACGCCCAGACCGGTGTCAAAAAGATCTTCGGGGATGCTGCGATGCAGAAATTCCTTCAGGATAAAAAAATGGAATTTTCATCCGCAAACTCCATCAACTTCGGACGTCTCGCGCCTCAGATCGTTTACTATTTCTCAGCCTACTGCGACCTTGTCCGTGATGGAAAAATCAAATTGGGCGACAGCGTAAATGTGGCAGTTCCCACCGGAAACTTCGGAAATATTCTGGCAGCTTACTACGCAAAACAGATGGGACTTCCGGTCAAAAAATTCATTTGTGCCTCAAATAAAAACAACATTCTCACCGACTTCCTGACCTCCGGTGTCTATGACAGAAACCGTCCTTTCTACACCACCAGCAGCCCCTCTATGGACATTCTCATTTCCTCCAATCTGGAGCGTCTGCTCTACCACCTCTGCGGCAACGATGCAAAAACCACCGCAAAGTGGATGACACAGCTTTCAAAAACAGGCAGATATGAGGTTGCTCCTGAGATACTTGCAAAAATAAAAGAGGAGTTCTACGCTGGATTCTGTGATGAAGAGTCAACTCAAGAGACCATTACTGAACTCTTCAAAAACGAAAAGTACCTCTGCGACACTCACACAGCAGTGGCAGTCAAAGTATATGCGGATTACCGCAAAGCTGCCGGCGACACCACTCCCTGTATCATCGCCTCAACGGCCTCTCCCTACAAGTTTGCAACTGCTGTTCTCAGCGCCATTGACACAGAAGCCATTCCGGAAGACGGATTTGAACTTCTGGAAAAACTTTCCGCTGTTTCAGGCACCCCGGTTCCCGCTCCTTTGAGCGGACTCAAATCTCAGGAAGTCCTGCACAAGAGCTGTGTCAAAAAGGAAGAGATGGCGGAATTCATCTGCAAGTTCCTCTGATTCCTCCCTTGCCCAAAGGCTCAGCCTTTTGTACGACGGCTGAGCCTTCTTTTTACTCACTGCGGAAAACAGATACTGTAAAGATCACACTCTTTCATCTTTATTCTGAGCCGGAAGATCCCCGCAGGAAGATCAGAAAACTTTTTCCCCTGCCATTCAGGTTCCCAGCAAATCTTATCCCCCCAGAAAGGTTTCATCTCTTTGAAAGAAAAGCCGCTGACAGGGTTCCCTTTTTCGTCGCATACTTCAAGCCGGATATATCCGCCAGCGCTGGTTGCAGCGTTTAGCTCAAGACCGCCCCCCTTGCGGAAGAGAGGCCGGGTCATAAAAGAACCGCAGCGCTCCCCTTTGCTCCTTATGGAAACAAATCCGTCAGTGCGGAACTTATACATCAGCTTTTTCTTTCCGTGGTACATCAATATTTCATTTTCTCCTGCTTGAACGATCCCCCATGCCATATAATTCATACGGTTGAGCCAGCGCTCCTCCTCAAGTCCGGGAGTGATCCATGCGCCGGGGAAAGGACGCAATATCCCCTGCCCTTCCCGGGAAAAAAGCATCGTCATATCTGTGGCACTGCCCCTGTTTCCGAAATACCGCGTCGCCGCCCCGACATAAAAGCGGGGCGCTCTGGGGTAAGGCGCAAGACCGCTGACATAAAGATGTTCCTGTTTGCGGTTCACAACAAGAAACTCAGGTTCGCTCCAGCTGCGAAAATCCCTGCTTGTCAACTTTGCAAATGAGCGGACTTTTGTAAGTCCGTCGGCAGTTTTCCAGACGCGCATGTACATCACGTAGCACTGTTCTGCTTCTGAATAAAAGAGCACATTCTGGGAGTCAAGCATGTGCCCCCCGGTCTTTTCCGGAGTGTAGGGCAGAACCGGAGCATCACTATATTTATGCCAGTTGACTCCGTCGGCTGAATAATAAGCAAAAAGACCTTTTGTTTCACGGACTCCGGCAACAGCTTTATAACGTTCCTTTTCCGTACATTCAGGGTGTGTATCACAGAAAGGGACAAAGTTGTGCGTAATGACTTCATCACCGTAAAAAAGAGTATTGCGTGGAACTGTTTTCCCGGGGTACCGGTCAAGCTCAGGAGCAGTCCAGTTCAAACCATCTTTGCTTTGCAAAAGTCCCACAAACTCCCCGGGATGATTATTGTACCGGCTGCCCTTGTACTCTGAATCAACTCCCCGGTAGTAAAGATTGTACCCCTCTGGCGTTTTCATAATAGTCACATAATCCCCGTTTTCCTTTCCCTGATGACAGGGCAATTCAATTGGCAAATGAGCCTTGAATTCGATTCCACGGGAGGAGCTAATCAGAAAATCATCTATAAACAACTCTCTTTTGCCGGTCACATCAAAAAATTTTTCCATCATGCACTCTCCTTTTTTTCAGCCGCGCAGCAGATCAACCACCGTTATTCCCAACAGGATGGAGATAATTTAACACAGCAGGGAGATTTTTTCAACATAACGGATGAAAAATTTGCCGTTTTATCTGAAAAAAATAAATCCTGCTTGTTTTACCTTTTCGGAGGGGCTATATTATACAAAAACAGGAATCGCAAATCTATGAAAAAAGTCCGTATTACAGTCATCCGTAAAGCAAGCTATCCGGATTTGATGGCGAAATATGAAAATCCTCTTGAAAATCCCTGTGACATGAAAGAGGGGAGCGTTTATATTTCTGAAAACGGCGCTCTTCCTGAGAACTTCTGCGAAAGCGCCTGGGAAACCTTGAGTCCCTTTGTAAAAATTCTTGCTCAGGGCGGCGGAAACTTTTACAACGGCTGGATGAAAGATCCTGAATCAGCACTTCTTTCGTGCAATGACGGATTCCGTCCGGTCAGCTTTCTTGTGGAAACGGTCAAAGAATAAAAGTTTTTCTGCCCCTGAACTTGAAAAAAGTTCAGGAAAGGTTTATATTAAGGCATTACATCTCACATTATAAAACAAGGAGAAAAAAATGTCACTTCCCGTCTACAAAAGTGCTGAAGAATGCCGTTATGACATTATCAGTCTGGGCGAGATCATGCTCCGCCTTGATCCCGGCGACGACCGTATCCACACCACCCGCACATTCCGCGCCTGGGAAGGCGGCGGCGAATACAATGTTGCACGCGGCCTGCGCCGCTGTTTCGGGCTCCGCGCCGGTGTTGTCACAGCTTTCGCTGACAACCCCGTGGGCAGACTGATCGAAGACTTCATCCTTCAGGGCGGAGTTGACACCTCTCTCATCCGCTGGGTTCCCTTTGACGGTATCGGCAAAGCTGCCCGTAACGGACTCAACTTCACTGAGCGCGGTTTCGGACTCCGGGGTGCCAAGGGCTGCTCTGACCGCGGTCACACGGCGGTTTCACAGCTGAAAGAGGGAGATATCGACTGGGAATACATCTTCGGGAAACTGGGTGTCCGCCACTTCCATACCGGCGGTATCTTTGCCGCACTTTCCGAAACGACTCCCGGCGTTGTTCTTGAAGCTCTCAAGGCTGCCAAAAAATACGGAACCATCACCAGTTACGACCTCAATTACCGTCCCTCCCTCTGGAAGAGCATCGGCGGACAGAAACGCGCCTGTGAAGTCAACCGCGAAATCGCTCCTTACGTTGACGTGATGATCGGCAACGAGGAAGACTTTACCGCCGCTCTCGGCTTTGAAGTCAAAGGTACCAATGCCGCATTGAGCACTCTGCCTGTGGATTCTTTCAAAGCTATGATCGGTCAGGTCGTTGAAGCCTATCCCAATTTCAAGGTCGTTGCCACCACGCTCCGTACCGTAAAAACCGCCTCTATCAACGACTGGGGCGCCATTGCCTGGTGCGACGGCGAATTTGCTCAGGCGATCCAGCGTGATGGTTTGGAGATCCTTGACCGCGTGGGCGGCGGTGACAGTTTTGCCTCAGGTCTGGTCTACGGACTCATGACCTACAAAGATCTTGACAGAGCTGTCAACTGCGGTGCTGCTCACGGTGCTCTTGCCATGACCACCCCCGGCGACACCTCCATGGCTCTTCTGCCTGAGGTCGAAAAGCTCATGGGCGGAGGCAGCGCCCGCGTTGACCGCTGATATAAAACATTTCAGCAACTCCGGAGGAAAGAACGATCTGTTCTTTCCTCCTTTTTTTCGTTGAAAGAAAAAACCTCTCTGCACCGGCAACGGGAGTGTTGAACCGGCACAGAGAGGCGGTAGGGGGCAGATCGTCAGTGATTACAGTGACCGGTATCCCCGGTGCACATGCCGGAGATTTTTTCGATACCTTTACGGTTTGCGGTAATTTCCCGGGTCAGCCAATTGCTGTTCCGGGCGGTAAAAAAGGCGTATACAGGGATCCAACTCAGCAGAAAGAGATTATAAACACTATAAACGACAGCCCATACGCTGTTGAGTACTGACACGCGTTTAGCATAGATCATGGCAGGAATCAAAGCTCCGATAAAGCCGAGGACAGCACCATAATACAGTGCATGAAAAACGCCGGCAGGAGAATAACGGCAGATCATATCAACCATAACAGGCAGGGAAATAAGCGGCATGACCGTTCCCAGCACCAGCGATCCCAGATGAAAAGCAAAAGCTGCATACGCCAGAGAAAAACGGAAATTTTTGAAAAAATGAACCGTCATCAGCAGATTTTCGCGCACGTCGCTCCGAAGCCAGCGAAGCAGCATTTTACAGAAACGTCCATAGGTATATGGGATACAGGTGGCGGCAATTGCATTGCTCTGAAACGTCACTTTGTAACCATTTCGGAGTATCATGGTCGCTATGGCACGATCTTCCCCGATATTGGCTGACACCCCCAGAAAGGTCTGATGGAGCCATTGGTCTATAAAAGGCATGACAATGCTTTTGCGGTATGCACTCAATGCGCCGGGAGTACACATGACATAACCGATAAGGCTCTGAGCTGAACGTATGATTTCAAATCCGAACATGAATCCCACATCCATCATTTTCGGGATCATACCGTCACCAAGATTCTTTATCCTGATATTTCCTGCAACTCCGCCGATTTCCGGTTTATTGAAAGCGGAAACAATGTTTCGCAAACTGTCACGGGTAACAATGGAGTCACTGTCAACCGTCACAACTATATCAAATTTTGCCATGTGGAACCCGCGGTAAAGAGCATGTTTTTTACCGCCGTTCTTCATAAGATCAAGAGAGACGACACGCCCGGAAGAACGTTTTTCTGCATACCGGATCCACTCCATCGTATCATCTTTTGACCCATCGTTGATGGCGATGATCTGAAGTTTGTCTGCCGGGTAATCTGACTCAAGCAAACTGAAAAGAGTCTCTGCAACATGTTCGCCTTCATTATAAGCAGGCACAATGACAGTGCATCCCGGCAGTTCAGAATCCTTCAGAGCAGGTGCGTTCCGGTAAACTGCGGCACAAACAGCACCGAAAAGGATGTAAAGAAGCATAAACAGAGAAACAGCAGTAAAGAAAAATCCCTGCCACGGCATTGCCTCTGTACTCCCGGCAGGATCCCAGGTGCAGAAAAAACAAGCGATAATACCGGCTGCGGCGCACCAAAGCAGAGCAGCTATGATTTTAACCCTGATTGTTTCTGTATTGTTCATAAAAAAACGGAACTCCTCATTTTACGCAACTTCTCATATCTTACTCTTAAATATAACATCTTTATATTACCGGGGAATAGTCTATTTCTACACTTTTTGGTTATCTTTGATCTTTTTTTTCTTTCTTATTTCAGTAAAAATGAAGGAGATAAGCTCATTCCAGTCCTCATTTGTCCGGCAGATGAACTATTTGCATTATCCGAAAGTCGGTGTATAGTATGACTGTGTCAAGCCGGGGAATAAACGGCAGTACAAGAGGAGCCCCCCGACGTGTAAGAGGAGTTTTTATGAAAATACTTGTTATAGAGGATGACAAAAAAACAGCAGATTTTCTGCTGAAAGCTCTGAAAGAGTCGGGTTATACAACCATTTACGCCTCAGAGGGCAGAACAGGGCTTATGACCGCCAAAACAGAAACTTTTGATTTGGCGATCATTGATCTGATGTTGCCGCTGGTAGATGGTTTCACAGTGATCGAAAATATCCGGAGGGCACAGATCCAGGTCCCGATCATCATCCTGAGTGCTAAAAACTCCCTGGAAGATAAAGTACGCGGACTCCACTCCGGAGGTGATCTTTATCTGGAAAAACCCTTTTCTGTCACAGAACTTCTCGCCAACATTCAAGCTCAACTCCGGCGTTCAACGATGAATGCAGAACCCACCACACTCACTGTCGCGGATCTGACCATCAATTTACTGACCCGCAAAGTGGTTCGCAACGGCGAAAAAATCGACCTTCCCCCCAGAGAATATGACCTGTTGGAGTATCTCATGAGAAACAGCGGCAGAGTCGTAACCAAGACTATGATCATGGAACACGTCTGGGAGTATAACTTTGATCCCCAGACCAATGTGGTGGAAACACGCATCTACAAACTCCGGGAAAAAGTGGATAAACCTTTTGACCGGGATCTGATACATACAGTCCGCGGTATCGGCTACGTTCTGGAATAAAAATGTTCAGAAACTCTCTGAAAACCCGCCTTGCCCTGAGCTATGCGCTCTTGTTTTTTGTGTCATGCCTCATCATTATGACACTTTGTTCCTATCTGGTTTACCAGCTGCTCAACAATGCCTACGATGCCAATGCGGAACGTATCGCCCGCAGAAGTGCGGAACTGCACCTGTTGGGCAGACGTACAGGAAGTTTCAATGAAATACTTAACGGAAGTGAATATCCGGAAGAAGAAAGAAAAATCCTTGAAGAAAAATTCCCCGGCACCACCATTCTTTTTACCGGGTATCGTTTCGGGGGTTCCGGTCCGGGGGATAAGACACGGTATTACACGGCTTTTGCACTTCAGGGAGGTGAATATTGTGAAATGCGTCTTCTTTCAAACGGCGGAGTCTACCGCAAAAAAATCTATCCGGAACACAATAAGAGCTCTTTGCGAAACTATTTTTCCAATCTGCTCCTGAACCGCGGTCAGGAAAACTTCGGTATAGCCGTTTTTGAAAAAAATGATGCTCTTTATCTGGAATCTCACAAAAATGCAGTGCCTTTTGAGATCCTGAAAAAACTGCAGCAGAAACCCGCGCCTCAAAACATAGACAAATTCCGTTATGCCCTTTTTCATTTTGCTGACGGCAGAAAAGTCGTCATCGCCACAGGACTGAATCAACGTCTTGCCTATCTTGCCAACATCACCTCCATCGGAGCGATCCTTTTGGTATGTATGACGGCAGCCGGTGCACTGATCGCCTGGTTTCTGACCCGCCGATTCATCAGAGGCGTCAAAGAGACGACCCTTGCCATGAACAGAATATCTTCAGGTGATTACAGTTTCCGCCTCAGGGAATCCACTGACCATGACCGGGAAATCCAGGAGCTGACCGCTACCTTCAACGCCATGAACGAACGGACCGAAAATCTTCTTAAAGAATTGAGAACCGTTTCTGACAATGTGGCGCACGATCTGAGAACACCTCTTACAAGGATCTCCGGCACCGTTGAACTGATGCTGACCCGCAAAGATCTGCCGGAAGATATATGGAACGACTGTGTTTCTGTGGCAGAAGAGATTTCCAGACTGAAAGAACTGGTAAACACGATCATGGAGATTTCACGGACCAACGCTGCTCCCGGAACGCTGCAGCGTACTCACTTTGACCTGACTGCCGTTACTGCCGACTTCTGCGAATTCATGCAGGTGGCATTTGAAGAAAAAGGTCTTGAGTTCACATTACAGCTGCCTGAAGAAAAAATCTTTATCGACGCAGACAAAAACATGTTCCAGCGGCTGCTTTCCAACCTTCTCGGCAATGCCTTGAAATTTACAGACAGAGGTTTCGTTGCCGTAGAAATATGCAGGGAGGGGGCTCTTGTCAGACTTTCAGTGGCTGATTCCGGATGCGGTATCCCCCACGAAGATCAATCTCAGGTTTTCAAGCGCTTCTTCAGAAGCGACACCAGCCGGCATCTTCAGGGCAACGGTCTGGGCCTCTCTTTGGTCAAAGCCATTGTCAAGGCACATAAATGGCAGATCGAACTTGCCTCGACTCCGGGCGAAGGATCATTGTTTACAGTAAGCATTCCCACAGCGCAGGAGCAGTGAAAAGGTTATTTTTTCTTTTCAAAACGGCTTTCTGTTCCATTGAGAAGACGCACGATGTTGGAGCGGTGCCGGAATACAGCCAGCGCCCCGATCACAGCAAAAGCGATAACTGCCGTCCATTGAACTCTGAGCAGGAAATGAGCTTTCAATGGATCAAACACGAGACGAAGCACCAATGCTCCGGCAGGAAGCGCGGCAGCCGCAACAATACTGGCAAGAGAAACATAGCGGGAAATACGGAACACGATATACCACAGCGCCAGTGCCGCCAACAGGGGCAGCGGCGCTATGGCAAAAGCACCTCCGGCAGCGGTGGCGATCCCCTTGCCGCCTTTAAATTTCAAATAAACAGGGAACATGTGTCCGGCAACCGCCACCGCAAAAGCAGCGATCTGCACCCAGGCATAAGGGGCAAGAAATCTTGCTGCCAGCACAGGAAGCGCTCCTTTGAGAAAATCGCAGAAGAAACAGAATACGCCGGCCTGTTTGCCGATACACCGCGTCACGTTGGTGGCGCCGGTATTACAGGATCCCTCCTGACGGATATCAATGCCGTGACACTTGCCGATAATAAATCCGGACGGAATGGCTCCGATAAAATATGCCAAAATGACAACAATAATTGACTCAACCATAAATTCCCCCTTGAAAAAAAATTTTTTGGCGCTATCTTAATGTACAAGTCAAGGTGAAAAATTGCAAATAAAGATTGTGGATTTTATGGATAAAAAAGCAATTTTACTTATTGGAGACGGCGTCAGTGCCACTGATTTACGTTATGCCAGCGGCTTTTCGGCACCGGACAATTTCATTTTCATGCAGTCCGGTTCACGGAAAATCTGTGCCGTTTCAGCGTTGGAATACAACCGTGCCCTATCCTCCGCACTGCCGGGAGTGGAAGTGCTGCGGAGCAATGCAAACAGCGTGGAAACCATAAGAGGTATTGCCGCTGAATGGAACATCAGAACATTGGTCGTTCCAGAAACATTCCCGGTGGGACTTGCAGAAAAGTTGAAAGCCGCCGGTTTTGCCCTTGAAATCGCCGCCTGCGCCCTCTTTCCGGAAAGGGAGTTCAAAAGCGCCCTTGAGGTGGAAAAGATCACCCGCTCACTCCGCGCTGCTGAAGCCGGGTGCCGCCGCGCCATAGAGATTCTCAAAGCAAGCGACATTGCCCCTGACAGAATGCTTGTCTGGGAGGGAAAACCTCTTACTTCAGAAATCCTGAGGGCAGAAGTTGACTGTACCATGCTGAAACTCGGCATGATCGCTGTTGACACCATCTGCGCCGGGGGGCTTCAGGGCGCTCAGCCCCACAATACCGGCAGCGGCGTCATCCTTGCGGACTATCCGGTCGTTCTTGACATCTTTCCCCGTTCAGCTGCAACAGGCTACTGGGGAGATTTGACAAGAACCGTAGTCCGTGGAACTCCTTCGGAGTTCATGCGCCGCGCTTATGATGCTGTCCTTGAAGCAAGAGAGTTTGCCAAAGAGTGTATCAAAATCGGCGCCATTCCTTCAGAAATACACAAATGTGCAGAAAATGTCCTTGCCAGACACGGATTTTCCACAGGGTGCGATGAAAAAGGAGATTACGGATTTTTCCACGGACTCGGTCACGGCGTCGGCTTGGATATCCATGAATTACCCCGGCTCAATCCCCGGAACAGCACACCTCTGAAAGCGGGTATCGTTGTCACTGATGAACCGGGACTTTACTATCCCGATCAGGGCGGCATCAGACTTGAGGATATGATTTACCTCAATGAGGCGGGGGAAGCCATCACGTTAACAGAAATGGAAGATCAATTCGTGATCTGAACATAAACGACAAATAGAAAAAGGAGTAGAAAAATGAAAATGTTCCGTACACTTATTGCCCTTGCTGCCGCAGGGAGCATCACCCTGTCTGCCGCAGATCTTGCCAATGTCGCAACTGCAAAGCGCTGGAATCCTGCGGAATGCACCGTTGTGCAAAACGGCAAAGCGATGACAGTCAACATGCCCATTGACCACAAAGGCGGTGAGAAAAAGTATCCTGTCGGCTGGCCCCGGCTCTATCTGGAAAAACTTACCCCCGCCGAAAAAGACTGGAGTAAAGCCAAGGCTCTTTCTTTCAAGATCAAGCTGGAGTTCACAGGAAAGACTGCAAAACAACCGATCAGTTTCCAGGTCAAAACTAAAGGTCCCAAGGATACCAAAAATACAACGGCGTTCTTCGCCATTCCGGGATTGGTCAACAACAAAGAAATCACCGCCGTCCTGGATCTTTCCAAGGTCAAACATCTTGACAATGTGGTCTGCCTGGGGATCAATATCTCTGAAGTACACTACAAGCACGGTGAAAATGTAAAATTTACCGTCAGTGATTTCAAACTTATCAATAAATAATGCAAAAGGGAAAGCAAATGAAATTTTTCTGCACACTTGCCGCCGCCGCGTTGATCTTCACCCTTTCAGCTGCGGATCTTTCAAAAAGCATTGAAGCCAAGCGCTGGACTCTGGCTGAGAGTACTGCCAAAACAGAGGGCAATGCCCTTGTTGTCAATATGCCCGTTGACCACAAAGCAGGACAGCCCCAGTATCTTGTCGGCTGGCCCCGACTCTATCTGCTGAAACTGCAGCCTCAGGAAAAAGATTGGAGCAAAGCAAAAGCCATCTCTTTTGATCTCAAGCTGGAGTTCACCGGAAAAACGAACCGTTATCCTCTGACGTTCCATGTTTTCTGGACCCCGAAAGGAGCCAAGAAATATCAGTCCGTCTCCATGCCCATTCCTGCTTTGAAAAACAATGCCGTCAACAAGGTCGTTGTGCCTTTGACCAAAGTCAAAGATCTTGCTGCCGTTTCAGGATTCGGTTTCAATATCAGCGAATCCCAGTATAAGCACGGAGAAAATTTCAAGTTTTCCGTCAGCAATTTCAAACTGGTTGAAAAATAATCTTTTTCACCCGGACTTTTTCAAACACCGTTTCCCCTCAAAAGGAAATGGTGTTTTTTTGTTTGTATGAGGAATTTATTTCTTGCAATAAAGGTAATGCGGGTGTAAAGTATGTTTCTGACAAAAACAAAGAGGATCTTTGATATGGATAAGAGTATTTTTTCTGACGGACAGCCTTTCTTTTCGGGCTGTAATTACTGGGCATCCAACGCGGGCACCTTTATGTGGCGCAACTGGTCTCCTGAAGCTGTGGAAAGGGATTTTAAACAGCTTTCAGCCCATGGGGTCACTGTCTTGCGCGTTTTCCCACTGTGGCCTGATTTCCAGATATTGAATGAGCACAGCGAATTTGCACAGAACTTTGAAGAGTTCCGCATGAAAGAAGAGCCGCTGCCCGATACAGAACTCGGGAAAGCGGCAGTTGATCCCGTTATGATCGACCGTTTTCACACTCTCTGTCAGCTTGCCGGGAAATATGACCTTAAATTGATCGTAGGTCTCATCACCGGATGGATGTCAGGCAGAATGTATATCCCCCCCGCCTTTGAACGCAGAAATCTGCTCACCGATCCGGAAGTCATCCGGTGGGAAGTCCGCTTCGTCCGCTGTTTTGTCAAGCAGCTTAAAAATGAACCCGCCATCGTGGCATGGGATTGGGGCAATGAATGCAACTGTCTCGCCCCGCACAACGACGCGGAAATGTGGCTCTGGGGCAATACCATCACTGCCGCCATCAAGCTGGAGGATGACTCCCGCCCTGTGGTTTCCGGAATGCACGGCTCCGACCGCACGACTCAAACCGCCGTGGGCGAAGTTGCCGATATCCTCTGCACCCACCCCTACCCTGCCTTTACGCCCCACTGCCGGATCGATCCTCTTTACTCGTTCCGCAGTGCCTTTCATGCGGCGGCAGAAACCACATACTACTCTGATATGGGCAAGCAAAGGGCTTTTGTGGAAGAGATCGGCAGTTTCGGTCCCACTTATACCTCTGAAACTGTCTCAAGTGCCTATTTGCGGAACGCTTACTGGAACGCTTATGCTCACAGCTGTCATGGCGCATTGTGGTGGTGCGCCAACGATCAGACAGAACTCCCCCAGACACCTTATGACTGGGTTGCCATGGAACGGGAACTGGGATTGCTCAGAGTTGACGGCTCCCCAAAACCTGCTCTTCTTGAAATGAAAAAGTTTTCGGAGACAGTTTCTTCCCATCCCCTGCCCCCCCATAAGACAGATGGCGTTCTCATTCTGAGCCGCGATACCGACTGCTGGGGGATCGCCTACATGGGCTTCCTTCTTGCCAAACAGGCAGGATTTGACATTCACAGCGCCTGGTGTGAAGATCTGCTTCCTGAATCGGGATTTTATATTCTGCCCTCCATCAGCGGTTTCAAAGTGATGTCAAAGCACCGTTACAAGGAGCTGCTGAAAAAAATTGAAGCAGGAGCAACTTTGCTCGTCACTTCTGACAGCGCCGGCTTGCAGCCTCTGGAACCCACGGGAGTCATCATTGAAACCATCTTTGATGCCAGAACTCCGGCAGCGGTCATTTCAGAAAAGAATGGTCTTGAGCTCGCAATTCCCCGCACGACTCATCTTCAGCTTTCAGCCCGTCCCGGAACTGAAGTGCTGGCAACCGATGCGGAAGGGCGTCCGGCATTCTGCTGCGCCGCTTACGGTAAGGGCAAGATCCTTTTCCTCAATGCGCCTCTGGAAAGTGCTCTCTTGACAACTCCGGATGCGTTCTCGGAAAATGCCCCCCATTACAGCAGAGTCTATGAGATCGCCGCAGAGATCGCAGGAGTCCGTCGTCTTGTGAAACGGTACAACCGCCAGCTCACACTGACAGAACACTTCTCTGACAGCAGCAGTGCCGCAGTGGTCGTTGTCAACAACAGCTGCACCCCCTGCAATGAAACGCTGGAAATTGCCGCGCCATGGCGTCTTTGTCAGTGTATCAACGGCAGCTTCAGTGACGGCAAGATTTCCATTGCAGAAAAAACGGGAGCGATCCTTTATCTTGAAAAATAAAGCAACTCTCTGAAAGAGACTCTGACTATGGGAAAGGCCTCCGGAAAAGCTGAGTTCCGCACCATTGCGGCACAATTGGAAATGGGGATACGGCGGAATTTTTATACCGATCGTCTCCCCAATATCCAGAGTTTGATGGCAAACTTTGATGTTTCCAAACAGACCATGACCCGGGCGTTGGGATTGCTTCAGAAAAGCGGAGTTCTCCAATTCAAAGGACGCTCCGGAATGTTGATCGACCGGACAAAGCTGAAGGTGAAAAAAATCGCTCTTGTCGCCGCATGGACCGACGGCAGAAAAAATGATCTGCTCTCAGACATTACCCCCTTTCTCAATGATTTAGATACCATGGGATTTCAGGTGGAGCTCATCCGCGGCGACAATCAGCAGCATAATTTTTTCCCGGAACATGTCCTCACCGGCTTTGACGGCGTGATCTTACGCAGCCGGGTCAGACATGAGTCCGCCCTGAAAAAACTCTCTGCGGCAAAGATCCCCTTTGTCAGCGCCGATTCCATTCCCTGGGAACCGGAGATCGACAGCACGGAATATGACTCCCTTTCAGCCATCACACAGATCGCGTCTGATTTGAAAAACCGGGGATTCACACGGATAGCACTTCTCTACTCGTCCGGCATTCCGGGAGCCAATGACCGGATTTCCACATTCTGGCGGAAAATCAAAAAATCTCTTGCCCTGCCCCTTCTTTCCTGCGACAGAGTCCACTTCATGGCAGGATGGGAGTGGGAAAAGAATGCAATTCTGCTCTTTGAGCACATCCAAAAGATGAAAGAACGCCCGGAGATCCTCATTCATTACGGCGGCAAGTTTGATCAGCGTATCAAATCCTACTTGCAGAATACTCCGGAGTATCCATTCGGCATGAAGGTGCTTTATCAGGAAAGTTTGTGGGAACACTGTTCTATTGCTCCTGAAGATATCCTTATAAAATCACCCGTCCGCAGAGCTTTGCTTACAGAAGCCTTTTCCATATTGCTTGAGCGTTTCCTTGATCCTCTGGCGCCTCCTGTTCACCGGAAGATCACTTTTCCGGTGGAATATTTGCAATTCCCCTCATGCCCGGATAAAACATCCTAACCCGGCACGATTTTTTATTTTATTTTGATGTTTCAACTCTTGTAAAAAAGTGTTTTCTCTTATAAATTAAACACTGTAGATTTTCTTTTATAAAGGAGACACGATATGAAATCCATCAAAAAAAGTTTTTCTTCGGGAATAAAAGGCTTTACTCTTATAGAACTTCTCGTTGTCATCGCCATCATCGCCATCCTTGCCGCCATGCTGCTCCCTGCGCTGCAGCAGGCACGAAAGCGGGGAAAGTACGCTGTCTGTATCAACAATTTCACCAACATCAGCAAAGCATACCATCAATACAGCAACGACAATCTTGATCTGGTCATGCCCTACTGGAACGGTGGAGGGTCCCTAACCAGTACCGGCTGGTGGGCGGGTACCCGTCCACGCTATGTGGGGTCAGGTCAGCTGATGGGTTTCATGGCGGCCTATCTGGGTTTGAACCTCAATGGTACACTCGGCGGACTGCGTTATCCTTTCAAGCCCGGCTACAAAGACAACAACATCTGCAAATACGCCTGTCCTGACATGACTCTTGACAGAAATATCATGAATCTCAAAGGCACAGAAACAAGTGTGCACTTCCTCGGGCTCAACAACAGTCACAGCAAAAGATAAAAATGAACCAGATCAGAAGGCCTTCCAGACACCTGACGATCACAGAGGTCTATCACTCAAGTCAGATCGCCCACACCAAGATCGACAAAATGGCTTTTGTCCATCCCGGCAGAGTCGCAAATGTTCTCTACCTCGGGGGTAATGTGAATCCCATCACCCGCAGCAGAGTGCCCCTTGACGGCGATCAGTCCTTCTGGTATCCTTACGGTAAAGATTGGATCGACACCTGGTGATCACAGAAGGAATCTCTGAATGAAACTCACTCTGACACTCGTTCTCTTTGCGGCGGCTCTTATCTGTCATGGAGCTCCTGAAGCTCTGCCTTTCAATATTGAGCCTCAGATCCCCCGGAAGATCCAAATCGGCAAGAAGCCGCTTCTGACACTGGTTCCCGGCAACTTTGAAATCATTGCCTCTCAAAACACCCCGACGGTAAAACTTGCGGCGCACGAGATCGCCTCAGGTCTGAGTCAGGTTTTCGGAGTCAAACTCAAATCCTATTCAAAAAGTTACGGCAAAAAGATCCAAATCTGCGTGGGCGACAAAAAACTTGCCGCCAAACTGAATATTGATCCTGAGAAATTTGACCGTGACGGATTTGTCATCAAAACCATCGGCAATAAAATTCTGATCATCGGCAAGGATGATCCCCAATGCAACCCCAAACGCCGTGTGGGCGCCACAGGGATCAAGGGCGAGTGGGGAACTCTTTTCGGCGCATACGATTTTCTGGAACGCTTTGCCGGCATACGTTATTATTTTCCCGGGAAACTGGGAACCTATGCCCCCTCACGCAAAGAAATTTCCCTGCCCGCCATTGATATCTATGACCGGCCTGATTTTCTTCAGCGCCGTTTCAATGACTACAATTACGCCAAGATGCCCATCCGCCGTTATCCGGGGTGGGACGGAGCGCTCAACAAGCTCCGCAACCGGGTGGAAACCATCTATATCCCCAACTGTCACGGCTTGTTTTTTCTGAGTTATCACAAGAGATTCGGGAAAACCCATCCGGAGTATTTCGCAATCAACGCCAACGGTACCCGCATGAAAGGCGGCAAGACCGATAAAGATGCCCAGCTCTGTCTGGCAAGCGGCATCAAAGATGAGATCGTCAAAGATGCCATTTCGTTTCTTAAAAATGAACCCGCCTCTGTCAGAGGAATCCTTGACCGGAAAGGAAATACTGCCTGGAACAATATCCATACGCCGGGAATACCCTTTTTCAATATCATGCCCAATGACTCCGCCTACCACTGCCGTTGTGAAGCGTGCTGGAAACACTTTTCCAAAGGAGTCCAGGCAAGTTCCAACTATTTCTGGAAATTCTTCGCCGATATCTGCAATGATGTGAAAAAATCAGGCGTTCCCGGATTCCTGACCACCATGGCTTATGCCACATACCGCCCCCTGCCGGATATCAAGATCCCAGACAATCTGCTGGTGATGCTGGCAGTCAGAGGTCCCTGGAACGAATTCAATGCTCCGCTCCAGAAAGGAGATATTGAACTTTTGAAAAGCTGGAAAGAGAAACTGGGGCAGAAAACATGGCTCTGGACCTATCCCGGAAAATATCACGGCAAGATGGCTGGGATCCCCCACACAACGCCCCGGGCACTGGCAAGTTTCATCCAAAAGGCACGCCCCTATATTTTCGGCCTTTACATTGAATGCGAAAGCGATGTGGTGCTTTTCAACTACCTCATCTATCATGTTTTCGGGAAAATAACCTGGAATAAGGATACCGACGTGGAAAAGCTCCTTGAAGAACACGCCGTCAACCTTTACGGTCCCGCCGCCAAACCTATGAAGGAGTTTTTCAACTCCATAGAGCGGAACTGGGGAAAAATCGCCTCCAATGTGATCGAAACGCCGGCAGGTCCCAAAGCGGTATATCCGTCAGAATTGGTCTTGTGGAGAGAAATTTATTCTCCCGGGGAACTGAAACGGCTGACGGCCCTTTTTGATGAAGCGGAAAAACTGGCAGCCAAAGACAAACTTGTTCTTGAAAGGCTTCGTTTTATCCGCAAAGAGTTTCTGGACTCCATCACTGCTGAGGCAGAAAAGTTCCGCAACGCCAGTGATTCGGTAAAAAATTTCACTTTCTCTGTAAAAGAATTCAAAAGCAAAGGTACCCCCGATGCCTCAGAGTGGAAAAAAGTCCAGCCTTTTTTCCTCACCGGTTCACTGGGGGGGAGAACGGATGTTTCCACCGAAGTCCGCTTCTTGTACGATGAGAAAAACTTCTATTTCCGTTTTGACTGTGAAGAACCGGAATTGGATAAGATCCAGACCTTCAAGCGTCCCTTTGACCAGAAAGATATCTGGCGGGATTCAGAAGTTGAGATCTATCTTTCTCCTGACGGCGACAGAACACGTTGTTATCAGATCCTGACCAATGTTTCAGGCTCAGTCTGCGACTTGGAGCATGGTTCAGGCAGCAAAGGCAGTGCCTGGAACAGCAACGCCAAAGTCGTAACACGGCTCATCCCCGGCAAAGGGTGGCAGGCAGAAATCACACTTCCACGCACTTCCATGCGTCAGGCGTCACCTGATGGTATGCTGGCAAATTTTGCCCGTCACAGGGTATTGAAAGAAAAAAAAGTGCCCTCCCCTTATTACTGCTGGAGCCCTTTCGCCAGAAGTTTCAACGAGATCTCACGCTTCGGGAAACTGGTTTTCAAAGAAAAAGAGGAAAAGAATCTTGTTGTCAATCCCTCTTTTGCCCCCTCTCTGCTGAAAAAAAGCTGGCTGCTGAATTCCCACGCCGTGCCGGATAAAAGTTTTTTCATTACCGGCGGAGATGCCATATTGCTGAAAAGCGATAAAAAGATCCGGGCTCAGGCGGTCCAGTACATGCAGGGACTCAAACCCGATACAACATACCAGGTGACTTTCTTTCTCCGCATGGAAAAAGTCAAAGGCTCTTTCGGGTTCCGCTTTGATTTCGGCAACGGCGAATGTTTTTCGTACCCTGCCTATCAGACCCGTCTGGGAGACAGCTGCCCCTGGACGGTCATCAGCAAAACGATCCGGACGCCAAAAGATCTGAGCAGCAAAAGAAAAAGTTACATCCGCTTTACCTTGACTTCACCGGAAGGCTCCGCCTGGGTGGATGATGTTAAAGTTGTTGAAAAATAAGTTTTTCCGTATAAAAAAGTTCTGTCTCAGAAAAATATTCCATAACTTAAAATCTAAGGAGTTTTTATGAAAAAATTACTGCTGTTCACCCTTGCCGCATTTTCAGCGGCTCTTCTTGCGGTACCTCCCACAGGTCCGCTGCCGACCTTGAAACGGCCTCCCCGGAAAGTTGTCATTGAAGCCGGGAAAAAAGCCGCATCGCTGACAGCAGAGAACACCGTGATCGTTCTTGATCCTCAAGCAACACCCACGGCGCGTTTTGCCGCCTCTCAGCTTCAGGAGTTTTTGTCACAGATCCTCGGAAAACAGATACCTGTTTCCGCCGTACCCGGCAAAGGTCACAATATTTTTGTGGGCGCAAGTTCCTTTGCCAAACAGAACGGAGTTGATGTTGCAAAACTCCCCAGAGACGGTTTTATCATCAAAACCGCCGGCAAAGATATTATCATCGCCGGTCGGGATGATGCAAAAAAAGATCCGCGCCGCGCCCTCAAAGGCGGCGTCTGGGATCAGCATTATGAAAGAGCGACCCTTTTTGCCGTTTACGACTTTCTGGAGCGTTTCGCCAATGTAAGATTCTATTTTCCCGGCGAGCTCGGTACCATCATCATCAAACGCAAAGAGATTTCCATCCCCCGCTGCAATATCTTTGAGCGTCCCGACTTCATTTACCGCAAATATTCCCTCTACTGGGACGGCACCTACTTTGAAGGTAAAGACAAAGATAAAAAACTCCACCCCATGAAGACTTTGAACTACTACCGTATGCGTATGGAAACCTTCTATCTGCCCAGCAACCACGGTATGACCCGCTTCAATCTTCTTGACCGTTTTGCAAAAAGCAATCCGGAATACTTCGCCATGACCGAAACCGGTGCCCGGCGCACGTCAAAAGAGGGGATGTTCGCAGGTCACATCTGCTGGAGCAGCCCTGTGACCGAGGTCATCTATCAGGATATCAAAGCCTATCTCACCGGACGTTCCCCGGAAGAGCGCGGCATGTACTTCAGAAAAAAGCCTGAATGGAACTTTATCACATTCCGCAAGCCTTTTGTGGATGTTATGCCTCAGGACGGATTCTATGGCTGCCGCTGCCCCAAATGTCAGAAACGTTTCAATCACAAGATGTCCGACTACGCCAACGATGTTGTCTGGGGCCATGTCATTGAGTGGGCAAACCGTCTGAAAAAAGAAAACATTCCCGGCATTCTGACTATGATGGCATATTTCCCCTATCGTGCCGTCCCCAAGGGACCCTTCCCCGACAACATTGTGGTCATGGTGGCAGACACCGGTCCGTGGAACGATGGAGGTACCCCTTCTGCCCGGGGCGCCAGCACCTCTAAAGACCGTCACTACGGCATTGCCGCATGGCACAAGCAGACCGGACGCAAGGTCTGGACTTGGAACTACACCTATAAAACTCACAACAACGCCCTGCCGGGTATCCCTGCCCCCTCCCCGCTGGCAGTGGGACGTTATTACAAGGCTATAGCTCCTGATGTTTTCGGAGCTTATCTTGCCTCCAACTGCGACAGATTTTTCTACTACGCTCTCAACTATTATGTTTTCAGCCGCATCGCCTGGGACAACTCCGTTGATTATCGCAAGATCATGGATGAGTTCTACAAATTGATGTTCGGCAATGCTGCGCCTGAAATGAAAAAACTTCTTGAAGAGTTTGAATACCTCTGGATCAGAAAGGTCATCGGCAGAGTCGTTGACACGCCGGTGGGACCGGTCAACTCCATCCCCGGAGAAAACGAACTCTGGAACAATCTCTTTTCCCCTGCCAAACAGAAAGCGTTCCACAAAGCCTTTGATGCCGCCTGTGCCAAAGTGGGCAAAAATTCGCTTGAAGCAAAGCGTATCGAATTGTTCCGCCGCGAATTCATGGGGCCCATGGAAGCTGAATCCAAACGTTATCTTTCAAGAAACAAGGCTGTGAATCTGCTGAAATTTGCCGAAGGAACGCCACTCTATCTGCGTCCTTACAAGCCGGTGGATCCCAAAAGCAAAAAGGTGAATACCATCGTTACCGCCAAACGGATCAACGGATTCCTTGAAGTGATCTTTGATTGCGAAGAGCCTGAAATGAAAAATGTGGTCGCTTTCAAGCGTGAACAGGATTACAAGGGCCTCTGGCGTGATAATGAAGTGGAGTTCTTTATCAATCCCACGGGGGACGGTAAAAATTACTATCAGTGGATCATCAATTCAAAAGGTTCTTTTGCAGACAGCCATTGGATCCGCCTGGGGCAGACCAAACCCTCCGGCAACTTCAATTGGAACTCCGGCGCAGAGGTCAAGGCAGTCAACACCGCCAAAGGATTCCGTCTGGAACTGCGTATTCCTCTGAAGAATCTGCCGGCACTGAATCCCAAAGGTGTTCCCGTCAACTTCTCAAGAAGCCGTGTTCTCAAATCCAATGCCGGGATCCAGACCGGCTACACCTGGAGTCCTTATGTCAACGGGTTCCACGATCTTGAAAATTACGGCAGAATGATCGCTCCCGAAAAGGAGCTGGTCCCTGACGGTAATTTCACCTCAACTCAAGAGATCAGAAAGAATGGCAAAGTCACCTGGAAATATGGCAAAAACGTCCATTGGACACGTTTTTCCACCCCCGGCGTCTCATGGTGCGCTCTTGACAACAAGATCTTTTACAGCGCCCCCCGCGCCATGAAGATCGTTTCAGGAAACAAAAGCGGCAACTTCATCAATATGACACTGCCCAAACTCAAGCCTGCCACCCGTTACCGGCTTTCAGCTATGGTCAAGCTGGAAAATGTAACAGCCCTGAGTAAGAAAGGCGGTTTCGGATTCCAGCTCAGCACAGATACCAATAACTTCTACCCCAAGCGCAACATGCTGACGGGCAGCTGTGACTGGCAGGGCGTCAGCTTTGAATTTGTTACCTCGCTGCAGGTTGAAAAAGCTAAAAAAATCACGCTCCGGACATGGCTTCTCCTGTGTTCAGGCACAGCCTGGGTCGATAACATCTCTCTTGAAGAGATCAAATAAATATTGATTTTTCACAGCAAGGGGCAGACTTCCGTACAGAAGTCTGCCCCTTCAATTTTTCTCTTGATGTTCTTCAAAAAAGAGAAATCTTCTGATCCTCAGAGAACTTTTGCCTGAGACCTGTAATACATGTTCCCCAGTTTATCAAGATCCTCTGTCAGAACAAACATGGCGCCGGTACGCAAAGTTCCTTCTGCCCGGAAAATCTCCTGCAGCACCTTTTGAATGGAGTTGACTGGCTCGATCTCAGTGGGATCAACATCTCCGCGTCCAAAGGCAAAAAACATACCGTCCCTGCCCTCTCCGCCCCAGCGCATCATGGGAATATTGAAAGTTTCTCTTCTGAAACGCGCCATATTTCCATGGGGAGCAAATTTTTCCAGAGCAGGATTCAGGATCCATGATCCGCAGACGATCATGGGGATCTCCCGCTTGAGATAACGCTTGAAAAACGCCTTTGCTTCTTTCATAGAGTTCAGCGTTTCCTCCCACCCCATCCGCAATCCTCCGGGGATGTGGATACTCGGCACGATATCCCAGGGGGCGCAGACAGGCTTGAACTCCCGGCGGTCAATGGTCAATGTTTCGTTGACACGGGCAAAACCGTCAACGGTACAGGGGATACCGGTAATAAAGTCGCCATCCTCCTCAATGAAAGATTCAGCCACAGCATCATTTCCCAGAGTCACAAGACCTCTGGCATTGAATTTCATTCCGGGAGCGGCCAGCACCGCAAAGACGCCGTCGCTGTTGCGGAATATGCAAGGAGCCCAGGAGGGCAGCGTATGGATAAGATACTCAAAACGCCCGATACGGTAAAGTTTACCGTCGATATGATGGTGAAGCCAGTAGAGCTGCTGCAAAGAGTGTCCCGGAATATTGTTGTGGGAAAGTTTATAAATCGCCACGGTGCCGCCGATCCACTGCAAAGCATCTGTGGCATAGTGTTCAGGGATCCCCCGTTTGCGGCAGTTTTCTTCAATCAGAGGCAGACTGCTCAAAGAAGCAATAAGGGCGGCAATACCTTCATCCTCGCCCCAAACAGAACTTTGCAAATCCGGATTGAGCTGAAGTTTCAGAACAAATGCACCGTAATAAAGAACAAACAGATAGAGGGACTCCGCTTCATTTTCAGCACAGCGGGCAATGACTTTGCGGGCGCGGAGCAGGATCTCCTCCTCATCATCGGGAATTTGCAGAAAGGGAAGATATTTTTTCAGATATTCTTCTGAAACGAACTCCGGAACCTTTCCCTGCCACTCTTGGAGGATTTTTTCCCAATGAGGCTCCAAAAGCTGATATGCCTTTGCAGAAAGCGCCATTGCAGTGCAAAAATTTTTCAAATCCATGATTCATTCATCTCCTGCTGAAAAAATCAACCAAAATCACCGCCGTAGATCGCATGATATCCGGCACCCGGCGGCGTTCCCGGAACGCCGTATTCCATTTCAATAAGTTCGCGGACTCTTTCCATGCCGCACCGTTCAGCCTCTTTGACAGCCTCTTTGTCTGCGTCAAAGAAGATGATGTTGGAGGGCAATTCTTTTTCCATGGGAGCTGCGGCACCGATCAGGGCAAAAGCCTTCTGCCAATCCCCGTCACAGGTTTCCACCGCCGCCATCTGCCGCTGTTTGCGTCCGCGGCGTCCCAGAATGAATGCCGCAAGCTCCCCTTTTTCTTCAATTTTCAGAGCAAAGTTGCCGAAACGTTTCAGGTTGCTTTCAAGAAGAGCTTTCCGATCCATTCCGGAGTTCTTCAGATCCATGGCAGCCATGGCGTCAAGATCAGCCAAAGAAGCACTCTGAATAACACTTTTTCCCTGAGGAAAAACCGGTTTGGCAGCCAGAAAATAACTCATTGTTCTGGTAGTAACAAAACCGACCTTGCTGTAAACGAAACTTCCGGCAGGGGTGGCGTGAAGTCTGAAGGTCTTCACCTTTACAGTATCCAGCAGATGCCGGATCATGGCGGTGGCGATCCCCCGTTTGCGGTAGTCCGGATGCACAATCACCATGTTGATAAACCCCATATCGCCGTAAACCGGTACACCGGCAGTGGCGATAACTTCGCCTTTTTCCTCAACACAGATCACCTTGCACCAGGGAACATCTATCAGAAACTTGCAGTCTTCCGGAGACTGGTTCCATCCGACAAGGGAGGAAAGTTCAAAAAATCGCTCCGCATCCTGCGGAATCATATCGCGAATATTCATAATTGCTGAAAAAACTCCTTTCAGTTATAGATGATCTCACCGTTTTTAATGACACAAGCGATTCCTGCCGCCGGAGTTTCCGGAACAGAAAAATCAGCCTTACTGTCAATTGAATCAGGATCAAAGAGCACCAGATCCCCTCTTTTCCCGGGAGCGATGATCCCCCGGTCACCAAGCTCAAAGATCTCCGCACTGCGTCCGGAAACCTTGCTTACACTTTCTTCAATACTTATTCCCATATCCAGAGCAAGCCGCAGAAAACGGGCAACAGCACCAAAAGCTCTCGGATGAGTATGACCGAAACGACCATCAGCAGGCAGTGCGTTGCCGTCGCTGCCAGCGACACAAAAGGGCTGCGCTATGATCTTTTTCATATTTTTTTCGCTCATCGTTTCAAACGCCACCTGACAATTGACCGGATCAAAGGAGAGCATTTCGACGGCATTCTCTGCCGGATCACCCGGAATTTCGCAGATTTTTCTTCCCCGGTAAGAGATGAAGCGGGGATGGGTGCAGTTGACGATCCGGCAGCGCTGCCAGTATTCATCATCTTTGGCGTTTTTCAAGTCGGCAGCAAGCTGAATTTTTTCTTCGGCAAAAGCAAGAAGCTTTTTGAGAGCCACATCATCCAGAGTTTTCCATTTTCCGGGCAGAGCCACACTGAGCTGTGTCATGGATTCAATATAAGGATAACGGTCGCAGGTAATTTTCAAACCTTTCTGCCGGGCGTCTTCAAAGAGTTCAAAAAGTTTGTCAAGTTTTGCAAAGTTATCTTTTCCGGCTGTTTTCAGATGACTGAAGTGGAAATGTTTCAATCCGCTTTCAAGAGAAAGTTCAATCATTTCAGAAGCGCTTTCAAGGAGTCTGTCGCCTTCGCTTCTCAAATGAGCAGCACATATTTTATTGTGCCGCGCAACGGTCTGCATCAAAGCGAAAATCTCATCAGGTTCTGCAAAAATGCCGGGGGTGTAAAGAAGGCCGAAAGAAAGTCCGGCAGCGCCGGAATCAAGATCCTGTTTCAAAAGACGGCACATCTCTTTTATCTCAGCGTCATCCGCCCTGCCCTCTCCGTAATTCCGGACCGCAGCACGCAAAGTGTTGTGTCCGCACAGGGGGATCAAAGAACTCTTACAGCATAACTCCCGGCAGAAATCAAGATATTCACGGCAGCTGCGCCATCTGATATCAACGCCGTAGTTGCCGTAAAGCTCCTGAAGATGGGAAAGATTTTCGTCAGTTACAGGGAAAGCAGAAAGTCCGCAATTTCCGCAAATTTCAGTTGTCACACCTTGTGAAACTTTACTGAAACACTCAGGCGCTGCCAAAGCAGAAATATCCGAGTGTCCATGAGCATCAATAAATCCGGGTGCAAGGATCAGTCCCCTGCCATCCAGCTGAACCTCTGCGGCACAGGCTGAAAAATCTTTTTCAAGAGCGGCGATAATGCCGTCTTTGCCGACAAGACAGTTCACTTTCCGCAACGGTGCGGCATCTCCTGCCGCCAGCCAGACATTCTTAACGAGTACAGCTCCGGTCATACTTATTTCCCTGAAATTTTTACACAGGTATAAAATAGTGCTGATTCATGAAAAAATCAAGACTGTTTTGCCACAAAACCTCCTTGAATATTGCAGAAACAGGGATTATATTAAGGTGAACCGTCATCACTGTTGACGGAGCAACATAAAAAACAAACTTCAAGGAAGAAAAAATGTTTGATTGCGGACTTGGAACCTCACTTTCCTCACTGACAGATTATATGGCTAACCGCGGACTTATTGAAGCGCTCCGCAATTCGGAAGTCAAAACCTTTGAGCTGAACGCCCAGATGTTTTTCTATGATTACGACGGGGCGATCCGGGAAGAATTCAAGCAGATGCTCAAGGAAACGGGAAAAAGAGTTATTTCTTTTCACATTCCCTTTGCCGGAGCCGATGATCTTTCCAATGTAGATGAAACGCTCAGAGTCCAGGCCGTTTCCAGATTCCGCGCCCACTATGCAACGGTTAAAGAATTCGGATGCAGTTTCATTGTTCTTCACCCCTCCACTGAGATCAGGACCAATGTAAAAGCTGAACGTGATGAACGGATCAACCAGCTCCGGAAAAGTCTCCTTGAAGTCGAAGAGGAACTGGCTGAGATGAATGTCAAAATCGCACTGGAGTTCCTGCCCCGTCTCTGCATCGGCAACACCCTTGCAGACATGGAACAGATTCTTGATGGCATGAATGAAGAAATTTTCGGAGTCTGTTTTGATGTGAACCACATCATGAACCAGTATCCCCAGATTCCTGCCATGACCCGCCAACTGGGCAAGCGTCTTTTCACCACCCACATTTCCGATTACAACGGCATTGATGAATGCCATTGGCTCCCCGGCAACGGTGTGATCGACTGGAAAGGTTTCGTTGAGGCGCTGAAAGATATTGATTACCGGGGCCCCTTCAACTACGAGATCCGTCAGCAGGAGGGGATGCCCGAGCGTAAACTCCAAATCCTTGAAGACAACTTTAATTTTCTTAAGAGTCTGTTATGAAAACCTTAAGCGATCTGGCAAAAAGAAACAGTGTGTGGCGTTTTTTTGAAATGATTTGCGCCACACCTCACCCCTCCGGACACGAAGAAAAGCTGGCACAGCGTCTGGCGCAGGCAGCCGAAGACCAGGGGCTTCAGGTGCGCCGTGATGCATTCGGCAATTTACGGATTGACCGCAAAGCAGCTCCCGGTTTTGAAAAAGCGCCCTGTATTATTTTTCAGGCACATCTGGATATGGTTCCACAAAAAGCTCCCGGCAGTAACTTTGACTTTCTGAATGATCCGCTGAAAGTGCAGATCACAGAAGACAGAGTCCATTGCGGCGGAGAAACGACTCTCGGCGCTGATGATGGTTCAGGAGTCGCCCTTGCTATGGATATTCTCACAGACAGTACGCTCCGGTGTGGCGCCCTTGCGGCTCTCTTCACCCGTGAAGAAGAAATTGGACTCAACGGAGCAAGAGAACTTCCCGCAGAATTTCTTGAAGGAGATTTTCTTATCAACCTTGACTCCGGCTGTGATGACTGTTTTTATGCCGGATGTGCCGGCGGCGTGGAAAACTACGGTATCTTCATGCCTGAATTCACAAACATCTCCTCCGGCACCGGAGTAAAAATAGAGGTCACCGGACTTGAAGGAGGGCACTCTGGTGCAGACATTCACCTGAAACGTGGAAACGCTCATAAATTCATGGCAGGTTTGCTTGAAATTCTGGGCGAAAATATTTCAGTTGCGTCTTTTAAGGGTGGGAGCGTTGTTAATGCCATATCCCGGGAATCAGAAGTGACAGGCGTTCTGAAAATTGCCTTGAATGACGCGCAAAAATCGGCAGATCTCTATGCAGAAAAACTGCGTTCCACATTCAATGCTGCTCCGGATTTCGGATTTCTTTTAAGTGCAATTGCCTCACCACTCAAAGTCTGGACTCCGAAGTTCCAAAAAGAAATTGTTACCATGCTGACATCTCTTCCAGATGGAGTGTTAAAATTTTCGGAAGAGCTCAACTCTGTTGAGACCAGTTGCAACATAGGGGTTATTGCAGAAACGGAAGATGGCAGAATCAAAGTGGGCTGTCATCCCCGATCTTTTGATGATGCCCAGTGGGAAACCATCAGTAACTCCAACAAGGATCACTTTGAAAAATTTGGAGGTAAATTTATTGCCGAAGGGCCTTATCCCGGTTGGAAATTCAAATCGGACTCCCGTCTTCTTGACGCCGGCCAGAAAGCCTGTGAAAAAATCTACGGCAAGCGACTGCCGGTACGTGCGATCCACGCCGGACTTGAGCCGGGGATATTCACACCTGCTGCGCCTCAGTTGGAAATGCTTTCTTTTGCTCCGATGGATCATCATTGTCATACCACGGAAGAATACCTTGAAATAAGTTCCATGGAAAAAGTTTCATATTGGCTGCGTGAATTAGTCAAGGAATTGCAATCATAAAAAAGCAAAAAAAATGTCATTTCCTCTATCCATAGACTTGAAATTGCAAAAAACCATGCTATATTAAGGAACGATATAGATTAGGGGCTGTAGCTCAGTTGGCTAGAGCGACACGTTCGCATCGTGTAGGCCGTGGGTTCGACTCCCATCAGCTCCACCATCCTTCGCTAAAGCTACGGATGGCAAGCCAGTCTTGCTATCCGTAGATTTTTTTTGCTTGCAAAAATAAGCGGAGTGCAACGGAGCGGGCGAAGGATGCCCTCCAAAGCCTTGGCGACGGAGGGCTAACGGCAGAGAATTGGAGAAATCGAATGTTCTATACTTACATTTTACGCACTCTTTCCCAGCCGGAACAGCGTTATATCGGCAGTACAGCAGATTTGAAAGCCCCTCTTGCTATCCGTAGATTTTTTTGCTTGCAAAAATAAGCGGAGTGCAACGGAGCGGGCGAAGGATGTCCTCCAAAGCCTTGGCAACGGAGGGCTAACGGCAGAGAATTGGAGAAATCGAATGTTCTATACTTACATTTTACGCAGTCTTTCCCAGCCGAAACAGTCAAATCTCTGTTTTTGAAAAATAGAGAACATAAAAGTCTTATGAAGAACGCCTGCTGAAAATCATCTCAAAAAGTATTTGTTTTGAGCTTAACACATAGGACTTTCGGTTATAATTGATAACTCCGTGGTTGCGAAAAACTTATCGGCATACTAATTTTATTCACTTGCAATTTGGGGTGTTGCGTGATATATTATTCCATAATATATTCATCAGCAATGGGAGATGAGCATGGAACAGCAAATGATAGCAAATGGTGGATTGCAGTATGTACCGCAGCTCGCGGTACAGTATGTGTATCTGGACTTTGACGGTGAATTAACCAGTTACAACGGGGAGATCCTGACCGTTGACAATGTGGAGGTAAAAGATTCTTCTTTGACAGAAGAACGCATTGCCTATATTGTTGCAGAACTCAATGCGAAATATGCTGCTCAAAATGTGATTTTTGTTACTGAAAAGCCGCAAAATGCCGAATATTCCACCATCTACATTGGCAAAACAGAAGCCTTTGCTCCCTACGGCAACTTTGCCGGACTTGCTGAAACCCTCGACACCAACAACACCAATAAAACCGACAAAGCGTTTGTAATGCTGGACTCCACCGCCAGTGACGAACAAATCATCTCCACCATCTCCCACGAAACCGACCACCTGTTGGGAACTCTCGATCACGGCGGAGAAGATCTTGCCGCCTATGCCGTTTCCAAAACATTTTCCTCCGGTGCTCACAACTCCATGTTAATTATTTCCGGAGATGATATTACATTAACCGGATCTGCTACCACCTACTCATCTATCATTTCCTCCGGAGGCCGCTTGACTCTCAGCAGCGGCGGCAGTGCCGACACTGTGGAAATCAGAAACGGCGGTACTTTGATTCTGAGAGCAGGCGGCGAGTTGTACATGGGAGTTATTTCCTCCGGCGGAAGTATTTATACTGCATCCAGCGGCACATATCATATCGGTGCTCTGGATATCCAGAACGGCGCAATCGTCAGGGTTTCCGGCGATGCACGACTGAGTGATTTGACAGTTTATTCCGGCGGAGTATTATATTTATCATCCGGCGTCACTTCCTGCAGTCGGCTGGAGGTCAGTTCAGGGGGGAGCGTTACCGTTTACAGCGGTGCAACTCTTTCCGGGGCTCAGTTATTGGAATCCAAGGCCCGGCTGTGCGTAAGCAGCGGAGGATCGGCAATCCATACCAGCCTCTATGCAGGTGCTGCAGTGGATGTGTATCAGGGCGGAGTTGTTACAGATGTACACCGTATGGGTAGGTCGTCCGACTGCCAGATCAATGTCAGAGGCGGCAGCCTGCTGAATACGATGTTATACGCTATTGTTGCAGATATCTATTCCGGAGGAATCGTATCGGATGCTCAGGTCAATAGTGGCACGCTCCGGGTATACAATGGCGGTTTGGCAAACAGTATCACGATTTCAAAAGGTGGTTATGCAGTGTTTGCTGATTATGCCCGGGGCAGTAAAGTTACTGTACAATCCGGCGGTCATCTGGATATTTACACTACCGGAACCGTGATTTCTGATCTTGAAGTTGAAAGCGGCGGGATTTTACAGGGATTTTTGATCGGTACAGCACAAAATTTCAGTTCGGTGAGTGGCGCGGAAATCAAACCATTTTCCAATGTTTCCATAAAAAAATCTTTGATGACTGTTTCCAGCGGCAATGTTTCCGCGTTGGGGGCAGTCGTAAATTTGGCAATAATCCATATTTCCTCCGGCGGCAAGGTCAGTTCTCTTGAATTGGCAAATGGCGCAAAATGCCATATCAAAAGCGGCGGGATCGTTTCCAGCGGCGAAGTAAAAAACAGCAACACCACCGTCGTTGTTTCCTCCGGCGGTCAAATGACAGGCGGGACACTTGCAGCTTCTGCAACGCTGGCAGTTTCCGGCGGCACGATCCGCAATATAAGCGCAACGGATTGGTCCGAAATCAATCTTTGTTCCGGCGCAACAGCTGAAAATGTAACCGTTTGGGACGACAGCAAGTTAACAATTTCAGCCGGAGCATCTGCTTTTCTGCCCATGCTTCAGGCAGAATCAGGTTATATCGACGTCCTGGGAGGAATGTGTGTCTCGGCACTGGTCAACAACGGTGGAGCTATCGTTATAACCAGCAGCGGCGTTGCCAGTAAAACCACTTTGCAGGGCAGCGGTAACGGCGGAGTGTATAATGGAAAATTTATTGATACATCCGTTACCAATGGTACATTGTCTGTCAACAGCGGCGGAAATGTCATCAATACCTCACTGGGGTATAACGGAAAGCTTGTCGTTTACTCAAACGGAACAGCTTCAGATACTTACATTGATATGGGCGGAACTGCAATCGTGGGCGGTTCATCAATAATTCAGTCTTCCGGAAAAATGATTGACACAACCGTAAATTCCGGCGGCAAACTCTCTGTCGCCAAAGGCGGTACTGTTGAAAACGTGACCGTAAATTCCGGCGGCAGCATGTATATCGACGGCGGAGGAACCTTTACCGGAGAATTGACCATTGCTAACGGCGGATGGGTTCAATGCAACGGTGCGATATTTGATCTGGATATCAGTGATCGTTCCACTGAAGATAACGCTTTGATCAACGTTATTTCATTTATTGTCGGCTCGCCGGAATTTTTGATTACGGTGGATACCGATCAGGCATACGGCGTTTACAAACTTGCTTCCGGAGCCGGCGGCAGAGATTTTACCTTTTCCGTCCGGAATCAGTTGGGAAACACGATCGGTTCCGTTTCCACGGCCGATACAGTTGCATATAATTTCAACAAGAGAGATTACAAAGTCAGCAATATAGGGGGAGAACTTACCTTGACAGTCAGTGCGTCAAGCCCCGGGTTGAGCGGCGATGCTGCCGGTGTCTCATGGAAAAATCTTCCCGGCACTCATTTCGTTGTGGACTATTCCACAAACGACTACACCAATACCTTGCGTGTCGGTGTTGCCGGCAGTTCACTGGATACCTACGGTTTGCCTGGAGGAACTTATCAGTGGCAAGTCAAAGAGGTCAACGGAGAATTCATTGCGGGGGATGATATTGTTTCTGATAATACATCTGCACCGCAGCGATATGTTTCTGATGACGACCGCAAAATGGATCTTTTCTTTGCCAGAGCCCATGGTGTCTGGGATGCCGGTTACGCTGCGGAACATCAGGGAAGGATCAATATGTGGAACGGTACAGGTGAAAGAGTTTCCCTTGCGGGCAAAAACAAAATTTCCGATGTGTTTATTGCGTCCGGAGATACTAATATTCTGGTTTTGACAGATGACAGCAATGGGGATGCGTTGTTTATGGATGATGTCTATACTTCGTTCGGCAAAGATGATGCCCGAATTCTTATGATCGATGAGATCCGCGCCGGTGCCGGTGATGATATTATCGACCTGACCAGTCAGCAGTTCGCTTATACCGGCTTGGGCATGAAAATTTACGGCGGGCTTGGTAATGACATCATTTGGGGTAATACAGGCAGCAATAAATTATTCGGTAATGCAGGAAATGACCGCATCATCGGAGGAACCGATAACGATGAGATCATCGGCGGGAGCGGTAACGACGCCATGCACGGTGGAGGCGGAAATGATGTCTTCTGTTTCGGAGAAAACTGGGGTAATGAT
>JAFWBQ010000041.1 GCA_017507125.1 Lentisphaeria bacterium
ACCGGGATTTTGCTATTGCCTTCTTTCAGATTCCACCTCACGATGGACACCCTTGGCTTTCGCTAACAGTTCCTACTGACAAGGCCTGTACCGGACTTCCACCGGCGAGTCAATGCGCATGCCGCGCATACCAAAAAAAGCGACCGGAACAACTCCGGCCGCCGGATGTTCTTTCAACAACTTTTTACTTACAGATCTTTTGCGTCAAAGTTGTCATCGTAGTACTTAGTCAGCTTGAGAGAACTGGTATTCAACTGAGCGGGAGTCAAAGCCTCTGCGCGTCCGTCAGCATAGGCAACTGTGGTACTTCCGACATGGACAGAAGCGATACGAGCCTCATTCTCGCTGGCATCAGTGGCGTGATTAAATTTGGGTTTTCCGCCGTTGGGGCTGAAGGTCCAGAAGGGAGTATCCTGATCGCTGACCAGAGAGAAAGAATCGCCGAGGAGGATCATGTCGCTGGGATTTTTCATTTTTTCAAGAACGTAAGCCACAGAACGGTTCTTGGTGGTACGATCACCGTCTTTGGCAACGAAACGGCCGACACTCTTTTTGTTGTCATCATACCATTCGCCTTCGGTACCGAAGTCCACATCGATCATTCCCACGGCATTGGTACCGTCAGCATTGAGTTCTTTTTTATTGATTGTGTTACAGAACATGACCTTCCTGGAAACCAACTCTTTGGTGTAGTTCTTTTCAGCATCCACATCAGCACCGCCGAGTCCGGCGAGGATCCAGGAGTAGGGACGCATAGTTCCATTCACACTGATCATGTAAGGAATCATGCTGGTGTGGTCGTTGCCATACATACGCAGAACGGTCATGATCTGCTTTTTGTTGTTGATACACTCAGTGGTACGGCCTCTGGCCTGAGCGTGGCCCAGGGCGGGCATGACGAGACCTGCCAGAATGGCAATGATGGCGATGACCACCAGCAGCTCAATAAGGGTAAAATTTTTTCTCATCTCTTTCATCCTTCTTTGTACTTTTGAAAAAAAGCGTTATTCGCTTTACTATAAACCGCAGTAAATATACGCCATTTTTCGCAAAAAAGCAAGTCTTGAAGAAAAAAAACAATGAAATTTTCTTATTTTTCACCTTTTTGTTCTGAAAAAATCCTTGTCTTCCCGGAGGCTTATAGAGCAGAACAGTTTTTTCATCTGCAAAAGAAAAACTGTAAAAAAGTTTTTCCCGGAACTTGAAATTTTTTCTTTTCTATGGTATATTGAGAAAATAAGCCGCAGTACGGACATTTTTTGTTTCCCGTACTTTCCATTCAACAACACAGGAGTTAATTGTCTTTATGAGTACCAGCGACGACCCTGGATCGCGATTGCGGTCTGAAACGGGAATGAAGCTCCTGTCCGTTTTTATCAAAGTCCTTTGATACGCAAGAAGCTCCTTTTCCCTTTTCAGATTGCCTGAAGCCCCCAATTTTTACCGGATGAAAAGGAGTTCAACATGTTGAGATGTTATGACTTGGTGGATGGTCGTGTCCAGTCGTGTCCAGAGGGACAGACCGGCATGATACAGATTTACAGTGCCCCCACCGCCGAAGAAAAAGAGTATCTGACCCGGATTTGCGGCATTGATGCCCATACTCTGGAGTCCGCCCTTGATGAAGACGCAGTCAGCCGCGTGGAGTATGAAGAGCGCTACACTGCCGTTATTATGAAGCGCCCCCGGAATTTCCGTTTTGAAAGAAACCTTTCTTTCAAGATCGCCACGGTGGGAGCATTCCTGTTTCCCGACAGGATCATCGTTTTGCAGGATAACGACATGCCGCTTTTTGAGCACGGCAGAATGCCCATGCGCGGAAACACGCTCCAAGGTATCCTGCTGCGTCTGCTCCATCATGCGACCCAGCACTTTCTCCAGCACTTGAGGATCATCCGCAACATTTCAGAGGAGATCGAAAACAAGATCGCTTACGCTGTGACCAATAAATCTCTGATGAATGTGTTTGCCCTGCGGAAGAGTCTCACTTTTTACGAATCCGCAACCAGCGCCAATCTGCTGCTTTTGAGACGCTTGAGAAACGATTCAAAACGCATCGGATTCAGCGAAAGCGAAAGAGACTTTCTTGAGGATGTCACTATTGAAAACGAACAGTGCGACAACCTTGCCAATATCTACGCAGAAATCCTTGCCGGCATGTCCAATGCCCGCATGTCGGTGTCAAGCAACAATCTTGCCGTCATCATGAAGTATCTTGCCATCATCAATGTGGTGTTCATGCCCCTCACCGTTATCACCGGTATCGGCGGCATGTCTGAATTTACCGCCATGACTGAAGGCTTATGGTGGCCCCATGCTTACGGAGCCCTGACCGTGGGAATGATCATTATCGGACTTGTCACCTATCTGATTATCAGCAAGATGAGCTCCAATGCAGGGAGTTCCTCCGGAAAAAGCCGTAAAAGGAGCAAGTGATCATGGCAAAGAAAAAGAAAAAAAACGGACAGCTCCGGCAGCCCCAGCCGGGATTTCTGCTTTTCAAATTCCGTCCCTTTGACTGGGCGGTCATCATGGCGGCGCTGGTCATTCTTCTTGCTTCACTTCTGGCGGCAGGACACCCCTACAAACTTGACAATGCCGATCCTTACGGATTCCTGATCTGGTTCCTGCTTCTGCTGGGACATTTGCCCATGGAAATCATTGAATTTACCGCAAAACTTGCAGGAATCGAGGGAGAAACCATTGAGAATTTTACAAAAAACCGGGAGGCTGTACTTCTCGGCGTCTGTAATCTGAGTGTTCTGGCGATCTGCTGGGGGATCATGAGATTTTACATTCTGAAACGCTACGGTTCAGAACCTTTGCGTATTGCTGTGATCTTTCTGCGGCTTATCTTCTTCTGGGGAGTCTTTCAACTGCTCTGCTTCATTGCTGTAAAAAATTGGAGCGACGGCAAAGTCAACCCTCTGCACAGAGACTTGAAGAAAACAGAAATCCGCAAGTGACCGGCAAGAAAAAGCCGTTCCTCAAGTTTGAATGGGGAACGGCTTTTTTAATGCCCTTTTTTTATTTCAGACGGGCATCGGCGAAATCCATAAGGACTTTCCAGTTTTCAGGGGTGAAGTCATGCTCACCTTCTCTCAGATAGTAACCGATCTCGTTGCCCACAAGTTTTCCGCAGGGGGGGAAGTGGGTCGTTCCTGTACCGGAGCCGCCGCTGATGCGCCAGGCGGGACTTGCGGCAACAGCTGCCTCAAATTCCCCCCGGGGGTCCGCATATTCATCAAGAGATCCGCTTGCCACATAAAGCAGACGGGGAGCTATCGCCGCCATAAGCATGTGCTGATCAATGGGATACTCCGTATCATGCTGAACATATTTTTCAAACTCCGGACGCACCCAGTGAGGATTCCAGAATTGGATCCATTCAAAACTTTCTCCGAAGAAACGGTGGCAAAGTTTTGCGCCGCAGGTTCCGGAACAGTTGGAAACAGTGAGCGCAATACGCTGATCCACAGCACCTGCCCACAAGGCAGTCTTACCCAGACGTGAGTGTCCGTGAACCATCATCTTGGAACTGTCGATCTCCGGAACTGTTTCCAGATAGTCAAGAGCCCGCTGAACGCCCCACACCCAGGCGCTGATGGCGCCGGAGTCGCGCTGAGGTGAATTCCACACTTCCGGGGTATAGAACATACGCATAATACTCTTTTCAAAACCGGCAGGCACATCAGGATAGATGTCAAAATATGCAATCGTCGCCGTGGCATAGCCTCTTTTGAGGACATTTTCCACATCCCAGCGTCCGGTAAATTTCCCCCTGCCCGACTCATCGCAGCGGTTGTCCGCCTGACGCAGAGAGTTGGGATTCACCGGCGCATACCTTTCAAAAGGATGGAATGTCACATCAGGATCTGTGGTGATGGTATGGTTGCCTTTGAAATTCAAACCGAAAAAGACAGGAACTTTACCTTGAGCTTTGGCGGGAAGATAGAGCAGAAGATGCAGAACCCGCTCCATTCCCTTGTGACGGCAAATGATATCCGCTTCGCGCCGGATCCCCAGACCGCCGAAAGCACTCCCCTCAGAGGTCTGTTTGAAGATCACTTCTTCGCAGCGTGGCGGCACAGGACCGTACATATATTTTTCAAAAGCAGCGACCAGACGGGGGCGGATATTGGTCTGAAAATCACTGCCGGTGGTATGGCCGTCAATAGGCAGCGGCGGAAGTTCAACAACGGGAACTTTCGATTCATCCGTGTTCATCCGGTCGGCCCGCTCCTGGATTTCAGGAGGAAAATTTTCGTTTGCGAAACGTTTTTCCATAGTACAAACACCTCAATTTCTTTTTGTGATTAAAGTATGTTGCCGATAACAAGATATCACACAAATAAGTTTTTTTCAACTGCAACAGGCAAATTATTGATAAAAATTTTTCATTTGACTTGAAAAATCATCTTTTTTGCACTATATTAAGTAAATTTAATTTTCACCATTTTTTTACAGGAGAAGTCATTATGTCCGGTCACAGTAAGTGGGCAAACATCAAAAACAAGAAAGCCGCAGCCGATAAAGTCCGCGGTAAAGCATTTTCCCGTATCGGTAAAGAAATCATGGTCGCCGCTAAGATGGGCGGTGCCGATCCCAACTCCAACCCCAAACTGCGTTCTGCTCTCGCAGCCGCCAAGGCTGTGAACATGCCCAACGTCAACATCGACCGCGCCATCAAAAAAGGTATGGGCGAACTGGGAGATGTCACCTTTGAAGAAATCGTCTACGAAGGCTATGCCGCCGGCGGTGTCGCTGTTATCGTTGAATGCCTTACCGATAACCGCAACCGTTCCATCAGCGATGTCCGCATGACCTTTGACCGCAACGGCGGAAACCTTGCCGGTTCCGGTGCTGTGGCCCGTATGTTCCAGCGTCAGGCTCACTTCGTCATCACCGGCGAATGGGCAGACGAAGACAAGCTCATGGAAATCACCCTTGACGCCGGTGCAGATGATATCCAGGTCGAAGACGGCGTTGCTGAAATCTGGGCAGCTCCCGAAAACTTTGAAGCTCTTGCCAAGGCTTTTGAAGACAATCAGGTTCCCACTGAAGAAGCCGGTATCGTCCGTAAACCCGATATGGTGGTTGAAATCACCGACGCCGCCGTTGCCCGTCAGGTCATCCGTCTGGTGGACCGCATGGAAGAACTTGATGACGTGCAGCAGGTCACTGCCAACTACGAACTTTCTGAAGCAGTTGCAGCTGAACTGGCTGAAGAAGAGTAATTTCACACAGCTCTCTTTCAAAGCAATTTGACAAGATGAAGCAGGCGGTATCACTTTCACTCAAATGAAAGTTTGCCGCCTGTTTTTTTTAATTTCAGGAGTAACAAAAAATGTCCGAATGGTTTGAACGCTGCCGCAAATACACCATCACCGACGCTGCCACCGGCTTCGAGATCAATTTGGCAGGAATGAATTTTACTGACGCCGATCTTGAAAAAATGACTTCTCTTTTCGCCAAAGCTAACATCGGTATCGCCGCCATTGAAAATGGCGAAATCAAAAATCCCGACGAAAACCGTAAAGTGACCCATTTTACCGACCGTATCAGCTATTGCAGTTCCGCCCTTTACAACGAGGTCGAAAATTTTGCTGCCGGAGTCCGCACCGGGAAGATCACCGGATCCACCGGACGCCCCTTCACTGCTGTTGCCGTCAACGGCATCGGCGGATCTGCTCTGGGGCCCCAGCTTCTTCAGTTCGCCATCAACGGTCCCTACTGGAACGAACTTTCTGAAGAAAAACGTCAGGGCGGCTTGAAGATCTATTTCCTTGACAACACCGACTCTGCTGAATTTGCAGATCTCTGTCAGGTCATGGATCCTGAAACCACTTTGCATCTGATCGTTTCCAAATCAGGCGGTACTCAGGAAACCAAAAACAATATGATCGCCATGGAGCGTTTCTATGAAGCAAAAGGCCTTGATTTCGGACGCCACGCCGTGGCAGTCACCATGCCCGGCAGCAAGCTGGATAAATATGCCGCAGAAAAAAATTTCCTCGCCTCCTTTGAAATGGCGGACTCCATCGGCGGACGTACCAGTGAAAGCGCCATCGTGGGACACGTTCCTGCCGCGCTGACCGGGATCGACTTCAAATCCTTTATTGCGGGTTTCCTCCGCATGGACGAACTGACCCGCGACGCAAATGCTTCAAAAAATCCCGCTATGATGCTCAGCGCCATGTGGTATATTGCAGGAGCCGGCAAAGGCGACCGCAACATGGTCATCGTTCCTTACAGTGACCGTTTGGTGCTTCTTTCACGTTATCTTCAGCAGCTGGTCATGGAAAGTCTCGGCAAAGAACTCGACCTCGACGGCAAAGTCTGCCATCAGGGACTCAATGTTTTCGGCAACAAAGGCGGTACCGATGCCCACGCCTTTATCCAGCAGCTCAACGACGGTCGGGATGACTTTTTTGCCACCTTCATCGAAATCCTTGCTGATGCACAGAAAATCGACTTGGGTGACGGCAATGTGATGGGAGATTATCTCCACGGTTTCTGCGCCGGTCTTACCGAAGCACTCCGCAGCAAGGGAAGACAGACCATTTCCATCAAACTCCCCAAACTTACAGTTTTTGAACTCGGCATGATCATCGCTCTTTATGAGCGCGCTGTGGCTGTTTACGCTGAATATATCAACATAAACGCCTTCCATCAGCCCGGTGTGCAGGCCTACAAACTTGCCGCCACCGGGGAACTTGAGCTGAAAGCCAAACTGGATGCAGCCTTCAAAAACATGGTGGGATTCACCGGCTGTGCCGAAGAGATCGCCAAAGCCGCCGGTGTCGCAGAACAAACTGCCGCCACTGAGGGATGGCTCAGACGCATGGCTGCCAACGGCAGCGTTACAGCAGAATTCAAAGATTCCGTCTGGATCTACACCATCAAATAAAAGTCACTATGAAAAACAGCATGGTACTTGATGTCAGAGAGCTGGAGTGCGCCTATGGTACAGTCAAGGTGCTTTCCGGTATCTCATTTCAGTTGGGATCCGGCACGATCCTCGGCATTGCCGGAGAAAACGGCGCCGGAAAATCCACGCTGGTCAAATGTATCTGCGGACTCCTGAAACCTGCCGCAGGTCAAATAAAATGTCAGGTACCGGCGGCGGCGATCCATCAGGAGTTTAACCTTGCTCCTGATTTGAGTGTTGCTGAAAATATTTTTCTCGGACGCGAACCGGCATGCGGTTCTTTGCTCAAAAAAGGATTCATGGCAGAAAAAACCGGGGAACTGCTTGCCTCTCTCGGGGTTTCCATATCTCCCGACACCCTTGTTTCCTCACTCACAGTGGCTGAGAAACAGATGGTTGAGATAGCAAAGGCAGTGGGCAGTGATTCAGGGATCCTTATAATGGACGAGCCGACAACGGTTCTGACTCAAAGTGAAACAGAAAAACTTTTCAAACTGGTCAGAAATCTTACGGCACAAGGAAAAGCTGTCATCTACATTTCTCATAAACTGGATGAAGTTCTTGCACTCTGTGACAATATAATGGTTCTGCGTGACGGAGCAATGACTGGAATGTACGCTTCATCCGCACTGACGCCCCGTCAGCTGGCGGAAAAAATGGTGGGCAGAGAACTGAGCCGGATTTTTCCTGACAAACTCCCCTCCCCCTCCGGAGCCCCTAAACTTGAGGTGGAACACCTTTGTGCAAGAGATGTGAAAGATATCTCTTTTTCGCTCCATGCCGGAGAGATTCTGGGGGTTGCCGGACTCAACGGCGCCGGACGCAGCGAACTTGCTGAAACTCTTTTCGGTTTGCGGAAAATCAGGTCAGGCACGATCAGGATCAACGGCAGAGAGGTGCGTATCCGTTCTGTGCGCGAAGCCTTGAAAAACAAGATCGCCTTTCTCACAGAAGACCGCCAGGGAAGCGGACTGCTTCTTGATTTCCCCATTGATCTCAACATGACCCTTGCTGCTCTGCCGGAGTATAAAAAAGCCGGGCTTCTGGATTTCAAAAATATTGCCGGAAAGGCACTTCAATACATCAAGTCATTCAATCTGAAGTGCTCCTCCCCCTCTCAGGCTGTGCGTCATCTCTCCGGCGGCAATCAACAGAAAGCTGCCATCGCCAAGTGTCTGGATACGGCACCTGAAATATTTATTTTTGATGAACCGACCCGGGGCGTGGATGTGGGGGCGCGGCGGGAAATCTATGACTTTGTTCATTCTCTTGCCGAAAAAGGCGCCGCCTGTCTTCTGATTTCATCTGACCTTGAAGAGCTGCTGGGATTGTGCCGCAAGATCATGGTCATCCGCAACGGCAGTTGCGCCGGTATCGTTTCCGGAGAAGAATTGACTGAACAACATATTATCCGTAAAGCTGCGGGAGTTGAAAAATGAAAAAAATTATTGCATCTTACGCCTCGTGGATCGCCTTGCTGCTGCTGTTGATCCTTTGTGCCGCAACCTGTGAATCGTTCCGGATTCCGGCTAATTACATCGTCATGCTCCGCCAGGCGTGTTACACCGGTATCATCGCCATCGGCATGACCTTTGTCATCGGAGCCGGGGGCATTGACCTTTCAGTAGGCTCTCTTTTTGCCCTTTCCGGAGTCATTGCGTTCAAGATTGCGCCTTTCTGCTGTACATCTCCTGCGGGGCAGCTTCTCTGCCTTGCCGCCATCGCTCTTGCCGCCGGAGCGGCAGGAGGCGCCCTCAATGGTGCACTTGCAGGTTTCGCCAAATTGCCTCCCTTTATCGTGACTCTCGGAACCATGTCTATCTTCCGCTCTCTGGCACTCTACCTGGGAGATGCCGGAAGAGTCAGTCTTACAAATCCACTTTTGACTGCCATTGACAGTGGTGCCACCTTGTGGATCTTTCTCTTTTCCGGTGCCGCCGGGTCCCTCATTTTGAGCAGAACCGTCTTCGGAGTTCGTGTCCGGGCGGTCGGCTCCAACAAAAAAGTCGCCCGTTTTTCCGGCATCAATACCGGTTTGATCCAATTCAAGACCTATCTTCTCACCGGTATGCTCTGTGCCCTTTCGGCATTGCTCTGGGGCGGACGTCTCGGCGGCATCAGTTCTGCAAACGACGGAACCGGGTACGAACTTGACGCCATCGCCGCCGTCATCGTAGGCGGCAGCAGCATGTCCGGCGGCAAAGCTGCCGTCACAGGAACTGTGGCAGGTATATTGATACTGACGGTGATTTCCAACGCCCTTGTGGCATGGGGGATCTCTCCCAGGCTTCAGGAGTGTGTCAAAGGAGCTGTCATCATTATAGCCGTTTTATCCCAATATCGTAAAGAAAGGTAAAAAATCATGGGTAAAGTAGTGCTCGCCTTTTTGCTGTGCGCCGCCTGTCTGTGCGGATGCGGAAAAAGTGAAAAGAAACTCAAGATCGGTATTTCCGTTCCTGCCGCCACCCACGGATGGACCGGCGGCGTGGTCTGGCACGCAGAACAGGCCAAAAAACGCCTTGAAGCTGCCAATCCTGATCTTTCTGTGACTGTTGCCACCAGTGGCAGCGGCGCGGCTCAGGTCAATGCTATCGAACAGCTTATGATGCAGAATCCTGACGCTCTTGTCATCCTGAGCCAGGAGCCGGAACCGTTGGACAATGTGTGCAAACTTGCCAAACAGCGGGGCATCTATCTGGTGGTGGTTTCCAATCCCCTCCCCTCCAAGGCTGAGGACGTCTTTGTCAACGGCGACAACACAAGTCTCGGCGAAGCGGCGGCTTTCGCCATGGGCGAAGCCCTGGGCGGTAAGGGAGATATTCTTGTTATGGAAGGTGTCCTGTGCCCCATCAATACAGAACGTGTCAACGGATTCAAAAAAATCCTCAAAGCCAATTACCCCAAGATCCGTATTCTTGACTCCCAACCCACCGACTGGAACACCGAAAAAGGGTTGAAGCTCATGGAAAAATATCTCCAGAAATATGCCAAAGTGGATGGCGTCTGGGCAGGTGATGATGACGTTCTCATCGGTGCACTCAAAGCCTACAAGGAATCAAAACGCAAGGATGTGAAGGTCTTTGTGGGCGGCGGCGGCTCCAAGACCATCGTCAAAATGGTCAAAGATAAAGATCCTCTTGTGAAAGCTACTGTCACCTATCCTCCCCGGATGATCGAGATCGGAGCAGACCTTGCACTCCAGGGGCTGCGGAACAACAAAAAGAACTCCGGTCCCAGAGAGGTGGTGGTCAAATCAGAAGTGGTCACTCCTGCCAATGCAGACAAGCACTACTTCCCCCACTCCCTTTACTGAGAAAATGATACTTGAAAGATCCCGGGAGCAGTTCCGGGATTTTTCATTTTGATTTCTTTACGGAAGAGGTAATTTCAAAAGTCATTCAAAAAATGGCAAAGATGTCATTCGCAAAGAGCTGTAAAGGGTAGTTTGAGGCTGCTACCTGCAAGGTAACAGCCGAAAACGCTCCCTTTATCAGATCGAAGCGAGGGCGCTTTGAC
>JAFWBQ010000042.1 GCA_017507125.1 Lentisphaeria bacterium
AAAAGGTTTTCCGGCTTCGTTAAACTACGCCGTGACAAGGGGAAAAGGGGAGTTCAGTTTTCGATTCTCGCAGCTAGTTACAGCTGCGAGTTATTCCGAAGCCGACGTTTCGGCCCGCCCCAACTCCCTCAACCTTTTTTTACCGACCTTTGTCGGGAACAGCGCTATTTTATTCAAGATCTGAAAACTTTATTCCGGCGCTCTGGAGTTCTTTTTCCATACAGGAGCTCACATAACGCAATTTTTCAAGAAGTGTTTCTTCACTGATGTGACCTCTGAAGAGAGGAAAGGCTGTGGAAAGTGCTGCCGCCTTGACTCCTTCCGCATCAGGAACGGGAACGGCTGCGACCCGGATCTCATTATCTAAGGTCATGGTGCAGAAGTTGTTTTCTCTGATACGCTCAAGTTCTCTTTCAAGTTTGGGGAGTGTCACTGCCTCTTTCCAGATTTTTCCAGAGGGCAGACCGCAGTGTCTGACGATTTCCACCACTGTTTCCCGGGGAGCAAAGGCGAGCAGAATTCTGCCGTTGCCCGTACCGTACCAGTCCGCAGGATATCCGGGTGAGGGATTTTCCGCAACCTGAAGCAGCCGGGGCGGCTGGAGTTTTTCCACCGTGGTCCTGAAGATACCCCGTCTGACAGCCACAACGGCCAGTTCATCCAGTTGATCCATGAGCAGAAGAGCGCCGTTGCGGGCGATCCGCCGGAACCCCGCAAAGGGATCACTGCCCGAAAGCCGCAGCAGCCTTTCGCCCCGGCGGTAAACGCCCCGGGCGGTACGCACGAGAATCTTTTCCTCTACCAGAGAATCCAGCAGGTGAGAGGCGTTTGAACGGCTTAAAAGTGTTGCTGAAATGACGGCAGAAAAGGTATATTCCCTGCCGTCTGCAAAAAGTTCAAGCAGCTGCAATATTTTCGGAACCACTTTTATCACGGAAATTTTCTCCTTCTGCCTCTAATATAACCCGGGGAAGGATCTCATGCAATACCTTTGTTTCAAAAAAGGCGTGTTATATCTTATCAGGAGAAAATCGTCAGCATCCTGTGATCTCTGCAAAGTGCTTTTCAGCAAATTCAAACTGCGTTTGATTGTGTTTCTGCATCACTTCAAGAGCCTCTTGCCGTTTGCCTGTTTCAAGCAGTCTTTTGGCTGTGATCCCGGCTGAACTGTGGCGTTTGAAAAGCTCTTTTTCCACCTCTTCCAGAGCGCCCAGCAGCACATGATCCATGCCCCGGCGCTCTTTGAATGCAGCTGCGCGGGCGGTCCAGCGGCATGAGACCAGCTCCGGCGGCAGTGCGGAGCCCCCCGCAAAGAGGGGCAGGGCGATGGTGTTTCTGGCAGGACCGCACAGGTGGCAGAAGGTGGAGAGTTCCGGGAAAGTGCCGTCAATTTCAAAAACGCCTGAGGCAATGGTGGTGGGACGGCATACGGGGGTGTGATTTTCGGGCAGAAGTCTGCCCCGGTTGCGGGTAATGGTGATACAGTCCGCGGGGGTGACGCCCCCGGCGGCGATGCGTTCATTGAGTTCTTCCCGGACCATGAACTCCCGGATGGTGTTTTTTTCAAGATTGAGCTTTGAACTTTGTGTTGACATGGCAGTCATGCCGGGCAGATGCCAGGCATTGGCGCGGATCATATAGCCGTAGTCAAAACTGATATATTGTGAACGCTCGGCACAAAATTCTGTGATCCCTGCGTATTGTGCATTGGCGTAAAAGAAGATGGAGCCGTACCGGGTGTGGGAATAAGCCTTTTCTTTACGCATTTCTTCAATGAGTTTCGCCGCTTCATCGGGGGTGGAGCAGTTTTCAAGCACAAGCCGTGCCATCATAGGGGTACCAAGACCTGAGGGGTTCCATTTTTCGCACTTCTCGCCGCTGTTCATGGCGACAACAAGTCCTTTTTCATTGATCCCCATGAGGGGAGCGGGGGAAAGCTGTGAACAGGAGCCGAACCATGAGAATTTGCCGGGTGTCCGGAAGAACAGGGGGGCGTGGAGCGAAAATTGAGAGTCCCGGTTTTTATGGAACAGCATTTTACCGGCAGAAGTCAGTTCCGGAGCCACGATCCAGCTGGTACAATCCAGTTTTTCCTCCTGCACCAGATGACCGTAACTCTGGAGTTGCAGAATGGTGTTTTCAGGGAGTTCCAGTGCCGCATCCATATTTCCCATTTCCTCAAGCCATCCGGGGGCAAAGCGCAGCAGGTGTTTCTTCATCTCTGCAACGGCGAAGTTCTGCATGGGGGCGCTGATCTCTTTTGCCTGGCATTCAACACGGGCGAGGATATCCTCCTTTTCAAGGGCACGGGCACTGACGAATTGACGGGCATCTTCAAGGGATCCCAGGGAAAGAAATCCGACTGAACTCATTTTTTTCTCCTTTCAATGATTTTATTCAAACTTTTTCTTAATGTACATCCTTATAAACTATATTTCAAGTTTGCAATAGAATCTGAATTGAAGTATATTATCAACGAAACTTTATAATCAATGTTACAGGATCCATAAGATGAATTTGCCCATTACTTACAATCTGCCTTTCAAGTTTATCGGCGATGATACCAGACGTATCTTTTTTCATGAGCTTGCCGTGAACGGAGCCAAACATGTCGTTCTCGGAACCGGTCTGCTGCCTCAGATGATGGCGCGTCCCGAACTGCCTGAAATCGTCGCCGCTGAACTTGAAGCAGAGGGACTTTCCTTTGCAGATTCCCACGCCCCCTACGGACTTCACTGGGATATAGGGGATCCTTTTGAAAAGGAGTGGAACGCAAAGATCCTCAGATTGAAACTTTCAATTGAACTTGCCGCTTTTTTCAATGTCAGGACAATGACGCTCCATTCCGGGAAACTTTCAAGCGGTGTGACACCTGAACAGCGCTTTATAAACATTTGCAGAGCCCTTGATGAACTTCTGGACTTTGCAGAAAAATGCAAAGTGACGCTCTGTCTGGAAAACGGTTTCGCCTATCTCGGGTTTCCTCAGACGCTGCTTGATGTCAAAGAAAGATATCCCGTCGATACTCTCGGATTCTGTTTTGATGCGGGCCACGCCAATATGAGAACAGCTCCCGATCCCGCCAGACAGAATGGGAATTTCTGCGCTCTGGATTTTCTGGATGCCATGCTGCCTCACATCGTCAACTGCCATATCCACGACAACGACGGAATGCACGATCAGCATGATCTGCCGGGCAGGGGATGTGCCGACTGGAATAAAATAGTCGCTCTCCTGAAGAAAGCTCCCCGGCTGCAAGTGCTCCAGAGCGAAGTTGCGATTGTCGGCAACACTGTTGCCGCCAGAGAACTTGTGGAAACATTTGAACGGATTTTCGGCGAAAAGAGTTGAAAAATTTTTTACCGGGTCTATATTAAATAAATTGCCTCTGTTTAACAAAAAAATAAAGAAAGGTCTTAAAAATGTTCAAACAAATCATGGGGGCAGCCATTGCTCTCACAATGATGACCGGCTGTGCCGTTGTATGCGACAAAGAGGCTCCTGCCAAAGCCCCTGCCAAAGCTGCGGTGAAAGCGCCCGCCAAAGCTGCGGTAAAAGCGCCCGCCAAAGCTGCGGTGAAAGCGCCCGCTCTTGAGAATCCCCAGTCCTGGACCATGGTCATCGTTCCCGATATCCAGACCTACATCAAGCAGATTGAGAATCAGGGCATCCTTGATATGATGCTTGCCTGGATCGTCCGCCGCCGTGCTGAAATGAACATCCAGCAGGTGCTTTTTACCGGCGATTTGGTTTATTACAACGCAACCGGACGTGTGGTCAAACAGGATGGCAGGATCTACGGCGGCAGAATGACTGATCTTGTCTGCGATGAACAGTGGAAAGCCACTTCACGGATCCTGAAACGTCTTGACGGTGAAGTTCCCTATATTCTCTGCACCGGCAATCATGATTACGGCAGAAGAAGTGCCGAGAACCGCATTACCGGTTTCAACGCTCATTTCCCCAGCGACCGCAACCCCCTGACCCGCCGTCAGCTTGTTGAGTGCGGCCCCAATTCCTTCGGGATCCGGACCATGGAAAACTCCGCATACGAATTTACCGCTCCCCACCCCGACAATCGTAAATTTCTGGTGATCACCTTGCAGTTTGCTCCCACCGATGCCGACTTGGCATGGGCAAAGAGTGTTGCCGACAATCCCCGTTTTGCCAACCATATCGGTATTGTTCTGACCCACTCCTACATCTACGGAAACGGCAAACGGATCGAAAAAGAAAACTATGCTCTTTCCAAACAGGGCGGTAACCCCGGGGAAGGGATTTTCCAGAAGCTGGTCAAACCTGCCAAAAATATCCGTCTTGTTGTCTGCGGGCATGTCTGCAAGCCTGACAGCTGGCCTCATGCTGTGGGATTTTCCATGGATAAAAACGCTTCCGGAAAGAGTGTTGCCCAGCTGGTTTTCAACACTCAGGCTATCGGCGGCGGCTTCAGCGGCAGCGGCGGTGACGGATGGCTGAGACTTCTTGAATTCATGCCTGACGGCAAGACCGTCAAAGCAAGGACATTCTCCCCCTACTTCTACCGTTCCCCCTCCACCCGCCATCTGGCGTGGAAGACCGATGCTGCCAACTGCTTCAGCTTCGTCATTGAGAAGTAAGAAAACTGATCATAGAAAAAGGCGCTCCGCACACTACACGGGGCGCCTTGTTTTTTGGGGGGAGTCATACATACCGGACTTTGATCTTTTCCTGCTTTTTTGCGGATTCGATCTCGGCTGTGACAACACAGAGAGCGGAAAAAATGCTTTCGGGAGTCTGATAACGGTCAGGAGAGTCACCTTTTTTGAGGCAGTCCGTAAAGTATTTCAGCTCTCTGTGCCACCCTGTGGGCAAAGAAGGATCGCCAGTGTCCGGAGTTTCCACTCTGCCGTCGCACCAGTAGATGTGGAATCCTGAGTGATCCAGCTTCAATGTGCCTTTTTCGCAGATGATCTGAAAACTCATTTCAAAAGGTACATTCGGAGAGGCGCACCATCCCCCTTCAGCGGTGATGAAACGGGCGTCCCCATAGCTGTATCTGGTAAAGATCTGGTCATAAGCACTGTCGCTGTTGACGGTGACAGCGGTACTTGAAACACTTTCAGGTTTTCCGAAAAGATGGCAGATGAAGTCCGTGTCGTGAAGGTGCATATCATAGGCGGCTCCTCCTGAGAACTCATCTTTCAAGTACCAGTTGTTCCAGGAGTTGCCGTTCACATCAGGCGAAAAACGGCGGAATTGGGCGATCCTGACTTTGCCCATAATGCCGGAGTCAAGAATTTTTTTGGCGCAATCATACTCCGGCCAGGCCCGGACACACATTCCTGCGTTGAGAAAAGATTTACTCCGGGCAAGCGCTTGGCGGATAAGCTGAAGCTCTTTCATGTTACGGCAGAGAGGTTTTTCGCAAAAGACATGGAGCCCCGCTTCAAGACCTGCCAGAACCAGTTCCCCGTGAAAGATGGTGGGAACGCAGATGTCCACCATATCAAGAGCGCCCGACCGGATCATATCAAAGGCATTATCAAAGACTTTGATACCTGAAAGATCAAGAGGTTTTGAATTGTCTCCCCCACTGATATTGCTGACGACAGAGCTGATATCTCCTTCTCTTTTCATCGGATCAACATCTGCAAGAGCAACCACTTTTACTCCGGGAATGGTTTGGTAGATCTGAAAATGAGTGGATCCCATAAAACCCAGTCCGATAATACCGACTTTAATTTCTTTCATTCGTTTTCTCCCGTTGTTTGGTAAGCGTTTCTGCTATTTACTATATCGTGAAACAAAGAGAAAAACAATGGACTTTTCAGTTTTAATGTGGACAATCAGGCAGAATGTGCCTGTTTGTGCAATATGTAGAAGAGAAATCAACCTGCAGTTAAGGAAAAGAGATCAAATCCTTTGGAGCAGCAAATCAAGGGCGGCGGCAGCCATGTGGCAGCCGAAGGCGGCGGGCATGTAGCTGATGGTACCGATGGTGTCAAGTTCTTTGACCTGACATCTTTCCTCAGGGGAAAAGATACAGCTGATACCGTGTTTCACCCCTGCCTGACGCAGTTCCGAGCGGACTTTCCGCGCAAGGGGATCCCCGAAGGTCTTGGAAATATCGGCACAGCGGATCCGGGAAATATCCCTTTTGCCCCCCGCTCCCATGGCGCTGACCACAGGAAGCTGTTTTTCAACGGCACACTTCAGAAAGGCGACTTTCGCTGGTACATCATCTATGGCGTCTATGACCAGATCAAAAGAAGTACTCAAAAGTTCCTCACATTGATCCGCTTTGAGGAAACGCGTTATTGGGATATAGGTTCCGGAGGGATTTATATCTTTGAATCTTGAAACGAGAACTTCAGCTTTGAATTTGTTTACAGTGGAGTTCAAGGCGGCGATCTGGCGGTTCAGATTTGTGGGGTCAACGGTATCGCCGTCCATGAGAGTCAGTTTACCGATACCCATGCGGCAAAGCTGTTCGGCGGCATATCCTCCTACACCGCCTACGCCCAAAACAAGCACATGAAAGTTCCGCAGACGCTCTGCGGCTTCATCTCCCAGCAAGGCGGCGGTGCGTTTGGAAAAAGGATCGTTCATAGTTGTAAAAACTCCCTGAAGTGTAAATCTGCGGCCTTTTCAAAGTCCGGAATATTGATTTTTTCATAAAGCTCTTCAATGGCAAGATCGTTTCTGTCATCTGTTTCCAGCCCCACCCGGCATCCGGGGCGGGATTTCAGAAAGGCGCGGAGTTCCTCATCACCGGTCAGTGCCGGATGAAGTGAAACGTAGAAGCCGTTGTCCAGGAGCTGCTTCAGCAGCAGAAAGTTGCGTTTGGAAAATCCATGCACAAGAAAACGCAGCTCTTTGAACTCTTTCTTACAGACGAGCAAATGGTCAACGGCCCCCACAGCGTGAAGAACCACCGGCTTGCCGTAATCAGATGCTTTGCACAGCAATTCCCGGAAAAGAGCCAGTTGTTCTTCCGGATAAGCAAGTGTGCCGCGAAATTTGTCAAAACCCAGCTCGCCCACAGCGGAACATTCTTGAAAGTCCGGCTCTGTGTTTTCCGGGATCTTTGAAGTTTCCCAGGGGTGGAAAGGGAGTGACCACAATGGAGCAATGCCCTTGCCGCCGTTGACAAGTTCCGTTTTCCCCGGATGGACGAAATGAGTGTGGAAATCACTTGCCATAGATTTCATCCTCCGGTGGAACACAATGGTTCCATGATCCGAAGATCCAGCGTTTGAGTCCTTTGAGAGCCTCGCCGGAAACGCCGTTGCGGCACAATGCGTAGTAGAACTCCTCCCGGGATCGGTCCGTTTTTCCTGAGAGGCGGCGCAGCACCCCCGGATCACTCAGGAATTTCCGCCCCAGCATAACTCCTGAACAATTGAATTGTTTCATTTCCTGCAATGTTTCCTCTGCGCCGCCAAAGTCGCCGTTGAGGACGACCGGGGTTTTTTCCGCAAGTTCCATGATCCTGTGAAACCTTTCACTGCGGTCAGGAACTGAGGCATAAAGTTCCTTTACGGTTCTGAAATGAACGAAAAGGCGGTCGCTCCCCGCTTCAGTCAGGGCCGGAATGATCCTTTCTGCCTCCTCCGGAGAATCAAAACCGCAGCGGAGCTTGACGCTGAGTTCCTCTTTGCCGATGCGCTCCCTGATGGATGCGACGACTTTCTGCATCTGTTCGATCTCTTTAAGCATGGCACCGCCGCACCTGCCTTTGATGACTCTGGGGGCTGGACAGGCAAAATTGAGATTGATCCCGGCGGCGCCGGCCTCAAGCATCATGCAGGCGCCTTGAGCCAGAAGTTCTTCATCTCTGCCCATGAGCTGAGCGAACACGGGCACGCCCGTACCTGAATATGGCGCAAGAAATTCCCGGAAGACTTTCAGTTTGGGCATGCTTTCTGAAAGACGGAAAAAGCTGGTCATCCATATATCGGTCAGTTCCAATTCGTTGACGGCATGGATGAATGGTTCCGTAAAGACCCCTTCCATGGGGGCTGGCCAGAAATCAGAGGATATCATCGGGCAGATTCTTTGTGTTTCAATTCATGCTGAAGCACTTCGACGGCACGGGCGAGCTGAAGATCCCGGATCGTACCATGGTAAGGCGGTTTTATACTGCCCGGATAACGCAATGTCTGACTTGAAAGGCGCATGACATCATTTGAGGGAATACGCACTTCAATGTCCGGTATAATGCCCTTTTTCTCAATGACTCTGCCGCCCGGCGTAACGTAGTGGGATGACGCATAACGTACTGCTCCTCCTGTGGCAAGAGGTGCGACGCGCAAAATGGTTCCTTTGCCGAAGGTACGCACTCCGAGAACCCGGGCACGCTTATGATCCTGCAGGGCACCTGTCAGGATCTCAGAACAGCTGGCAGAAAAAGCATTGGTCAGAACGATCAGCGGAGTCGTTGTGTCCATACTCATTGCCTTGCGTGTCCTGACTGTTTTTTCAAAGGCTTTATTTCTTGAGCTTGCCCGGAAGACAATTTTTTCAGGTTCCAGAAGCATGGAGGCGATATTGACAGCAGTATCCACCAGACCGCCGGGATTGTAACGTAAATCAAGAATGATCCCCCGGGCACCCAGTTTTTTGAGTTTTTGCAGCGCCTCTTTGAACTCCTCTGATGAAGATGCCGTAAAAGAGGTCAGTTTCAAGTAACCGATCTTTCCGGAAATAAGTTTTACAGATCCCGGGACGATCGAACTGCTTTTGACAAGTTCCCTTTTTAAAGTCGCTGAAAACTCCTGTTTACCTCTGCGAAGCTGAAGTGTCACCGTACTTCCCGGTCTGCCGCGGAGCATATTCAAAGCCCTGGCAAGGTTGAGTCTGATGATGCTTGTACCGTTGATGGCAAGAATTTGATCTCCCGGCCGTAACTTTGCTTTTTCCGCAGGCGTGCCGGGGAGAATTTTTATCAACGTCATAGGATGACCGTCAGGTTTGACAGCTGTGGCGCCGATGCCGACTACGGAACCGGCTCGTTTGACCCGCTGACGACTGTGTTCCCGGGGAGGCTCATAATCAGAGTAAGGATCAAGAGCAGAGACCATGCCCTGCATGGCATGGTTGAAAAGCTCTTCGTATGTTACTTTTCGGCTGTCAACATAGTTTTGCCGCAGCATTTCCATGGTCTGCACCAGGAGCAGGGCTCTCCGGTAATTTTCTGCACGTTCTTTGTTGACAGGGGGGAGTGCAGTTGGTACTTCTGCCGCCTCTGAAGAAGAGGGAACAGGCTGCGTAGAAAGAAAAGGCTTCCGGAAAGCCTGACAACCGCAGAATAACAGAAGTATTCCCGCTCCGAGCTGTACAAGAGACCATCGTCTGCAATTCATAGTTCCCGTTTCCCCTGTTGTTTTCACAATGGCACTCTCCGGAGCTTTACGGCTTTGGAGAGTGCCGTATCAGAGAGGATCATCCCAGTTTGAGGCGGCGCATATTTTTCTTGCCTGCACGCAGCACGGGGGCAGAGGCAACCACATCGCTGCTGACAGCAGCAGAGGCATCGGTGATCTTCTCATCATTGAGAGCCACAGCACCTCCCTGGATCAGGCGGCGTCCATCACTGTTGGATTTGCAAAGTCCCGCAAGAACCAGAAGACGCGCCACCATGATACCCTTTTCTGCGTCGATCTCTGAAGCAGGGATCACCGCTTCAGGCAGATCGGCGGTGACAGATGAGGCTGTGACCTTGCCGATAAAACTGGTGGTGGGGATCTTGTTTTCGGGATCCGCAAAGCCGAAACGGGTTCCGGCAGTGACAAAAGCCTCTTTGGCAGCCTCTTCGCCGTGGCAGAGGGCGGTTGCTTCAGCTGCGAGGATCTCTTTGGCGCGGTTGATATTGGCGCCTTCAGCGCAGAGAGCGGTGATTTCAGCCACCGGCAGGGGGGTGAAGTACTTGAGCAGCTGCTCCACCATGGAGTCATCGCAGTTCCGCCAGAACTGGTAGTAATCAAAGACACTGGTGCGTTCTTTATCCAGCCAGACATTTTTGTTTCCGGTACTCTTGCCGAACTTCTGACCGTTGGGATCGAGAAGCAGAGGAATGGTCATGCAGTGGACCTCGGCACCATCCTTGCGGCGGATCAATTCGGTTCCTGCGACCATGTTGCCCCATTGATCCTGACCGCCCATTTCCAGGGTGCAGCCATATTTCCGGCGCAGGGTCATGAAGTCGTAAGCCTGGAGAATGGAGTAGTTGAACTCAAGGAAGGAAAGACCTGTTTCCAGACGCATCTTCACAGACTCCTGAGAGAGCATTCTGTTGACGCTGAAAATGGATCCCACTTCACGAAGCAGATCGATATATCCCAGCTGGCAGAGCCATTCGGCGTTGTTCACAAAGTGAGCTTTGCCCTCGGAGCCGTCGATGAAGCGTGAAAGCTGATCGCGCAGTGAGGCGGCGTTGGCGTCAATTTCTTCAATGCTCAGCATGGGACGGGCAGTGGATTTTCCGGAGGGATCCCCGATACGGGCCGTGGCGCCGCCCACCAGCACGATGGGGGTGTGACCGGCTTTCTGGAGTATACGCATAGCCATCACAGGCAGCAGGTGTCCCACATGAAGACTGCTGCCGGTGGGATCAAAACCCACATAGAAAGTGACATTGCCCTCGTTGAGCATCTGGGAGATCTTGGCTTCATCGGTTGCCTGATAACAGAAACCGCGTTCTTTAAGTTCTTCAAAACAATTCATTTTCAAACCTTTGAAATTCAGTGTCCAATTGTATGGGGGGGCAGGGGCAGACGCCGCCATGCCCGGTGCAGCACAGTTTTACCCTCAGCGAGCCAGCGTTCTTCAAAGTCGCTGCGGATCCCTTTGAGGTCGGCGATCGCTTCATCGGCAACTTCAAAGAGTCCGGAACCTTTAATGACGCGGTCAACTGCGCCGCAATAGTATTCATCATCTGAGGAAAAGTGGAAAATTCCGTCACTTTTCAGCACCCGGTGCAGAAATGTGACAAAGTTGCTTGCCAGAAGTCTGTTGCCCCGGTGTCTCCCTTTGGGCCAGGGATCGGGACAGAGCAGATGGATCCGGTCAACGGAGCTGTCAGGGAGCATCTTGGCGAGGAGTGAACGTGCCTCCACGCGCAGCACTGTCAGATTGTCGGCACCGCAGCGCTCTGCCCGGCGGACGACCTTCCGGAGTCTGCCCAGCATCACATCCGCGCCGAGGACCGTTGATTCCGGGTAAAGTTTGGCAAGCTGACAGGTATAGGTGCCGGACCCGCATCCCAGGTCCAGCTCCACGACACCTCCTTCCGGCACATAATGACCGTAAACGCCGGTCAGGAAAACGATTTTTGCATCTTCTTCGTGAGGCATGTTGTCACCTTAAATGGCATCTCTTGCATTGATCCACTCTTTGAGAGCGGCGACGGTTTCGGAGTCCTTGCCGTTGAGCATGGCGTTGGCGTACTGACGGAATCCGGCAGTGATGACTTCCCGGAATATATCCAGAAACTCCACGCGTTCGGAAAAGAGTTCGGAACGCTCCTGGGCATCACCCTCAGGGAGCGCGAAAGAGGAGAAACTGAAGCTGTCGGCATCAAAAGTTCCGGTCCAGATCTGGTTCAGACGGGTGAAGGTGAGTTTTGCCTTGCGGAGTTTTTTACCCACTGAAAGTGCCGCTTTGACTTCGGCTCCGCGGATGGGACTGTCTCCTTTTTTAATGGTGGCTTCACCGGCACCGGGATCATCACCGTCACCGATGAGGCAGAGAGGAGCTTCAAGCATCACTTCAAATTCGCCGTAATCGGCAGTCTCAATGGCCCTGCCTGTTTCAGAAAGATACCAGAGATAAAGCAGAAAGTCTCTGCCCAGAGACTCTTCGGCAAAGGTACTTTCAGGTTTTGCAGGTGAAAGAGGCGGGAAGGTGGAAGGAGTGATGTTGAACTCCTCTGCCAGAATGGCGGAAGGGGTCAGCTGCAGCGGCTCCATCTTGAATGCCTGAAAGAAATGTTCAATGAAAAGGTCTATCTGGCTCTGACTTGAAGCTCCCAGATAAAGATGGCGGTTGTGAGGCACGATCACCATGGAAATACCTGAAAGAGAGGGAGGCATTTTCATGATGTTGCGCTCAATGGTGCTCTCTTTGATCTCCTTTTTCTCTTTGGAACCGATAAAGTTTTTCCCTGTTTCTTTCATTCTTGCCTCTTCTGCCCGACGGCAGAGAGCGTTGAGAAGACTTGAGGGGATCTTGCGGACGGCGCGGCGGAGCGTCAGATAATAGGCTGAACCGAAACGGGCGGAGCCTTCGTCGATTTCTGTATCCAGCAGATGTTGTCCGGTGACCCAGCCGAAGGAGGGTTCACCGGTAACTTCATCAAGTTTGCATGCCTTCCTGGCGCCGATGATCTCACCGGCATTTTCCGGCAGTTCATCCCGCAAAGTAAACATGGTGAACGAAAAAGTTCCACGATCAAATGGCATAATAAAAAACTCCTGAAAAGTTACAAGTCAAATCCGCAATACTGCGGAAAGATAATATAGCACGGCAACAGGGATTTTTCAATCCCTCATGAAACAGGCAGGCTCTCTTGAGCCGCTTTTTTTCAGTGCCGGTTTCTGATTTCTGCAAATCTCCTTCGCATAGGGGCATCGGGGATGAAAGGGACAGCCGGCAGGAGGATCCAGAGGCGAGGGAACGTCACCCTTGAGAACGATCCTTGAATTGTTTCTGGTCAGTGACGGAACAGCAGAAAGGAGCGCCTTTGTATAGGGATGCTCAGGGGCGCGGATCAGCTCTCCGGCAGGGGCACTTTCAACCACATTGCCCAGATACATGACCATGATCCTGTCTGCAATATGCTCCACAACAGCAAGATCATGGGCGATGAAAAGGAATGAGGTCCCTTCCTGCGAACGGATATCTTCAAGCAGATTGACGATGGCCGCCTGGACGCTTACATCAAGAGCGGAAACCGGTTCATCTGCCACGATAAATCCCGGTTCCGCCGCCAACGCCCGTGCAATACCGATCCGTTGGCGCTGGCCGCCTGAAAACTGATGGGGAAAACGGCTGAGGGATTCCCGGGGAAGTCCCACCCGTTCCAGAAGATCTTCGGCGCGCTGCCGCCTCTCTGCGGATGAGAATTTTTCTTTCCGCATGCTCAGCACCTCGTCGAGAGCTGAAAAGACAGTCAGACGCGGGTTCAGGGAGCCGTAAGGATCCTGAAAGATCATCTGATATCTGCCGTTGAGCTGACGCAATTCCCGGGATGAGGCTTTGTAAAGATCGACTCCATCTATGAGAACCTGACCGGAAGTGGGGGGCTCCAGATGGACTGCTGTTCTGCCGAGGGTACTTTTTCCGCAGCCGGATTCTCCCACAAGTCCGATGATCTCACCTTTATCCAGCGTCAGCGAAACGCCGTCAACGGCTTTGACGGCGCGTTTGGGGGAAAACCAGTTGGATCGCAGAGGGAAATGTACCTTGATATCCTTGAGTTCAAGCAGTGGCATGAGTAAAGGCTGCTCCGGGAATATTGTTAAAAGGCCTGCACTTCTGTTGCTTCAAGTGAAAATGTATTTGCCTCGGCAGGATCAACGATCCCCTGTTCCACAAGATTTTCCAGAGAACGCCGCATGGTGATCATTCCGTCTTTGAAACCGGTTTCAAGCACTGAGGGGAGCTGACTGGTCTTGCCGTCCCGGACAAGCGCCTGCACCGGAGGCGTCCCGATGAGGATCTCAAATGCCGCCACCCGGCCTTCGGTGTCGATCCTTGCCAGCAGACGCTGTGAAATAATGCCGATAATAACACTTGAAAGCTGAAGACGTATCTGATTCTGCTGACCTTCGGGGAAGGTGTCGATAATACGGTCAATGGTCTGGGGCGCACTGTTGGTATGGAGCGTTGCCATGACAAGGTGTCCCGTTTCAGCTGCCGTCAGGGCCGCCTGAATGGTTTCTGTGTCACGCATTTCTCCCACGAGGATCACGTCGGGGTCCTGTCGCAGAGCACCCTTCAACGCGGCGGTAAAGCTCAGTGTGTCCGCTCCGAGTTCCCGCTGCTGGATCAGAGACTGCTTGTTGGAGTGTATGTACTCAATAGGATCTTCAATGGTGATGATGTGTTCCGACCGGGTGGAGTTGATCCTGTCAATAAGACTTGCCAGCGTGGTTGATTTACCGCTTCCCGTAGGACCTGTCACAAGAATGAGTCCCTGAGATTTGTCGCAGAGATTGATAATGGATTCAGGCAGATTCAGCTTTTCAGGGGAGGGGATCTTGCTGGTGATGACACGGGCGACGATACCCACATAGCCTCTCTGGAAATAACTGTTCATACGGAAACGGCAGATTTCAGGATTGCCGTTGGCGTCAAGGGTATCCAGTTCCACGGCAAGAGCGAAGTCCAGTTCCTTTCTGGTCTCAAAGTCCAGTCGCTGCCGGGGGGTGAGCACGCCGTAGAGAAGTCTTTCGGTATCCTCTTTTTTCAGGCGGGGCAAGTTGAGGGGACGGAGTTCGCCGTGAACACGCATCATGGGGAATGCGGTGACTGACAAGTGCAAGTCAGAAGCTCCCACCTTGACGGCGGTCTTCAGGAGCTTTTTCAGGTCAATGGCATCGCTTTCAAGGGCATCTTCGGGAGTCCCGTACATCTTTTCGGCGCTGTCATCCATGCCGTTGATGAGCCGTTTGAGGTCTTCGGGATCGGGGCAGTGGAGCTCTGCTTCTTCTGCTGTGATGAAACCGTCTTTGTAGAGATAAAGCAGGGATTTGGTAAAGGTACAGTTGCCGCCGGTACCTCTGGCAATAAGCTCCCGCATGGCATCAAAATCCTGATCTGCAAGAAGTTTTTTAGCGCCTGCGGAGTTACGCAGAAACTCCACTGAGGCGACCCGTCCGGCATTGTCGGCGCGGGGAACAAGAGTTTGGGCAACAGTGCAGAGAAGTGCTTCAGAAAGATCGGCAGCGATCTGGGATCTTTCACCTTCCGGGAAACGTGAAACCATTCTGTCCAGAGCCTGGATCACGTCGGGGGCACGGGTGGCAGCAAGAACCAGATGACCGGAAAGCGCCGCAGCAAGGGCGGCGCGGAAGGTTTCAAGATCATTCATTTCACCGATCATGATACAGTCGGGACTTTCGCTGATAGCTGAAGTGATGGCTGCACTCCAGCTTTCTCCTGCCGGGATCTCTCTCTGTGAAACCACTGCATTCAGATCCTGATGGACGAATTCGACGGGACTTTCAAGAGTGACGATGTGAACGCTCCGGTTCATATTGATGTAGTTGACAAGGGCTCCCAGTGTCGTGGATTTACCGCTGCCGTCAGTTCCGGTGACAATGATCATGCCGTGAGGCATTGCCGCAAATTCGGCAAGTTCTCCGGGAAGGGCAAGATTTTCAAAGAAAAGATCATTGCCGGACATGACAGGACGTGCCGACAAAGCGGAACCGTAAACGGTCGAGTAAAAACTCAAGCGGAACCTTTCACCGGTTTCAAAGTTGAAAGCCGCTTCCGCACAGCCTTTGAGCTGGTAACGCTCTTCTTCTTCTTCTGTGAGGATACTCCCCCGGAAGGCATCAAGCTCCTCCTGAGTCGTTATATCGCCTTCACCCTGGAGAACCTCGCCGTTGATCCTGAAGGCGGGGACTTTATTGGCTCCGACAAAAAGATCGGAGGCTGCCGATTCATTCGCATATTTGAGAAGTTCGTTTATATCCATAAGGCTCATTTATCCTTTCTTGGGATGGTGGAATTTGTCTCTGCACTGCTCTTCTTGTTGGGAAATTCCGGAACAAAACGGTCAAACGCACGCCGGCGCTGGTTCACAGTTGCCGTCTGGAAGCTGAAACGGTCGACCAGGAATGAGTTCCAGAGCATACGGTATCGGGTCGCTGAACAAAGAGAGTCGTTCTTGAATATGAAATCTGCATATTGGCTGACAGGTGAAACCGCCACGATGGTGAAAAGCAGCGCGCAGACAAGGCCCGTGTGCAGAAATGCGACCAGAGGCGTCAGGAACTTTGAAACTTTTTCCGGAAACTGAAAAGAAGTCAGCCCCTGGGGAAGCATGATTTCCATGCACTTGAAAATGAGCATACCAACGATGACCCAGTTCACAAGAATGACTGCGGAAGGCAGCCAGGGGAGTATGCTTTTGTTATCGGGGATCAGAGTCAATATAGATTTTTGGACAAACTCTTCGCCCCAAACCGCCAGAAAGGCACTCAACATAGTGGTGTAAAGAGCGAAAACCTGCTCTGCCAGATTGGCGGAGCGTTTTTGCCACGCAACCAGCAGCGGCAGAACGATATAGTAAATAAAGTACATTATCGGGTCCCTCAGATTTAATTTTTCATTTCCATAGTGACGCGAATAACTTCTTCAAAAGAGGTTATGCCCTGTGTCACAAGGTTGTATCCTGACCGGAGCATGACATTACCGCCGGAAGCGGCTTTCAATCTCTTATGAATTGAACTCAAGTTGGAATTTGTATTTTCCAGCATTTCACGCAAGGTGTCATTGACTGTAAGTATGTCAAAAACAGCCATACGGCCGCTGTATCCTGTTTTGCCGCATTTGCTGCAGCCCTGGGGCTCATATATTTTGTCGGCTTTGAGACCGTAATTCGCCAGTTCTGCTTTTTCCTCTGCTGTGGGGGCCCGGCCCTTTTTACAGGTACAGAGTTTGCGGACAAGACGCTGTGAGACGACCAGACGCAAGGTTCCGGCAATACTGCGCAGCGGAATGTTCAAATTGGCGAGACGGTCAATGGTGCCGATGTTGTCGTTACTGTGGAGCGTGGCAATAATAAGGTGTCCGGTCTGGGCAGCATGGATGGCTGTCTGAGCGGTTTCCTCATCGCGGATCTCTCCGAGGCAGATGACATCAGGGTTCTGACGCAGAGAGTTGCGGAGCAGCTGGGCAAATCCGATACCGGCAGAATCATTGACCTCCATCTGGCTGATGGAGGGCAGCACATGTTCAATAGGATCCTCAATGGAAACCACGTTTTTGATGTTGTAGTCGATAGTTTTGAGCAGTGCATAGAGTGTGGTTGTCTTACCGCTCCCGGTGGGACCGCAAATCAGAACCATGCCGGAAGGCAGACGGGCAGCCTGTTCCAGAGTTAACAGTTCTTTGCCTGTGAGTCCGGCTTCTGCGAGGTTTTTGGGCCCGGAGTCATCACCGAGAATACGCAGAGAGATCTTTTCTCCGCTGAATGCTCCCACTGTGGCAACACGGACTGAAATATCTCCGCAATTTTTCCCCATGAGAGAGAAAGAGCCGTCCTGAGGACGCCGCCGCTCTGAAATATCCATACCTCCGGCTACTTTCAGGACGTTGATGAGCTGAGAGCCGAAAAGAGAACTGAATTCTTCAACGACTCTGAGGCTGCCGTCGACCCGGAACCTGAGAATGGACGTATCACCTGCTTTGGGGTCAATGAAAATATCACTGGCGTGGAGCCGCACTGCTTCAGCAAACATTTTGCGGACGTAGTAGACAATTTCATTATCTGCATCACTGCTTTCAAAAGTATCCTGCCCCAAACTGTTGATGATGACAGGGAGATTGTCTGTCTTTTTCTTGATGATCCTGGTAAATTTGTCACCAAAACGGCTTTGAAGCTCCACGAACAGAAAGACCAGCGGACCTGCCACAAGAGCGGCAAGGTTGAGGTACTCCCGGTTTGCAATGACAAAGGGGTTGTTTTTCCGGCACTTTTTATCCAGATACGGCAAAACTTTGAGTCCGGAAAAGAACCAGAGTATTGCGATAAGCAACGTGATCAGATTGATTTTATTGCTGCCCGGATCGCGGGGAACGGACTTGGCTTTTGCTTTTTCCGGCGACTTGGTTTGAGGCACAGCTGTGCCGGCACTTGCGGAAGGTGCTGCCGGTGCGGACTGCTGTTCTGCAGTGGCCTTTCTGGCTGCTTCTGCCTCTTGCATGAGCACATTCATACTGCCGGCAGCCGCATCTTGTTCCGGCGCTGCCGGGAGAGAGGAGGAGGGGGAGTGTTTCTGAGAACTCTCTTGAGTTCCTGCCGCAGAAGATCCTGCTTCTGCAACTCTTGTTTCCTGAGTTCCGGTTTCAGCCGCACCTGTTGACGGCGTTTCGGCTGCAGGGAGGGGCGTTTCATCATCAGCCTTTGCTTCCGCAGCCTTTGCTTCCGCAGCCTTTGCTTCCGCAGCGATTTTTTCCATTTGCCGTTCTATTATATTTTCGGCAACACGTCCCATTTTAGTGGCTTTTACAGCTTTGGAAAATTCTTCAACTCCGGCGGGGATGGGATCATCAGAAGCCATGGTCCTTGAAGTGCCGGAGGTCCCATGTGAAGAGCTCTTCCCGGTGGAAACCGGAGATGGACGTTTTGCAGAGTATCTGACCCGCTGCCCCTTGTGTTTGCCGGTGGCGGGAGCTCTTTTTTCAGCCGGATGAGGCAAGAGCAGATGAAGGGCTGCATCCGGTGTGAGATCTGAACCTTTGTGTGTTACCTCGGGCGCCGTAGAAACTGTGACCCCGGAACTGTTGTGTGTTACTTCCGGAGCCGTGGAAACCGTGACCCCGGAACTTTTGTGTGTCACCTCCGGAGCCGTGGAAACCGTGACCCCGGAACTTTTGTGTGTCACCTCCGGCGCCGTGGAAACCGTGACACCGGAACTTTTGTGTGTTACATCCGGAGCCGTGGAAACGGGATGAAGTGTACTGTTTCCGGGAACCGCTGCCGCAGAAGACGGGGCAGCTTTGCCGCTGTGAGTATAGAGTGTTGTTTTTCCGCGTTGTCCCTTTGCGGCAGACGGCGCTGCCGCAAGGGAGGAGGGTGTTGCCGTCGGGATTATGGAAATACGGGAGGGAGAGGCTTTGGCGGAGGGCGCCTTGGGAGCTCTTTTGTCTCTCTTCTGCGTTTGCGGAGTCTCTGTCACCTTTGATGCCGGTGCAGCTTGTGTTTGGGGAGGTCCCGGAATAAAGTCAACGCTTTCGTTGAATTTTTTGACCGTCAGGATCGCCCCTGCAAGGAAAAGCAGCACAATAATAACTGCCGCAGCAAGCATGAGGATTTTCTTCATATCAGGAAGATTCGACAGAAGACTTTTGTTGCGCTTTGCAAGAATGGAGTTGACCATGGCAAGAAGTTTCTTGGCATTGGCAGGACGTCTCTCAACCCGCAGACTCATCATCGAGGAAACCAGCGAACAACATTCCCGGGAAACATCAGGAGCAATTCTGGAAAGGGGCTGTATTTCTCCTTTCAGCACCTTGGAAATGACCTGTTTGGTATTCTGCCCTTCAAAAGGGCGTCTGCCGCTGAGCATGTGATACATGGTGGCGCCGAGAGAATAAATGTCCGCGCGGCAGTCCACGCTGTCGGAAGAAAGCAGTTGTTCCGGTGCCGCATAGTTGACCGTTCCGGTTATTCTGCCCCCTGATGAGGTGGTATCTTCCTTGCCTGACTTGGCGATACCCAAGTCGGCAAGTTTCGCATCTCCCTCTTCAGTGATGAGGATATTGGCAGGTTTTATGTCTCTGTGGACCACATCATAAGCCGCTGCGGCAATAAGCGCCTGACAGACTCCCTGGATCACATGGAGTACGCGCTCCTCTTTCATGGGGCCGTCGCAGAGAATGGTTTCCACGTCTTTACCCTTGACGTACTCCATAACGATGTAGCCGAAATTGCGTTCTTTGTCCAGCTGGACATCCATGACGTCAATGATATTGGGAGAATGGATGCGGCAGGCAAGTTTTGCCTCACGTACAAGGGCTTCAAGAGAAACGTTTCCCACGGTTCCGCTGCGGTTGGGACGGAGCAGTTTCAACGCACAGAGACGATCCAGCAGTTTATGGCGCGTCAGATAAACTTCGCCCATGCCCCCCGCACCGATACAGCGTATGATGGTGTAGTTGCCCAAAAGGTAACCGGCAGGCAAATAGGAGTTCGAGTACTCATCCCCGGGGTTGGCAGGACGGCTGAGTGTGACCTCGCGGCCGCAGTATGTACATTCAGCCCGGTTTCCAAGCATCCAAAGCTCACCTTCAAGCTCTTTCCCGCAGAGAGGACAGATGATCAGCACTCTGCGGTCACTGCAGCAGCCGGGAACACCGCAGTGGGGACAGTTGATATCTTTCCCCACCATTCTTTCATCTTCTACCGGATATTCTTTCTGGCAATATTCACAACGCATAAGGATTTACGTCCTGTCTATGTTTTTTTGAAAATAAATATATTTATATTAATATGCACTTGATTTGATAAAAAGTCAAGTTTTTGTTTGATTTTGTTTGATATTTTTTTAATTTTGAGAGAGCATTGAAAAGTGCAGAAGTGATTCCGGAAGAAAAAGGGTACGCTGTCGTACTGAGGTGAAAAAAAGTGAAGAAAGTTGACGGATTTTCTTGTATTTTCTCTTTTGTCAGGTTAAATTAACAGAGTGAACGTTTAGGTGCCCCCTCTGGCACTGTTGATTTTTTGATAAAACCAAAGTTTAAAAAACTCAGAGGAAAAAACTATGAGTAGACATGAGTTGAGATTCCGTCAGGTCCATTTGGACTTCCATACTTCACCTGCGATTCCGGGGATCGGGAAGGCTTTCGACAAAAAATTGTGGCAGGAGCGCCTGCAGATGGGACATATCGATTCTATTACCTGTTTTTCCTGCTGTCACCACGGTTACAGTTATCATCCCACCCGGGTGGGGGTGATGCATCCGGGACTGGATTTTGATTTGCTCCGTGCCCAAATCGACGCCTGTCATGAGATAGATGTCAAGGTGCCCATCTACATTACAGCGGGCGTTAACAACATGGTCGCCGAAAGAGAACCCGGCTGGCGGGAAGTGAATTTTGAGGGGCGCTATGTGGGATGGCAGCCCTCACCGGTGCTTCCCGGATTCAAATCTCTGTGTTTCAACTCCCCCTATATGGACTACCTTTGTGCTCTTATTGAAGAGGCCGCCAAACTCTTTCCAGATGCAGACGGCATGTTTTTTGACATCATCAGCCAGAACCAGTGCTGCTGCCCCTGGTGTATGCGGGATATGAAAAAGGCGGGATTCGATCCCCGCTGCGAAGAGGATCGCAAACGGTTCAGCGATGAGGTCCTTGCCAACTATATGAAACGGGCCTGTGAAGCTGCCAGGAGCATCAATCCGCAGATGCCGGTGCTTCACAATGCCGGACACTATCTGGGCCCCGGTTACAAGCACATGGCACGCTATTTCAGCCATCTTGAACTTGAATCACTCCCCACTGGCGGCTGGGGGTATGACCACTATCCCCTCATGGCGGCTTTCTGCCGCAGTCAGGAGCTTGACTATCTGGGCATGACCGGCAAGTTCCATACGACCTGGGGGGAATTCGGCGGTTTCAAATCCGGCAATGCGCTGCGTTATGAATGCTGCGCCATGCTTGCTCAGGGTTCCAAGTGCAGTGTGGGGGACCAGCTCCACCCGGCCGGAATGCTTGACGAAAGCACCTGCCGTCTGATAGGTGAAGCATACGCCGATGTTGAAAAGAAAGAGCCCTGGTGTTCCGGCGTTTCAAGCTGTGCCGGAGTTGCTATCCTTTCCAATGTGGGGATCAATGGATTCACCCCTGAAAATGAAAGAGTCGAAATCGGAGTTTCCCGTCTGCTGCTTGAATCCCATGTCCCCTTTGACCGTTTGGATTCTCAGGCTGATTTCGGCAAGTACAAAGTTCTGATCCTTGCGGACGATCTGAGATGTGATGAAATTTTGCTTGAAAAAGTGAAAAAATTTCTTGCCGGCGGTGGTAAGCTGATCCTTTCCGGAACCTCTCTTTTCAAAAAGGAATGTGATGAACTTGCTTATGATCTGCCTGTTACGGCAGGTGAGGTCGATATGCAGATCCCCAACTATATCAAAGTTGCAGAAGACTTTGCTCCGGAAAAGATCAGCACGCCCTTTGTTATGTACCGTCCCTCTGTCAGGATCAAAGCGACGGGCGGGAAAAGTCTGGGAGAGATCTTTGAACCCTATTTTACCCGCAACTATGAGCACTTTTGTTCCCATCAGCATACACCCAACAAAACTGAGGAGTCCGGATTTGATGCCGGCGTCATGAGTGATAATATCCTTTACTTTGCCCATCCTGTCTTTACCCTCTATGCTCTGGGCGGTCCGGTGGTGCTGAAGCAGTTCATAATGAACGCAATCACAGCTTTTATCGGCAGAGAGGAGTGGCAGGTTACCACCGATTTGCCCTCTCAGGGAAGGATTTCGCTGTTGGAGCAGAAAGAAAAGAACCGTTACATCTTCCACGCTCTTTATGCTGTCACCTCTTTGAGAGGAATGAGTTCAGAACCCTTCATGGCAGGAATGAGAGGTACTGGACCTGTGGAGGTCATTGAAGATCTGACGCCTGTGTATAATGTACATTTTGAAGTGAAAGTTGAAAAGCCCGTTGTCAGGGCAAAATTGGTTCCCGAAAACATTGAATTGCCCTTTACTTGCGAAAATGGCAGAGTGAAGTTCACTCTTGAGAAACTTCAGTGTCACCAGATGGTTGAACTGAGCTGTTGAAAAATACAAAAAAAGGAGAAAAAAAATGATAAAGATTTTTGCTTTTGCCGTGCTGTTGTCTGCCGTATCTCTTGCGGCTGCCTCTCTTGACTTGAAGATGCCTTTCAAAAAAGGGAGCAACCTCCCTGTCGCCTGGTGGAAAACTCAGGGAAAACTTATTGATGTCGACGGCGGAAAGGCTGTGGCGCTTGATAAATTGCAGAAATTGGAGTTCAAAGATCATTTCCCCGGAAAAGCCGGGGATAAGATCGTCTATGAGATCACCATGAAGAGAGAGTCCGACAACGTGAGTCTGCGTATCGGGCAGTGGTCAAAGGAGGGCTGGATCGGTGAAAACTTTGTTCTGCTCAAGGGAAAAAAGGAGTTCTCTGTCGTCAAAGGCGAGATCGTGCTGAAAGATGCCGCCGCGCCTGACAAGGCTGGGGTCCTCCGGAAAGTCAACAAGTTCCACATCAATATCTACGCCCACAGCAACTCCAAAGGTACTGTGATCAAGGATGTGAAGATCACCTTAGTTCCTGCCGAATAAGGTCACGGACGGAACAAATTCAGAGTGACGCCGCTCTTTGCAGAAAAACCTCCTCCGGTGTATCAGTCGCAATATCGGCTTTGAAAAAGAGTTTTTTACCAATGTGATATCTGATGTCCGCTGGAGATTTTATCAAAGAATACAGTTTTTTCGGATTTTTTTGTAAATCGTGCTTGCAATTGGGAAAATGAGGTGCTATATTATAAACATGGCGGCGGGTTAGCTCAGCTGGTTAGAGCGTCGGAATCATAATCCGCAGGTCCACAGTTCGAATCTGTGACCCGCTACCAATTTTTCTGATATCAGGACTTTGCCCATCGGCAAGGTTCTTTTTTTTATCTCTGTTTTGCGGTTCTTGTGCCGGCGCTGTCAGAAAAAAGCAATCGAGTAGGAGGGACTTTTGAGGGACAACCTCGCCAGTCCCGTCCTCTCACACCACCGTACGTGCCGTTCGGCATACGGCGGTTCAGTAACTTGTGTACAAATCTGCACCGTCTTTCCTGTCAGTTGCCCGCAAAGGT
>JAFWBQ010000043.1 GCA_017507125.1 Lentisphaeria bacterium
CGAGTACGGACTTGAACGGCGGCATCTCTTGTTCTTTATGGATATTGGTTCCAGAGAAGTCCGCTGCGGAGGTATTGCGCATGATCCCGACAGCAACTGGACAACGCAAATTGCTCGGAATATGTGTGATATGTGGGACGGATTCCTGCTGGGCAAACGCTATCTGATCCATGACCGGGATCCAGTGTTCAATAAACGCTTTGATATGATTTTTGAGTCCATCGGAATCGAAATAAAGAAACTGCCGCCATTTACCCCGATGATGAACTTTCGTATGGAAAATTTTATAAGGGCAATCAAAACAGAGTGCCCGGACAAGATCATCTTTACCAATGAACGGCAACTCCGGCTTGCCGTCAAAGAATACTTGGAATACTGGAATCACTACCGCCCCCACGCTGGGCTTAACGGAAATATGGTACTGCCATACCGACAGGATGCAGACGGCGAAATTCAAAAGATTTCATTCCTTGGTGGACTGCTCCACGGCTACCACCGGGTAAAGCAAGCAGCGTAATTTCACAACAATCCCCTTTACAACGCACCTGGTGACGAAGATCAGCCGCAGGGCAATACCTGTCCCGATTCAGGGAAAACTCGACTCGGGAAGCCGTTTTTAGGCTTTAAGTGCAATTCCAAAGTGCAAATTTTGCACTTTGAAAACAAAAAGCAAAATACCTCATCACTATTTGCTTTTCCGGCTAGGCATGATATATTAAAAAAGTGCAGTCAAGCACTGCTTTTGAGGAGAAAAAGAATTTTTGCACCTCCTATATGGGGAATTTGAAAAAGTCGCAAGTTCTATGCTAAAAATGCACCATTTTCGAGGAAGTGTCAAAAAAACGACTTTTTGTTTCACCTCAAAATCCGTTCTCTGTTTCTTTTTGCCGCCGATTAGAGATATTTTCGCAGTTTAGCGAAGCGGTGAGCATTTTTTACTAACTTGCAACCATTTTGAGCTTGAGAGAAAATTCCGAATTAAGCGAAAATGGTCGACCATTTTTTTTGAACTCTCTCAATCCAGTCCTTTATGGCTGGATTTTTTTGTGTCTTGATTTTACCCAATGAATGACAGGTACTTATAGCTTAAACTCTCCCAAACAGAGAACAAATAGGAGAGCGAAATTGGCTACGTAACACTTTTTCTGTAAATTCCCTAAAATCCTCGCATCTCCTCAAATGTAACGTTTACTCTCTCCGAGCCAAGTTTCATCCAATTCGATTAGAAGCGCAGTTGCGATTCTGAGCAAGGATTCCCTGTCTGGCAATAATTTAATACTTCTTGTCTGTTTTTTCAACCGCTTATATTGAAATAATTTGCTTTATTTTCATGCTTATCTCTGGAAATATGGGCATTTTCATTCTGCTGCAGAGAGTGCTGTGTTCAATTCCAGTACCCGGAGGGGGCAGCGGATCCGCAGAACTTCCGGATAGAGTTGTCTGACCTTCAAATTCAAGCGCAGAGCCTCCTTTTCTCTTTCAAAGAAAAGAGTCTGCCAGGAGCCGTCGGGCATCAGACGTTCCACCGAGTCGACCGGTTCTCTGAATACCAGAGAAGGCTGTTCCAGATCGTCAGGAGACATGGCGTGCAGAATGACGATCCTGTTGTCTGCAGAGTCTTTCCCTGACTGCACCATAACCTCGGCATCTCCCCGGCAGTAAACGCTTATATGATCTTTGAACACTTCTGCAAGCCAGTTTTTGCGGCTTTCAGACAAATAGGCAAATGAAACAGTTCCGTAATGCAGGAGGCGGATCGCCATTACCAGAGTGGAAGGTCCGTCGGGTCTTGTAATGCGGCAACTCCCGGGGGCCAGGCGTTCAGATTCGGAATCAGGAGAAAGAGCTGAATTTTTATGGTAGATCCACGAAAGAACTTCCCCCCGGACTCCGGGAAGAATGGTGAGTTGAACAGGGGCATTTCCTTTTGAAAGGCGGACGTGAAGAGAACCTGTATCATTCTTTTCAAAAGAAGGAGAAGGCAAATCTCCCCACTCTTCCACTCCGATCCCGAGTTTGGGACCGAAACCGCGGCGGATGAGTTGAAGTGCTGCGGAACCGTCCAGAATCAGGTTAAGAGATAAAAGTTTTTCGATCTCCCCATCAGAGAGCATTTCACAGTCATCCCCTGAAAGTGCCGCTGCCCCGGAGTGCCGCCAGGTGGTTTTGTTCAGATGGAAGGGGAATCCCAGCACCGCCGTCAGTGTCAGCCAGTTTCCGACTGGATATATGGGGTTGGCATCGGGCGGATAATTGAAAGGGGCTTCTGAAGCAAGGGGGATCAGAATACCATCTTCCTTCAAACCACAATCGCAGAGTGTCCGGTAGAATCCGCTGTATTTTTCCAGAACTTTGCGGTAGGCTTTGCCGCTTTCCGGTTCGAAGGTCCCCATACGGGTGATCCAGAGTTTTGCGCCGAAATATCCGGCGGCCATTGCGCGCGTCAGGTGGTTGTGCAGCATGGCGGCGCTGGTGGAATAGCGGTTCTGCGGGAAAGTGTCAGGTTCATCAAGGATCTCGGTTTCTTCAGGCAGATAGAGTGCCTGAAGTGCCGATCGCAGCATCTGAGCCGGGATCTCCCGGACGGATTCCTTCATATAGTAACCGTTGTTGATCCTGATCCGCAGCGGCGCATCCCCCTGAAGGATCCTGCCGGTGGCAGCAGCGTGGCGGACATCATTTGCACACATACAAAATGAGCAGGGTATCCCCGGAGTGACACTGTCAATGGCACTCCGGATGATCCGGGCAGTTTCTTCCATGGTCTGCTGCAGCCAGGCATCATAAGCCCGGGCTGTTTTTTCATCCTGCCTGATCGCATCTCTCAGAGAGTCTGCAGTGAAGTTTTTTCCTGTCAGTTGATTGAATCCCGTTACGTGAAGGGGGCAGAAACACCCGCCGCGGCTGGTGATCATGCGGAAATCATCATCCAGCATGAAAAAATCAGGTTTCAGTTCAGAAAGCTGGCGAACCTGTCTGCTGATGTATTCACGGAATCCCGGATCAAGGGGACAGAAAATATACCGTTCGGAGCCATCCCATTTAATGATCTTCTGTCCGGGGGAAGGTGTGTTTGGGGTCCATCCGTGGCCTATGGTCGCCTGGATGAGAATGCCGCAGGGAACTTGAGAAACTTTCCGAACAGCGGCGTAATGTTTGGCAAAACGTTCTCCCAGAATGGCGGCCTTGTCAACCATGGGGGCGCCTTCCGGAGTGAGGGTGCAGGAAAATGCATTGTGGGTGATGATACCCTTCTGTGCCATGTCGGCGATATCTGCTGCAAGCTGATCTTCACAGCCGGGCATCATGGGGGCAATATTCAGGAAATAAGGTTCTTTTTTCATAGGACTGAAAAACTTTACAAAAGGGTGTTTACTTGGGCTGTATCCAGGGGAACACTCCTTGCATCCTGACGGGGAATACAGGATAGGTCTGCAAATGCATATCTGCAAAAAGTCCGTTGGCAACTCTGCCATGCCGCGTGGAGGGCAGAGCGCCGGGGTCATTGGCGTTGCAATCACTTTTGTGAGGCAGAACATCGGTCACATAGAGCATAGCAGAGGGCTGATAGATCCTGCCGGTACGGAAAAGGGCACTCTGGTAAATGCCCTGAGAGTTGGTGAGTTCAGAGTCCCAGAGAAGTTTATGCGCTTTGGAGGGGCCGGAAAAGCGGAAAAAATTTGAGAATCCGAAATCACATGCTCCCATACCGTTTGTTTTGCCTTTTTTATCCTGTTCCGAGGGACAATTCAGGATTTTTTCTCCTCTTCCGTTGGAACGGAACTTCTGATCGATATAGCCCAGAGAACGGGGAGAGTTATCCGCTCTGCAAAGAACTTTCAGCATTACGATCTGGCCGGTGTTGGAGGCTTTGTATTTGAGTGTTGCTGTGCCGATGGTCCAGTTGAAATCCTGAGCGTAATTATTGAGGGCTCCGCCGTACTGGCGCATATTGTTGGCGCAGCTGATGAGTTTTCCCCGCTCCCGGGCCTGCTGCAAGGCAGGCAGGAGCATAGCGGCAAGGATGGCAATGATGGCTATGACAACAAGCAGTTCGATCAAGGTAAAATGTCTGTTTTTCATAAATTTTACTCCTGCAATAATTATTTTCTGATGATCGCAGCGCTCCAGAATTCAGGAAGGCGCAGTTCCGTAAATGTTTTGCCGTTGACGATCCGCAGGGGAGCTTTGAAATTCTTTTTCTCCCAGCCGTTGTGGTCAAAGACCCGGACTTCGTGTTTGCTTTTGTCTCCCCAGCCCCACATTCCGCTGACTTTGGTGACGATCCGCTCTTTGCCGATGATGTATCCGGGGCCCAGCTCCATGGGGGTGGTGGGGAACATATACCTGGTCAGGGTGTGATGGGTCATGGGCGCCTGGGCGGAATACCAGTAATAGAGAACGCCGTAATCAAGATGTTCCAGCATCTGCCGGTAGCAGATAAGTTCGGTGAAGTCCGTATAGTGGTCGGCCAGCCCCACCGGCGTGGAAACCTGGACCTTTGCCGCATTGGTCGGCTGGGCCATTTCTGTGAAGCAGATGAGTTTTTCTTTCCGCATTTCTTTCCCGTAGGGGAATGAACCGTTGATCAGGATCAGGGGATATTGTTTCTTGATCTTGCGGATCATCTTGAGCCGCCACGGGTGGGAGAAAAGCGTGAGAGAGGTCTTTTTGCTGATGATCTTTCCTGTTTCGGGATCAATATCAGCGGAACATCCGTCCCAGTGTTTTTTGTTGTAGCTGTAACGCAATTTGCTTGAGTTGAATTCATCCCAGTAAAAGAACTCCATTTCATCCTTGAACTCTTTGAGCATATAGTCCAGATTTTTTTCCGTGTCCTTTCCTGCTCCGTTGGTCAAGGTGGGGATGAAGATCCCTGAGGGTTTTCCGGGGATGTAGCACTCCTGTTTGCCTCCCTTGTTGTGAACTTCATCGGCGGGATACATATTTTTTGTCCTGTCGGTCCAGTCGATAAAGCAATGAAAATATCCGGTGCGCAGAGCTTTGGGACGCAACTCTTTGACGAGTTTGTAAAGTGCGTGGGCCTTTTCTTCATTGAAGCGCCGGGTGCGGCGGATCGTCGGACCGGAACAGCGGAATCCAGTCCAGACCATGTGGGCATCACGGAAATCCAGAAAAGCCTTGATCTTTTTCTTGTCCCCCCTGGCACCTTTGTTCCAATACCAGACCCATGAGTCAGGCAGAGGCGCAAGGGGGCCGGGTACTGTGTAGTTCATATCAAGCTCCCGGCGCACGGCATTGATAAAGGAGTAGTACCCGCCGTCGGCAACGGGGATCACTGCAAGTTCTGTGGTTATGGTTTTTCCGGGACGAAGGACGAGAACGCGGTCGGTTATGCCCCCTTTTCTGCCGTTGTTCACATAGTTTTCTGCATGGACCATAAAGATGTCCGAAAGGGGGTAAAGGCCGGCGCCTCCTTTGTCAAGAGCGATGAAGGTGGAACGGTTGGGGGTGGCGATATGATCTTTCAGCCCCGGTGAAACGACAAGGCCTCCGAGACGGAATTCCCTGATCTTGCCGGAAACAGGGGAGATCTCATACTGCTGGATCAGGGGGAGATCTTTCTTTGTCAGATTGGTGAAGGTGTCACGCAAGATAAAGAGTTCATCTTTCTTTTCAATTTTCCGGGAGAATTTGAAAAACTTATTGCCGGTCGTCACATATTTCCCTTCCGGAGTGGAAAAACGGCTTTCAAGGATCATTTTTCTTGAATTGACCTCAAAAGCAATCTTGCCGGATTTGAGGGACGTGACCTTGTAAGGGGTTTTGAAAACTTTTTTAGGTGTGAAAAAGGGGATCTTGCCCGTGGGGGCAGGCCGGAGTGTTTTGGCCGCCTGACGGGAGTTGAAGGTGATGGCTGCCTTGAGAAGTTTTGTCCGGGAAGTCGAATGGGGAGAAATGACCTTGAATTCAATCGTGTTTTTGCCCGGTTTGAACAGTTTTTCAAGGTTGAAGCGGTAGGAACACATATCGATAGAATCCCGGAAAGGATAGTTTTTATCTCCCGGTTTGGGCATTTTTGAAAGTTTGTTCAGAAAGGGGAGCAGGATCCGGTTATCCCGCATAATGCGGAAACTTTTGCCGTTGGTCAAAGTCAGATAAAAAGGTTTTTCAAGCAGAGACTCATGTGTAATGTCTTTGCCGTTGACCTTGATCAGAAGAAGATGACTGTATCCGGCATACCAATTCCTTCTGGTCACATTGTGGCCCTGAAAGTTCAGCACCGGTACAACATCCCCGGAAGCTTTATCAAGAGTAAAGACCGTTTTGAAACTTTCCCCTGCTTTGAGTACCCGGGGGCTTTTGAGGAGTATTTTTTCGCCTGAGAGTGACACATCAGCGGGGATCGTTCCCCGGGCATCGGTAAAAATGGCTTTGAGCATCCGTTTGCGGGCAATGCTCCAGGGTGCTTTGCCTGCAAAGAGGATTTTTTCTTGCTGAGGAGTGACCGTATCGGTATCAGACAGCACCACATCAAGACCGATGACCTTTTTTTCGTTGAGTGCAGGAGCCCTCTTCAACCCCAGAACACTCCAGGGGATCATGGCTTCAAGGGTATAGCCGTCAGCTGTTTTACGGGCGGCAATGAGAACTTCGGGCAGACTGCTCCGCCTGGGTTTTACAAGCATTGCTTCTGCTTTGGCGTTTCTGGTGTTGAGATTGCCGGGACTGAGGAGGATATGGTATTGGCCGGATCCGAATTTATCTTCGGCACTGTCTATTCCCGGCGTGGTGTCGATAAAAAGTTCAATATGGTCCCCCTCGTAGACTGCCGTTCCGGTCTGAGTCTGGCTGAACTTGTCATCAACGACTCTGGCGCCGATATAGAGTCCTGCACTTCGCCAGGCGAGTTTCACTGTACCCGAAAGATCTTTGACGGAACGCCATTTCCCTGTGCGGGAGTTATGCAACTTTGAAGGAGGGACTTTATCGGGAAAGGTAAATTGATATTTGATATCGTCCCAGTCATTTTTTTCCAGATATCCGTCAACAGAAATGCCCGGGTCCTGTTTGGTGAAAAGAGGAACAAACTGTTCCGCGCTCCACGCTGCTGACAGTGTGAAGAATGCCGACAAGATCAAAATACATTTTTTCTTCATTGCAAAACTCTCCTTTATGTTTATGATTTTCAGAGACATCTTATCTGCTTAAAATATGAGTTCCTTCAGAAAAACTTCCGCAGCGGGTTTCAGCGGTCAGCCCTTGCGGAACGGTCAACTTATAAAAGTTGTTTTTGTACTCAAGTTCAATGGCTCCGGCAGGTGTCGGGTGTTTGCAGTAAAACTCCTTCAGTTCTCCCGGATGGGGGGTGACACTGAACCTTGCAAAACCCGGTTCCAGAGGCTTTATGCCTGCGATACACCGGGGGATGATGTTGGCAGGAGCCGCCCCCCAAGCGTGATTCCAGTCCTGATTGGGTTTCAGGGAATCATCCCACGCTTCCATGGTGATCGTCGCTCCTTTGGCAAGCATATTGTTGTAGCTTTTCAGCCCCTTGGCCAAGAGCAGTTTGAATCCGTGATCAGCCAAACCGTTGTCAAAGCAGTACTCCAGAAGGAATTGTGCTGTGAACACACTGCAGGCCATTTTTTTGGCAAGAAGAAGAGACTTCATTTCAGTTGTAAGAGTGCTTATATTGAAATATGCAGGATAAAGCACACTGTGCAGGGCTGTATGACTGCTGTTGATGCTGTCAACGAAGATATTGCCTTTTCTGAAATTTTCTTCAATTGCTTTTTTGACCGTTTCAGCCTTCCGGGAGTAATTGCTGTTTCCGGTGAGTTCAACCATTGTTTGCAAAGCGGCAAAGAGATAGCAGTTCGGGGTGAGATTGAATTCACCGGTGACATAATCATCCCGTTCAGCAGGAGGCCAGTCGATCAAATCCCGGCGGCTGCGTTTTTTGAGTTCTTCGCCGGTGGCATCACGCATAAGGCCGTTGCTTTCCACCTTGAAGGTCGCCATGAGTTTTTCCAACTCAGGCAGATAGGAACTGACACCTGCACGATCACCGGTGTAAAGCAGATAGTCCCGCACCAGCAGAGGAGTGATCAACTGCCACTCGTTGAACCAGGTTGGGGTTTTCAGAAGCCAGCTGATCGTCTTCCTTGCATTTTCCGGGTGCCCTCCGCAGCAGAGATCGCCCAATTGATTGCTCAAAGCATCTCCTTCGTAGGGCTGCCGTTCCCGTTCGCCGTCAATGTACAGCCCGAAAAGGGATGTGGCTTTCATCGTATATTTACAAAACTCCCAGATCCGGTCCAAATCGGCGTTGCTGCTTCTGAAATCTGCGGCGTTGTCATCAAATTTGCCGTAAAAGGCTTTGCGGCGCAAAAGAGCCTTACCCGAACCGCCGGTGATATCCACATAGCGGAAAGGCGTGATTTCTCTGCCTGAGGCTTCAGAAGGCAGCGGCACACTTTTTGTGTAGGGATAGGGGGATTTGTGCGCGGGCAGATCAAATGCAAAAGAACTTTTTCCGGCTTGACACTCTTTTTTCATGGTGCGGACAATGCGGTATCCTCCCGGAGTCCGGTTGACCCGATCACCTGAACATACTTCGCCCAAAGCCAATTCCAGCACGGCAGGGGTTTCAAGATCAACTTCAATATCCAACTGGGCATAGGCATCCAGTTCAAAATCTGCAAAAGCAGTTGAATTTTTCAGTAAAAGTGTTTTTTCTGAAAGGCAAATCATTTTTCTCAATCATCCTCTATAAACTCACTGTGCCGCAGGAGAGGAAAATAATATACTGTGAATACTTTCTATAGATAAATATACTTTTATTTTGCTGAAAATCCTTGACAATAGTACCAAAAAGATGTATAATAGTAAAAAAACAACAGATGAGGAAAACATGAGACATTATTTTTTTGAACAGATGATGCACATTGACCGTTTCAATCTGACGGTCAAGCGCCTGCGTAAAGGGCAGAGTATGAGTATGAACTTTCACAACCACGATTTTTCCGAGATCGCCGTGGTGACGGGGACGGAAAATACCCTTCACTGGTGCGGTGGAAAATCCCATGCCCTTGTACCTGGGGATGTGATTTTGATCCATCCGGGGCCTGTTCATGCTTATGAAAATACAGCAGGCCTTGAGTTGGTCAATATTATTTACGATTCTTCCCAACTGCCTCTGCCGCAGCTGGATGGTGGGGATCTCAATTTTTTTCAGGCGCTGGTCAATGGCAATTATCTCTCTGAAAATCCAGAACGTCCTCTTTTGCATCTGGGGGAAAAGGAGCTTGAGGAGGTCAAAAGTTTTATTGAACGTATGGAAAAGGAACTGCAGGAGGCACTTCCCGGCAATCGGCTCTGTATTTTTGGACTTTTTCTCTCTCTGCTGATTTTTATAGCCCGTGCCGGGGGAGAGACGAAACAGAATTATGTTGACTCTTCTGCTTCCCGGGCACTGCATTACATAAATCTGCATTTCAAGGAGAATATAAACATAGAGTTTCTTGCCCGTATGTGCAATCTTTCACGAACCGGTTTTTTTGTTGCCTTCCGAGAACTTTGCGGCTACTCTCCCATTGAATATCAGCAGGAAAAGCGTCTTGCTCTGGCAGTGGAGCTTTTGCGTTCAAGCAGCAGGACTTTGGGCGAGATCGCCAGTGAGTGCGGTTTTTGCGACTCCAATTATTTAAGTAAACTTTTCTCCCGCAAATTCGGCGTAAGTCCCGGAAGGTTGCGCAAATCCTTGAAGCAGCAATGAAAATATATGGGGCGATATCCGGAAAAACGGATGAAACCTCTTCTTTTTTTCTTTAAGCGTTTGACATTCAGCCTTCTTATTGATATACTGACGGGATGTATTTTTTCCGGGTAAGATCCTTCAGGTTCCGGTAAATAAAAAGAAAGCAAAAAACAATGTTGAGAAAGGTTTCTGAAATATGAATATTCAACTTCAAACACTGGATTGGTGCATTATCGGCTTGTTCTTTTTAACGACAGTGCTGATCGGTGTGATGGTGTCAAAACGCTCAGGCAGAAGTGAAGAGGAGTTCTTCCTCGGCGGACGGGGGATGCCCTGGTGGCTCCTGGGATTTTCCATGGTGGCAACGACTTTTTCCACCGATACCCCAAATCTGGTGACGGATATCGTCCGGACCAACGGCGTTTTCGGCAACTGGGTCTGGTGGTGTATGCTGCCTTCAGGAATGCTGACCGCATTCCTTTATGCCCGGCTGTGGCGGCGTCTGGGAGTCGTCACTGATCTTGAGTTTTATGAACTGCGGTACAGTGGGCGGACGGCGGTGACGATTGCAAGCAGTTTTTTGTGCCTTTTGTGGCGCTGTTTCGCAAGGATTTACAGAAAACTACGCCTTAAACAGAGAATCTCTAAATTGGACTTCCGGCAGTGTGTTTTGAATAAAAAACCGCGTTTCTCTCTGTTTCTATCGCACTCAAGTCCTGACGATTGAAAAATTCATAAAGCTTTAGAGAACAAGATTTTGCAGAAACACACACCAAAATACCTAAAATCTCTGTTTTTGAAAATAGAGAACATAAAAGTCTTATAAAAAACGCCTGCTGAAAATCATCTCAAAAAATATGATTTTGAACTTAATCCATAGCACTTTTGGTTATTGTTATTCACACTATGCTTGTAGAAAAGAGATAATGAATTGTTTTATGCTCAAATAACCATTTTACAACTCAATGAACCAAAGTGCAGAAACAAAAAAGCCCCCGTTTCCGAGGACTGAAGTGCACCCCAAAAGTTGGACACAACCTTTGAGGTGCATTTTTTAGTATGCGCGGCATGCGCATTGACTCGTCGGTGAAAGTCCGATACAGACCTTGTCAGTAGGAACTGTTAG
>JAFWBQ010000044.1 GCA_017507125.1 Lentisphaeria bacterium
CGTTATTGCAATTTGAACTTTTCAGCCCGTAAGAGGTCAGAGAATTTTTTTAATTTTATGCGATACCTTGATAACATTCCGACCTACCAAAGATACTCCGATTTGAGGGGAAGAGTCGGTTTGCTCCATTGGGGGTAACAGTACATAACACTGCAGTGTGCTTCAAGTGATTTTTTTTCTCCGGCGGAGGTCTGGCGACCTCTTACAGCGGAGAATTTGGGGGATTTTATTTAAGCACCGTCAGGTGCTCTGTAAAAAGAAACACATCCTCCCGCCGCAGGCGGCAACTTCACAAGTGAAGCGATAGCGGAACGCCTTCACAAGCGGAATGAAATGGAGCGTCTTCACAAGCAAGGCTTTCCGGAGTTTGGTGAAGATGTGAAGAAAACCTTCGGTTTTAAGTGAAGAGCTTTTGTTGGCACAAAGGCGTGAAGTGAAGCCTTGCGGCTTCGTTATTTTTTTTGCCCGGAATTCGGGCAAAAAAAATGGGGTGGTAGACCGGACTTGAACCGGCGACCTTCTGGGCCACAACCAGACGCGCTAACCAACTGCGCTACAACCACCTTGTATGTCATATAAAATACACCATGTTTGACGCTTTGTCAAGAGGAAAAAGATGTTTTTTATGTTTTTTTCTTCAAAAAGTTAAATTTTACCTCACAGAATGGATTTTACTCCTGATTTTTCAGATCCTTTGCCGTGGAATCCGGAGCAACTGTGTACTCTTTTTTCATGGCAATGACCGCAGGCAGCATCAGGGGAATCATCAGCGCAAGGATCAATGCCGATGCAATGTAAACACCACGCACCCCGGAAAGCCAGACCACACTGCCCCCCAGAAATGAACAGACGATGCCTCCCGCCGTATTGACACTGCCGGACCATCCGAAATAGGTCCCGCGCAGCTCAGAACGGGTGATCTTGGTCAGCATCAGCAGAAGCACCGGCTGGATGCCGCTGACCGCAAAGGCCGCAAGAAAACGGGTCAATATGAGCATTTCCACATTTCGCGACAGCGCCATGGCTCCTGTGAATGCCGCTCCTGCGATCAGGATGGGCAGCAGAAGTTTCCGGGGTGCAATACGGTCACAGAGCCACCCCACGCACAATCCGGCAAGGAATCCGCCCACCGAAGAGATCACACTGACGATACCGGTGAAAAAGGCCACCCTCTCAAATCCGTGGATCTTCTCAACCAGCAAGGCCATATAGGGCTGCACAAGACGGTTGGCGCCCCCGAAGCAGAGAAACAATCCCAACAGCCACAAAACAGCCGGCGTCGCAACCTCTTTGAACTTGTATTGGCTCTTTTCACGCCGTTTTTTGACCAGCTTCACACTGAAGTCGTCTTTTGCAAAGAACTGCACCAGAAGGGCACTTGCAAGGTAAATGGCGCCGCAGGTGAAAAACGCTGTGGTGTAACCGTAGTAACGGACAATGACGCCGCCTAAAAGATATCCCAGCATATTGCCGCTGCTGGTCGCCGTACTCAGAAGTCCGAGGGCAAATCCGTGCTTTTCAGAGGGCGTCGTGGCAATAAGAAGGGTTTGAGCCAGATTGACCGTTCCGGAAAAAAAGGAACAGACAAAATGGATCGTCGCCAGAACCCAGAAATTGGGCGCCAGCGCCAGAAGAGGATAAAAAAGCGCCGCCGCATAACTGGCACGGAGAAGCATCAGCTTTCTGCCGAAACGGTCAGCAAGTATTCCCCAGACGGCTGTGGCTATACACAAACTCACCATCGACGCGTAGTAGATGGACGCATAAACGCCGCCAAAACTTTCATTGTCGATATGAAGATTTTCCCTAAGTAACAAATGAATGAAAGGCATACAGCTGCCGAATCCAACCATTACAAGGAACTGGGAAAGCCAGATCACAACGAGATTCTGTTTCCAATTGATCCCGGAAACGGGGAGTTGTTGAGAAATTTCGGACATTTTTTTAACTGCACTTTATAAAAGGTTAATGTCCCAAATTTTGTGATGGGACAAATAATTTGACAAAAGCGCATCTGACCTTTATTTTTTTAATAACCACAAAAAAAAGTAAAGGAAGAACCAGTTGCGCAATAAAACTATCACCGAAATGTCTATTTGTCAAGCCGAAAACGGATTTTCTTTAGACGAATTGGTAAAAAAATTGGCAGATTCTTATGAAAAGAAGGCTTTTGGCGAGATCTTGAAGATGAATTTGCTGCTGAATCAGGAGGTCTTGATGCACCGGATTTCTAACGGAAAGAGCAATCACCAATGTTGTTCGGACGGACATTTAACGATGAACGGCAGTTTTGAACGCCGCATTAGAACCAGTTCGGGCGAGTTTAAGATGGTTTTCTGGCGGGTTCGTTGTTCAAAGTATTGTGTAGGCAATGTTGTCATCAACATTGGCAATTATAAATGTTTTTCACAAAATTTGGGACAAAACACAAAAAAAGCACATAAAGTCTTTTTAAGGATCCGAAAATTACGCCTTTTCTGTCTGCCCATCGTCTGCGGCAGACTCCCCGGAAGCAAGCTCCTCTTTCCTGATCGCCAGCACCGCAGGAAGCCGCAGGCAGATCATCAGAGCAAGCAGGATCGCCGAGGCAACGTAAACGCCGCGGACTCCGGAAAACCAGACAACGCCACCCCCCAGAAAAGAGCAGATGATGCCGCCCGCAGTGTTGATGCTGCCTGACCATCCGAAATAGGTCCCCCGCAGCTCAGGTCGGGTGATCCTTGTAAGTATGAGCTGAAGCACAGGCTGGATGCCGCTGACCGCAAAGGCCGCAAGAAAACGGGTCAATATGAGCATTTCCACATTTGTTGAGAATGCCATTGCCGCAGTGAAAGCCGCTCCGGCAATGAGAATAGGCAGCAGAAGTTTCCGGGGTGCAATACGGTCGCACAGCCAGCCGACACACAGTCCGGAAAGAAATCCCCCCGCAGACGATGCCGCACTGACGATGCCCGTAAAAAAGGCCGCCCCCTTGAATCCGTGGATCGTTTCAACCAGCAAAGCCATGTAGGGCTGCACCAGACGGTTGGCGACTCCGAAGCAGAGAAAGAGCGCAAGCAGCCAGATCACAGCAGGAGTTGCCACCTCTTTGAACTTGTACTTACTCTTTTCACGCCGCTTTTTCACCAGCTTCACACTGAAATCGTCTTTTGCAAAGAACTGCACCAGAAGGGCACTTGCAAGGTAAATGGCGCCGCAGGTAAAAAAAGCAGTTGTGTATCCGTAATAGTGGACGATCATACCCCCCAGAAGATATCCCAGCATGTTGCCGCTTGAAGTCGCCGTACTCAAGACTCCAAGGACAAATCCGTGTTTTTCAGAGGGAGTCGTGGCTATGAGAAGCGTCTGCGCCGGGTTGACCGTTCCGGAAAAAAAGGAACAGACAAAACGGATCGTCGCCAGAACCCAGAAGTTGGGCGCCAGAGCCAGAAGCGGATAAAAAAGCGCCGCCGCATAACTCGCCCGCAGCAGCATCAGCTTTCTGCCGAAACGGTCCGCAAGCATCCCCCACACCGCAGTGGCAATGCACAAACTCACCATGGCGGCAAGGTAATAGATGGAAACATACACCCCGCGCACATTCTCATCATCAATGTGCAGATTTTCCTTAAGAAGCAGCGGAATAAAAGGCATACAGCATCCGAAGCCCACCATAGCAAAAAATTGGGAAAGCCAGATGACAAAAAGATTTTGCTTCCAATTGATCCCGGAAGCCGGAAGAGGTTCTGCACTGTTCAACATGTTCTTCAGTCCGATTTCTGACAGATAGCGGTATCCCGCCGTAAAGTAAAATGTTTGACGCCAAATATACACCTCAGAAAGGGAAAAGTCAAATTTATGCGCATATTTCAATAAGGACTCAAAGAAACTCTTGACTTATACAAAAATTGATGTATAGTATTTCGTGACTGTAAACCGGTTCCAAGTGCGCCAATCCGGCATGGGGTCAGTTGAACGGCTCCGCAGCGTCTTTTGTCCACAGGGATGGACATACAGACACCTATGAGCCAGATGCATGACGCAGACAGCGGAAAAAGGTACACCTGTGGTGTTTTCCACGACCACTGCTGAGGGCGGAACTTTTGCCGGCAGGCTCCTGAAGTGAATATATTTACAGAGAAAAAATGATACAGGTCCCAAAAAAATGATTTTACACATTGATCCCCGTCCCCTTTATGAACTTTCGCCCTATCTTTTCATGCAGTTTGCCGAACCTCTGGGAACGGCGGACAGCTCTATTGATGCCGCCTGGGATTTTAAAAATCAAGACTGGCAGCCTCATGTCATTGAGATCCTGAAAGAGCTGGCCCCCACCATGATCCGCTGGGGTGGATGTTTCGCCTCATATTACCACTGGCGCGAAGGAGTAGGTCCCCGCAGGATCCCCATGCACAACATCTGCTGGGATGGTATCTACCTTAATCAGGTGGGAACCCATGAACTTGCCCAACTGACCCGAAGTATCGGCTCCGAATTGCTTTTGAATGTAAATTTTATGTCCGAAGGGCAGAAAAAGTGGATGGAATTTGTGCCGGGAGACAACAGAGTGGGCAGTGCTGAGGAGGCGGCGGCGTGGATCCGCTACTGCAACGACCCCGGCGATAAACTCCGTTTGAGTCATGGCGTAAAAGAGCCTTACAACGTCCGCTACTGGCAGATCGGCAATGAAACTGGATACCAGCCCCCCTCGTTCACAGAACCGGGATTCACCTCCCGCGAAAATGCTCTTCATGCGGCAGAGTTTGTCAAAGCCATGCGTGCCGCAGATCCCACCATCAGGATCATCGTCTGGGGCGACGGTCCCAACCAGGTGTGGAAAGAAAGATTCCGTAACGGAGAGCTTTCTGACTGGACCGCCGATGTGTGCCGCGAAACGGGAGACGGCGCTGAACTTGTAGCGTTCCACAACCACTTCGGCGGCGATGAAGAGTTTGCACTTCTCAACGGCAACGGATACCGGAAAGACCCCGATCTGACCTGGGCACTGCTCCGGCAGGCGGCAAAGGATTTCAACGACCGCCTTGAATACATGCACAAAAGCGTCCTTCCCTACGGCAAAAAACTTGCCATGACCGAGGGACACATGGTTCATACCTGCCGCGACCGCACCGGACTTATGGCAAGCTGGGCGGCGGGCGTCATGTACGGCGAGTGCTTCAACGCGCTTCAGCGCCACGGGGAAGTCATTGAGATCGCCACTCTTGCCGATTTCATGGGCAACCGCTGGAACAGCAATGCGGTGATTCTTCCGGCGCCGGCCTGGGTTCCCGGAGCCAGCCCCTACCTGCTTCCGGTGGGGCACATTGCGAAACTTTACCGTCACCACATCGGGACTCATGCCCTCAAAATTGAAACACCGGCCACAACGGTTGATGCCGCCGCCAGCTGCACAGGGAACAAACTTTTCTGCCATCTGGTGAACAGGGAGCGCAGGACTCCTCAACAAATAGAGCTTGCCGTCAATGGTAAAGCTGTTAAAAAGTTCAAAGTGTGGGAAATTTCCGCAGATCCGGAGCTTGAAATGATGGAGCTCTGCACCCATGCTCTTGATCCTGTTGAACGCACCGTTGCGGCAGGGAAATACACGCTCCCCGGCGCCTCAGTGGCAGTTGTTGAAGCTGAAATTTAATCCTTTCCGCAGAATTTGCGGATCTCTTCCAGAAAAGGAGGCAGAACCCGTTTTGCCTTGCGCTCCCCGATTCCGGGAAGTTTCACAGCTTCTTCGGGTGTAAGGGGGCAGTTTTCCGCAAGGGCGGTCAGATCGGCGTTGGTAAGGAGAGTGTAAAGAGGAACTCCTTTGACAGTGGCGATCTGCTGCCGGATGGCGCGGAGCCTTTCATAGAGGGCACTGCTGTTTCCGGGAGTTCTTCTGCCGGGCAGAGCCGTTTTTCCGGGAGCTTTGCGGGGTTTGCGTTCAGAACTTTTCCCTGAAAGATCGGCGCTCAGGTCAAGGCGTATTTCAGCGGCACCAGTGATCACATCCTCCCCCAGTTCAGAAATTTTGAGACAGGGGAATCCCTCCCGGTCGATCCTTTCAAGGGCTCCGGCGCGTTCAAGGGAGTGGACCAAAGCTGAAACGGTGTTGAGTTTCCAGGAGCTCAGTTTTCCAAAATCCCCTGAATTCCTCATCCATGCCGATTCTATTTCGGCGCTTCCGGTAAGGATCCTGCTCAATTTTCCGCCGCCGATGCGGCCGTCAAAGTTGGCGGCGCACAAAAGAATGATCCGGATGGCTCTGTTTTCCTCAGGGGTGGGGGAACGCAAAGCACTGTTGTCACCTGAACAGATGTCGCAGCAGCCGCAGCGCCATGAGGTCACATCTTCGCCGAAGTAATCTATCAGCACCGCCTGACGGCACTTATGGGTGGAGGCATAGGTCACCACTTCATCCAGACGGGCGGTTTCTGCTGAGCGCTTGGCTTCAATTTCCTCCCGGTCCAGATCGGGCATGAGGAGTTCGGGATCGGTCAGGGTGACGGCGCGTCCGGAAAATGAGGCCTGCCACTCAAGGCACTCCCCCTCAAGGGCGCGGATGACTCTTTTGACCTGATCGGTGTTGAGTCCTGAAACAACGGCAAGCTCCTCAATGGCAAAGGTGTTGCCCTCAAGGAGTTTCGGCCCGTAATATTTGATGCAGCGGGAAATAAAACGGGAACGCTGGGTGGATTCAAGCTGATGGATCGCCGCCAGTGAACGCAGATCCCCGGTGAAACGCATGGTTCCCCTGCCGTGCTGCTGAAAATCTCTGGAAATGAGAGAGAGCTTTTCAAGGACGCTCAACGCGGCGCCTGCCTGACCGTCGGATTTGATATCCGCAAGTTCGGCAAGCTCTTTCATGGTGAGTTCAATATGGTTGACGCCACTGTTTTTCACTTGGCGCCTGAGAGCGGAGTAGACCTGCCGGATCGTTTCCAGAGGGGGATTGTTCATGTCGATGAGGAACTGCTGGATATAGCGGTCGGCATAGGCAAAAAGCAGAATACATTCAGATTGTTCCCCGTCTCTTCCGGCGCGTCCGGCCTCCTGATAATAGGCTTCAATGGAGCCGGGGAGCTGATAGTGGATCACCTTACGCACATCCTTGCGGTCGATACCCATGCCGAAAGCATTGGTGGCGGCAAGAACGGGGTGTGGATCGTTCATAAAGCGGCTCTGGGCCTCGTTGCGCTCAGCGTCCCCCATGCCCGCATGATATCCGATGATACCGGGGAGCTGCTGAGTCAGGTTGTCCACAGCCTGCCGGGTGGCGGCGTAAATAATGGTGGTCACCTTTTCTTCAAGCTGCTGCTTTATGATGCGGAGCTTTTCAGCTTCTCCTGATGCCTTTATGACTTTGAAAGAGAGATTGGGGCGGCGGAACCCTGCCACAAAAAGTTCCATCTCCTCCCGGTGGAGCTGTTTTCTTATATCCCGCCGCACCGTGGGGGTGGCAGTGGCGGTAAAAGCGCAGATCTGGGGGATATCAAACTCCTGCGCGGCCTGTCCGATTTTCAGATAGGCAGGGCGGAAATCGTGTCCCCACTGACTGATGCAGTGCGCCTCATCCACCACGAGGATCTTGGGAGGACAGCGCCGGAGAAATTCCTTGAAAAACTGCACGCCGAAGCGCTCCGGCGCCACATAAAGCAGTTTAAGATTGCCGTATTCAGCATCATCAAGGATCTGGCGCTGTTCAGCAAAAGGAATCATGCTGTTGATGCATCCGGCAGGGATCCCTTTGGCATTGAGGGCATCGGTCTGATCTTTCATCAGAGCGATGAGGGGGGAAACGATGATACCGTATCCCGGCGTCATCAGCACCGGCAGCTGATAACACAAAGATTTCCCGGCACCGGTGGGCATGATGACACAAAGTTCCTCACCGGCAGCGATCCTTTCGACGATCTGCTGCTGGTAATCAAGAAAACGGTCGTAACCGAAATATTGCTTGAGGGCATCAAGTGCATCCATGGCGCCGGGAGAGTCAGGTCGATCAGAGAGCTTTGACCATTTCAGAAGCGGCGCGGACAGTGTCAGCGATCTTGCCCCATTCGCCGGCGGCGATAAGATCGGCTTTGCCCAGCCAGGTACCGCCCACAGCGGCGACTTCTTTAAGAGCGAGGTAGTTCTTCACGTTTTCGGTGGTGACACCGCCGGTGGGCATGAAACGGACGCCCATGTGCTTGTAGGGGGCGATGAGAGACTTGAGCATGGTGACGCCGCCTGCGGCTTCAGCGGGGAAGAACTTGAGGAAACGGCAGCCCAGCTCCATGGCCTGTTCGATTTCGGAGGGGGTGCAGACGCCGGGGGCGAAAGCAAAACCGTTGGCGACAGCCTCTTTGACCACAGTGGGGTTGAATCCGGGAGCAACGGCGAACTTGGCACCGGCATCAAAAGCGCGGTGGAGGTCAGCAGTATTCAGAATGGTTCCGGCGCCCAGATAAAGTTCGGGGAACTGTGCGGCAGCCTTCTTGATGATACCGGCTGCGGCAGCGGTGCGGAATGTGATCTCGGCAGCGGGCAGACCGCATTCAAGAAGGATCTCGCACATCTTGAGACCGGAAGTTTCCTCTTCAAGAACCAGAACGGGGACGATGCGGATCTGTGAAAGACGTTCAACGACAGCTTTGGCATTTTCAGCAAAACTCATGATTTCTGACCTTTCTGTAAATAAAGTAACATATACGGTTTGCACCGGACATACTATACCACCGCAAGCGCTCTTTTTCAAGATGCGGCGGCTTCTTTACGCAACTATTGATCCAAGTGTTCAGATAAAGTGGGGATATCTCCCGAAACAAGAAGAGAGAAAATATTTCTATATATCAATGTTGCAATATTTGCAACTTTGCAGCCAAAATGTATATTTTTTTTGGAATTATGTTGTCAAATCGAAAAAAACAGGGTAAAATTAAGGCAGTTCGTAAAGGATTGCCTGAAAAATCATTTAAGGAAAGGCAGTTCAAAACAATGAAAAACTCTAAAACTAAAAGAAAAAGAGGAAAAAAATGAAAAAAAGTCGTGGATTTACTCTGATCGAGCTGTTGGTGGTTATCGCCATCATCGCAATCCTGGCCGGTATGCTTCTGCCCGCTCTGCAGCAGGCTCGTGAAAAGGCCCGCCGCATCAACTGCGCCAGCAACCTGAAACAGATCGGTACCGCTCTGAAGTCCTACTCCATCGATTCCGACAGCAAGCTGCCCGCTCTCCCCACCCGCATTGGTACCCAGACAAATTACGATGCATTCGTCGCTGCTCAGCCTGTTGCCCAAACTGATGACGGTTGGGAAACCTTTGAAATCCTCCGTGGTAATGACTACCTGAGCGATTACGCCGTCTTCACCTGCCCCAGCTCCATCACCGCTACCGGTTCCGGTTCCAAGCCCCTGGCTTACTTGGGTGACGCTGACAATCCCGCAAACTTGAGCTATGCCTCCAACATGGGTATGATTGAAGGCGACAGCCAGACCTATGGTCGTGCCGACTCCGGTATCGTCGCTGATCTTGCTGGTGTTTCTTATGGTGCAACCACTGCCACTAACGCCAATTTCTCCAACGGCGGTAACTCCAACCACACCAACTTCGGTAACATCCTGTTCCAGGGTGGTCACGTCACCGGTTTTAACGGTGTCGGCTGGTTCAGCCCCCAGAACACCGGTTATCCCGTTTCTGATGGCGCTGCAACTGTCAATCAGGGAGCTGGTGCCAAAGTCGGTGCCAAAGAAGGTTACTACATTAAGCCCAACCTTATCCGTGATGGTTCCAAGGGTACCGTTCTCTGATGAGTCAAGCTGTTAAGGCTTGAAATCCAAGAGCTGTTGCAAAACCTTAAAGGGTTGAGCAGCAGCTCTTTTTTTCTTCATAGATCGAAGCAGCTGCAGTTTCCGGTATTTTCCGGAGTTGTCAGCGGGAATATCAATCTTTTCTGCGGATTCCGTTGACCTGCCATCCGTCAAGAGCTTCATCAAGCCCGATCTCCGCCGCGATGGCGGCATCTTTTTTTTACCCGGATTTCTGTATTTTTATTTTGAAAAAGGGAAAATGTGTGCTATTTTATGTTGAAGGAGAAATTGACGGCACTCTAAAAAAACTGTGCGTACGGCATGGGAAAAAGTTTCAGACATAATTCCTGTTTCGCTTTACGCTGTTTTTTGTGCCGTAAAAACACGGAGTAACAACATATATGGCTCGATCACGCCCCCTTTGTAAAGAATTTTTGCCCTCATTTTTCATTGTTGAATATCTTATCTTTGCCGTAACACTGACATTGTTCCTCTTCCGGCTCCCTGTATGGAACACGGCAACCTGTCTGCTGATAGTACCGGCTCTTTTCTTTTATCCGCTGCTTTACCTTGCTCCGTCGCTCCTTATCACAACTGCAGCGGCAGGAGCAACTGTAAAGCTGGAAGAAAAAAGAGCTCTTCTGCGCCGCATACTGACAGGGACCGCGGCTTTTCTGACAACCTTTGTTCCCCACCTGCTTCTGCTTATGGATGCGGGACTCTATTTCCGCTACTCCTACCATATCAATCCTCATGTGCTTAATATTTTCACCACGCCGGGAGGCTTTGAGTCCATGGGACTGCGGACAAGTGAAATCCTGCTTCTGGGAGGAGGGATCGTACTTCCGGCGCTGGTGCACCTGGGAGTCCTTCTTTATTTCATCCATTTTCCCATCCTCTCTTTCGCAGGGAAGTGGGAGCTGAAACGCCCCTGTATCAAATATTATGCCGGACTTTGCCTCTTTTTCGGCGCCGCCTTTCTGATTTCCTTTACCACTTACACCTATGAACACTTTTCCATGAACTCCCAGGTGCTCCTTGCCGCCGATGCGCTGCCCCTTTACATCAAAGGCACAAGCAGCTCCCTTTACAGAAAACTGGGGTGCAAACAGCCTGACCGGGAAGCGATCCGCATCAAACTTGCCCAAACCTCCCTGCAGAATTATCCTCAGGCTCCCATCGTCCGTGATCCCCGGCGCCCCAAATACAATGTGGTCTGGATCGCCTGCGAATCATGGGCGGTAAAACTGTACACGCCAGAGATCATGCCTGCGACAACATCTTTCGCCCGCAAGGGTATCCACTTCACCAACCATTACAGCGGAGGCAATGTGACCCGTCAGGGAGTCTTTTCCATGTTCTATGCTTTGCCGGGGAATTACTGGCATCCCTTTTTCGCCGCCCGCAGGGGACCGCTTTTCATCGACTGGCTCAAAGAGGACGGATACCGTTTCAAGTGCATCACCTCTTCAAAGTTCACCTATCCTGAGTTTGACCAAACCGTCTTTTTTCAGGTTCCCCAGAAAGATCTTCACAGCGATGACAAAGGCAAAACATGGGAACGGGATCAAAGGAACGTAAAACTTTTCATCAAATCAATTGAAGAAGGCGCTGACTCCGGAACCCCCTTCTTCTCTTTCATGTTCTTTGAATCCCCCCACAATCCTTATGAGTTCCCTCCTGAAGCGGCATTTACAAAAGATTATATTGATCCTTTCAACGCCGCTGGCGTCACAGCTAAGGACGGTCCCCGCATCTTCAACCGTGCCGCCAACAGCGCCCGCCATCTGGATATGTGTCTTGACAAGGTCTTTCAGACCCTTGAAAAGAAAGATCTTCTGAAAAATACCATCGTCGTTATCGCGGGAGACCACGGCGAAGAGTACTTTGAACGCGGTTATCTGGGGCACAGTTCAAGTTTTGTCAGGGAGCAGACCAAAACACCCCTGATCCTCTATTACCCCGGCATCTCCCCCGGAAAATATGAAAAAATGAGCAGCCATCTGGATATCATCCCCATGCTGGCACGCTTTTTCGGCGTAAAAAACGCTCCTCAAGATTACTCCTGCGGTTATGATCTTCTTTCCAACCCCGACCTGTCGCGGGAGTATGCCCTGATCGCCAACTGGTCTGAGATCTTTTTCGCAGGCTCCGAATACAAATCCCTGCTGCCCGTTGACGCCCTCAGCCTTGCCAAACAGGTCATCACTGACGGAAATGACAACCCTCTGCCTGATGTAGCGCCCTTTTACAAGCGTTACAGCAAGGCTCTCGTTGAGGTCCAACGGGATCTCTCCCGCTTTTCAGCGCCCCCGAAAAAGTAAACATCCCGCCGAATCGAGTAGGAGGGACTTTTGAGGGACAACCTCGCCAGTCCCGTCCTCTCACACCACCGTACGTGCCGTTCGGCATACGGCGGTTCAGTAACTTGTGTACAAATCTGCACCGTCTTTCCTGTCAGTTGCCCGCAAA
>JAFWBQ010000045.1 GCA_017507125.1 Lentisphaeria bacterium
ATCGCTTCTCTGGACGAAGCCAAGCAGATCACCGAATCCAAAGGTCTGGACATCATCAAGCGTGTCCGTGACATCCAGCCCATCTGCTTCGAAAACGCCTGCTGGGCCTACCTCGTGGGCGCCGCTGTCGCCATCAAGCGCGGTCAGACCGTCGCTTCTGAAATCGCCAAGACCCTGGGCGAAGGACTTCAGTCCTTCTGCATCCCCGGTTCTGTTGCCGATGACCGCAAAGTCGGTATCGGACACGGCAATCTCGCTTCCATGCTGCTGCGCGATGAGACCAAGTGCTTTGCTTTCTGCGCCGGTCACGAATCCTTCGCCGCTGCTGAAGGCGCCATCGGTCTGGCACGCAGTGCCAACAAGGCCCGTAAAGAACCTCTGCGCGTCATCCTCAACGGTCTCGGCAAGGATGCCGCTCAGATCATTTCCCGTATCAACGGCTTTACCGGTGTGGAAACTGAATTCGACTACGCCACCGGCAAAGTGAAAGTGGTTTCCGAGCGCGCCTACTCCAAGGGCGAGCGTGCCGCTGTCCGCTGCTACGGCGCTGACGATGTCCGCGAAGGCGTCGCCATCATGTGGCTGGAAGGTGTTGACATTGCCATCACCGGCAACTCCACCAATCCCACCCGTTTCCAGCACCCCGTCATGGCCACCTACAAGAAAGAGCGTATCGAAAAGGGTATGCCCTTCTTCTCAGTGGCTTCCGGCGGCGGTACCGGACGCACCCTGCATCCCGACAACATGGCTGCCGGTCCTGCTTCCTACGGCATGACTGACACCATGGGCCGTATGCACTCTGACGCTCAGTTCGCAGGATCCTCTTCCGTTCCTGCCCACGTTGAGATGATGGGTCTCATCGGTATGGGCAACAACCCCATGGTCGGCGCCTCCGTCGACGTGGCTGTGGCTGTTGCTCAGGCTATGGCATAATCAGTTCTGCTGATTTCCAAAGGCGCTTTCTCATGCGGAAAGCGCCTTTTTTCCTGCACTTCTTCAAGATGAAAGTGATCCTGATACCATGATACCTGTCATTGTCAACACCTCTCCCGGGGAGGAATTTCAGCTTTCCCGCCGTTTCTGGCAGGGATGCCCCACCATCTTACGCACCCCCAAAGGAAGACTTTACGCAGGGTGGTATTCAGGAGGCACCGGGGAACCGGCGCCGGATAATTACAATCTTCTGATCAAAAGCGATGATGAGGGCTGGAATTGGAGTCCGCCTGTGGCCGTCGTGGCAAGCGACATGAAAAATGAATATATCGCCATAGATATCCAGTTGTGGCTGGATCCTTTCAACCGTATGTGGATGTTTATCACTCAGCGTTATCTGGGTAAAAAATGGAAAATCACCGACACCGGTCATCTGGCGTTATGGGCGGCAGTCTGTGAAGATCCTGATGCAGAAAATCCCGTCTGGGGAAAACCTCAGTATATTACCAATGGATTTTTGCGTACTCAGCCCACAGTTCTTTCAAACGGAGACTGGCTCTTATGCGCCTACAACTGGTGTCACGATCATTACCAGTACTGCCGAAGCAGCGATCAGGGCAGAACATGGATCAACTGCAAGGCAGGTAAAAAACAGAATCCCGACTTTGATGAGACCATGATCCTTGAACGTAAAGACGGAACATTGCTCATGCTGGCGCGGGATATCAAACGCCAGCTGGTCAAAACAGAATCCTCTGACCTTGCCGGTTCCAGTTGGAGCGACGGGACTTATACCACTCTTCTCAACGCCGGTTCCCGTTTCTTTCTGCGCCGTCTCAAATCGGGCAGGGTTTTGCTCATCCACAATGAAGCCCATGATTTCCGCAGAAATCTCGCAGCAAAACTTTCTGAGGATGATGGCGAAAACTGGCCGTACTCTTTACAACTTGATGACGCCGAAACGCCCGAAAGAAGCATCTCTTATCCCGACGCCGTTGAGTCTGAAGACGGACGGCTTTTCATCATTTATGACCGGGGACGCAACACGTTCCGGGAAATACTTATGGCACAAATCTCCGAAGAGGAGATCATCAACGGAACGCTCTGCCGCCAGGACTCCTATCTCAGACGCATCATCAGCAAAGCGCCCTGCCCCGCCGACCGGCAAGAATACGAAGCGCTGAAACAGAGTGACGAAAAATGGAAAGAGGAAATTTTCTTCAAAACCTGCCGTCTTTGAAACGGTTCCATGTCAAAGAAAAAGGGTTGCCGCAGAACATAAGTTTTGCAGCAACCTTTTTTTTCAGACGTTTTGCGAAAATTTCAGTAATGGTAATAGAAGACGCCGCGTTTATAAATAACGCCGTTGTCTGCATGGTGCATCAGGCTGAGTCTGGCAGGATAGTTGGTTGACACATGCCCATCCATGTGATTGAGAGGAGTGATCTTACCGCCTTTGTGGCTGAAAATCAATCCATCAAAATTTCCTCCTGCATTGAAATTGGCAACCATAACAGAATTTGACCTTTGAACATCCACGTGCCACGCCTTGCCGGCAGGCTTGCGCATCTTGGACCAGCGCAGCTGTTTGATCTGTGCGGGCCCTGCCGCGTAAGGACCTTGAGCATGGATGGAGTTCAGGAAATCGATCCTGGCACCAAAAGTTTTGATGCCGTAAGCCTTTTTTCTGGATGTGCAGGAAAAAGGCCCCCATTTGTAGGAGGGAACCAGCTTCCCCGGACGGGTGGTGACACGGTAATAGCCGTACTTATAAAGTCCCGCATAGGGGGCAAGCAAATTGAACCACGACCCCACAGCCACCGGCGCATAGCCCTGATAGGGCGTTTTCGTTGTCGTGAAGGCAAAGGGAGCGCAGTCTTTGTTGTCAGAGGCATAGAACTGAGCAAAAGATGCGCAAGACTTCAAATTGTTGAAACAATTTGAAAGTTTCGCCTGTTCACGCGCCTGCTGCAATGCGGGCAATAACATGGCGGCAAGAATGGCGATAATGGCGATAACAACAAGAAGTTCAATAAGGGTAAATCCAGCTCTCTCCTGCTTATGGGCAAAACGACTGTCACCATGTTTGTTGGTCTTTGAAGTTTTCATACATTTTCCAATTTGTTAAGATAATGCTTACCATGTATTATATTCTTTTTCTCTTGCGGCATAAGGGCTGACATTGTATGCGTTCCAGAAACTTCCGTAGTAAGAACGGTTTTCAGTCGTATTGTTCCGGGTCGGCACTTTTTGCCGTGAAAGCATCTGCACGTGTCCGTCGAGGAACATGAAAGTTCCTTTGCCGGGCAGAGTGGGATTTTGCGTTTGGCTGTTATTGTCAAGCATGATCATGGGATTGCCATGGACGAAAACAGGGGTTCCGACTTGGTTGGAACTCTTATCAACGAGATTGACAGATCCCCAGACACCTTCCCCTGCGCCCATATTCCGGGAAGGGATCCGGGCATGGTTGATCTTCTTGTTGGCGGCCAGCAGACCGTTATGGCACATACCGCCCGTAACTTTGTCGCCGCCCTTTACGGCATAATAAGTCATCAATGTACCTTCACGGGTGGGACAGAGCAGAAAATGTTTGTAGATCTTTTTATCACTGGTCCTGTAGGCACCTCCCAGAGCTTCCCCTGCAGAGACACGGTCTTCAATGGTTGTTCCCAGATAAGGAGCGATCATACCGCCATGCTGTTTGGTGATATTATCTTTGCGGGTATTGGCAAGATACCAGACTCTTGAACAATTATCCCAGTCTTTACCATTGTAAATCGACGGCACAAAGTCCAGATTATCAGCAACATACATTCCCCACCCCTTGGAAAGCTGATTGAAGTTGTTGATACAGGTCGTTGCTCTTGCCCGTTCACGCGCCTGCTGTAAAGCAGGCAATAACATGGCGGCAAGAATGGCGATAATGGCGATCACAACCAGCAATTCAATCAAAGTAAACGCTGTTCCAGGAATGCGATATCCTGTCATAAAATTCTTTTTCATCTCTAAGATCACTTCCCTTCTTCAGTTTTCAGTAATACATATCAAAATACTTCTTATTACTTGAATTGGGCCAGGGACGGTAAAAACTGCAATAGTAGGTTTTGGATCCGTAATTCCAAGTTCCGGGGATCTGAAATTTGCTCAATATCTTTGAACTGGCGTCAGCAAAGTTGACAACAGCACGGGGATTGGCTCCGCTGCCGTGACGGTAGCCGACTGCATCCATAAGGATATTTCCATAGAAATTTTCCACATTGTATGTGGCACGCGAGGTGGCGGAGTAAGTATATGCTTCACCGTAAGGTACATATTTATGAGGACGCACGATCTTGGTTTCTTTGACCTTCCCATTGTAAAGAGAGTTGACGCCGTACATGCTGATTCCCATGAGCCAGTCTTTGGTGGAGGGCACCTCGCCTGTCAATTTGGGGCAGGCATAAGGACAGCGCAGCGTTTTGGTTCCCGAGCGCCGCAAACCCAAGATCACCCCGGTACGATCAAGATTCAGATAGGCGGCATACACGCCCTTGCCTGATTCATGATGCCCCTTCAAGGCTTTGGAAACAAACCAGCTGGCAGAGCTGGTGCTGCTCTTTCCTTTTTCCCCGCCGTTCCAGTAGGGGGCATACCACCCCTGATTGTCAGCCACATAGGATGCCACCGCACTGGCAAAGGATTTCATATTGCTCAGGCACTTGGTTTCTGCGGCACGGTCGCGCGCCTGCTGTAAAGCAGGCAGAAGCATAGCAGCCAGAATAGCGATAATGGCGATAACAACCAGCAATTCAATCAAAGTAAATTTTTTCATAGACGGGCACAAAATTAAATTAAAAGCAAAAAAATCACCTGTCACTCGCTCTGCTTCTGTAAAACACAAAACGAACAAACAGGCACCCTGACAAAACAAAAGGCTCTCCTCTTTTTGTCATCCTCCTAATATATCACCGGATCCCGTAAAATTCAAGTAAATTCATCAGCAGCAACACAAAAAAGAAGAAAAGAGTTCTCAAAGATCAACGGGAACGCTTCGGTCAATATAAAGTGAATTTTGCTGACGCTGCATAAAACAGCCGAAATGCTCCCTTCAGCAGATCGAAGCGAGGGCGCTTCGACAAGTTTGAGGGGGGGGTAAAATTGCCTCACTCATCAAATTTTGCTATTTCGCAGAATTCATGAGATATTAAGGGTAATTCTGACAGTATTATTCTTTGAATTAAAGAGAATTGGAACATAGAGTCCATTACGGCTGGCGGAAATACGGGATTCTCTGATCTTTTCTGCGCCGTTACCTGAAATGGAAAAAGAATATCCTTTGTAAAAAAGTTCAAAACCATCATCCGTCTCCCGGATGACGCTCCATGTCCTGCCGTCTGTCAGGATCATGGGCACATGATAACTGACCGCTGCACCACTCCTGTCAACAGCTTCAATTTCGGCTGAGTCCCGTGTCAAACGGATCTTTTCACTGATAACACCTCTTTTGAAAGGCCAATCAACTGTAAAAACGATCTCTCCCTCTTTGACCTCTGCATCATGAAACTGAATTGAAGAGGGCTCCGCAGGAACCAAATCAGAAACAAATCCTTCGTCAGCTCTGCCGGGTCCGAAATTCAAAGAGCCGCTTGAAGGAACCACCGACACAAATTTCTGCACCGCAGGAACAGGCGTCGAAAGCGCCAGCTCCGCCGGAGCCCCCATCACATGCCACCTGCCCCATCCCACAGCATCGTATTGTCCTTCGTTGAAAAGTTCGATTTCCAGATGGGAACCTCCCGCAGCGGCGAAAACTTTATGAAACTGATCCGTGGTGCGCCACAAAAATGAACCGCTCTCAGCCGGAGTCGTTTCAGCAAAAGGAATAGTTTCATCAGCAAAAAAAGAAGCAAGTGCCAGCTGACTTGCAATGAGCAAAGTGTAGGCTCCGTAAAAACCGTAATGCAGCTGTCTGCCGTGCTGCGTTTCGGGGGGAAAGAAGTTTTTGTTGAAGTGTATGGGGGAGCACTCCAGATAGGGCGCCACGCAGTTGACAGCACGGGCGGCAGCGCGACGGAATACGCCTGCCATAAACAGATCACCTTCCGTCTTCCAGCGGCGGGCTTCAAGTTCACAAACAAGTGCAAAACTTGCTTCAACAAAGTTCTGCTGATTGCTTCTGCCACCGAAGGGCATTTCACCTGTGGGGGATTGATAGAGCAAACTGCATAAGGCGCCGCTGCGGAGTTTGGAACGCAGAGAGTCGATCAGAGGATCATTACCAACGGTAAAATATTGGGCGATCTCCAGATTCATCCGTGCCGTGATGTCGTAAACCATGGGAGCCTCCGGGTCGCGGTACATGCCAAGTTTGTCAAAGCGTGCCAGCTGTTCTTCCAGATAAGTGTTGAAAAAGAGCTTGTTGTCAGCCAGACGGAGATACTTTTTCATAGCCTCTCCTGCCAGAGCGAAAGTGACAAAGTTCTGCCGCTGTTCCACATCGGGAGTCGTGGTACGGGTCCTGCCGTAGCTTTTTTCGGAATCAAAGACAGAGTAAACCCTTTCCCAACGCTGACAGTTTTGAACATTCCCTTTATCTTTCAGAGCCATGAAGGCAAAGAGTGATTCCTTGACCAGAAATTCACAGTAATTGACAGCGGCAGTCTCAAGTTCTTTCAGGACACTTTCCATGGCTTTGGTACAGCTTTCAACAAGATCCAGACACCTTCCCTGAAGCATCAATGCGCCGAGAGCTCCTGTGTAACGCGCTGTCGCCGTAGGAGTTTCACGGAGAACGTAAGGATCAATGATACTGCCTGTCTTTTGATCCTGCCACGAAAAAGCAGTACGGACAATCTTTTCCGCAAAGTCAAGATACCGTGCCTGAGGAACTGCACAAGGGGAAACGCCCCCGGCTGTTGCGGCACGCACAAGTTCTTCCGGCGAAGCAACGGCACCGGCAGTTGAAATAAAAATCGGAGCAGCCATAAAAAATTCCTGTCAAAAGTTGCAGTTATCTGATTTCTGAAAAATCATCTCAGAACCGGAGTGATTTCAAAGTTTGACCTCCACAGGAGCGCCGATGGACAATGAGTCGGGAGTCTCCTGACAATCCATAGCGATGATCTTCACTCCCTGCCCCGCGGCATACCTCAGTGTTTCACCGAAAGCCGGATGGGTCACATCATTCGGAGTGAAAATGCTGCGATTTCTCAAATTCCCGGCAAGGGATTCAGAACTGTTCAGAATCCTGCCTGCCGGATCAGGTCTTCCGCATCCGTTACATGGGAAAGCCCCCGGAGTGTCACTGTAAAGTTAAGGGTTTTGCCGGGAGGAATGCTCAAAGGACTATTGGGTTCTTTATCATCAAACTTTCTGCCGAAATAGCTTCTGGGAAGTTCCAGAGTATAAATCCTGCCCTTGCCCTCCTTATTGCCTTTGGAGTCAAACCAGATGGAACCGTGACTTGTCACAGCTCCGCCGATGACAACGATCCCCTTACGCAGTTTTGTATCAAATGCCCCGAGGAAGGGATGTTTAAGTCTGACCGAGGGCAGCACCTGTTTGGAGCGCTCCTCCGTGTTGAAGTTGGCGGGGGCAAGTTTGTTGGCAGGGAACTTGACAGGAACAACCAGAGTATCATCCAGCTGGGGCAGATCCCCGGAACCGATGGCAGGGACGGCACGCCCCCGCCAGGGCAGCTGAAAATGTTCAGGATCATCGGAACCCGCATCCGCAGAAAGCTGATTGCAGATCTCATAGTCCATAACCAGATCGGCAGAATTCTTGCTCATGGTCAGAGTCCTGCTGAAAAGGAAGGATTTTCCCGGAAGAGGCGTTTCAAAACGTATTGAGATCTTATTGGGTGAAACTTCTTTGAATTTGATATTCCAGTCCACAAAGGAAACCGGCCAGATGCCGATACCGTCTGCATCTGAGTAACCGTCGTATCCCCAGAGCCGGGTGATCATGCCGCGATGGACCTTGCGGGCACTCCGTTCCCGGGGCGGCAGAAGTTTGTTGAATGCACCTGCCTGCAGTGTTTCCACACCGTTGACCTTGAAAGAAACGATGGTGGCGCCGGTTTCAAGGATCACGGCACGGATGATGCCGTTATCAAGAGCAAGGGCGCTGTGTCCTTTGAACTCAACAGGAGTGACTTTCACCTTGCAATTTTTCATGGAGCCGAACTTTGCCGCCTCAGCTGCCAGAGCAAGGTAGTATTCAGATCGTTCAAACTGTTTCCACTTGAAAACCTCACGGGCACGGTCAAAACAGAATCTTTCAAGAGGATTGACAAAACTGCGTGCCTGTTTCAGGTTCTTGTCAGCAATAAGGTATTTCAGTTTTCCTGTCAGCTCCGCTGCTTTGCGCTGCTCAGCAGCAGTGTAGGCTTTCCCCTGACGAAGGCTCTTCAAAAAGTTTTCAGCAGCGCTGACATCGAATTTGTCTGCCTTTGCCCGCTTTGCAAGCTGGTCAAGCTCTTTAAGAAGGGGATCGGGCAGAAGTTCAAAATTCCGGGTCAATATTCTTTTTTTGCCGTTGGCGGCAACTTCGATACGAAAGGTGTTTTTGCCAAGTTTCTTCAAATGCAGAGGAATTTCCATTGGCTTTTTCCCCTGCACAGTGCCGTAAGCTCTGCCGTCAACTGTGACCTTTGCCCCCGCAGGCGCCAGAAGGTTGAACTTGATGGCGGCAAGCTCTGTCCGGGAGTTGGGCACAGGGTGGGAAAGAAGGACAACAGGAAGTTTCTTGAATTCCTCTGTTTCACAGGCAAGATCTTCTCTTATCCTGGCGAGCAAATGGGGGTCATTGACAAATTTGAAGGGGGGAACGGGGATCAGTTCCCTGACGATTTCCATGACCCGCTGCCGTCCTGCGCAGGGATAATGGCTGTCAATAAGTTTTTCAAGGATCTGCATGTAGTCAAAGTCGTCGATACCTTCGCGGATCATCGCCGCCCGCTGAGAGGGGATATTGCCCTCTTCAGCCCGGCGGGGGGGATAAAAGATGGTTGCAGCGCCGCAGTTGTAAGTTCTGTCCAGATCGGTCCAGGGGTTGATGCCCATGTTGGTATGGATCGATCCCCAGAGCAAAGCGCCGCTGCCATCAGCAGCGTAGACCTGCCAGGGGTAGAGGCGGTTGGAAATATATCCGTGATTGCCCAGATTTACCCGCCAGTTGTAGTACCAGATCCTGCCCCCATTTTTCTTGTGTTCCGCATGGCGGGCAAAGTCAACGTACCCCTGAGCAAGAGGCACACAGAAAGTATGCACATGACCGACATCATTTGAAACGTTTTTGGTGATGAAGACCTTGAATTTTGGTGCTGCAGCATGAATGGCATCGAGCAGTTTTTTCAAGTCGGCGTACACCTTGGCAGGGGGTTCGTCAAATATATAGGCAAAAAAATCCAGGTGGGGAAACTTTTTTTCCACATGTTTTGAAAATTCAGCAGCGTACTGGCCGGCGTATTTGAGCCCTTCGGGAGAAACGAGATTGAAGGGGCCGTAGGGACTTTTTCCGGGTTTGTCTCCGGAGCCTCCTGTATATGCCCAGCCGCCGCTGAACCCCTTTGTCGTCCATGTCGGAACGGCAAAATTGGTTTGACCGTAAAGTTTGTGACGCCTTTCCACCTCTTTGTCAAAAGCGCTCCAGTCGGTGATGGTCAGTTTGCCGTCTTTGATGTGCCACTTGGGATTGGGCGGAAAAAGTGCCTGATTGCCAGTCATGCGGTGTTCGTGCATGATCTTATGGAAATTTTCCGCTTTCCGGCGAAAGGGGCGTTTATCCCACATATTGTATGCGGGGAACGGACGGGCGTAGAAATAGGTTTTCAAATGGGGGATTTGAGGCAGTTCAAAGTCAAAGACTCTGAGTTTCAAACCAAACCGCCCCAGACTGCGGGTCCCGTTGAGAAGTTGGAACTCGCCCGTATAAATACCCGCAGGGGTGCGGGGAGGCACATTGACCCGTACAAAAAAGGGCAGGTTCTGCCCCTTAACGGCGGCAGAACGCACCTCAGGAAAAAGCGGATCGGCGTTGAGTCCTTTCATGGCGGGATTATCGGGATTTTTCAAATTGATGAAACCCACTTTCTTCCAGCTGAAAACGGAAGCGGGCAGCTGATGATTTTTTCCTTTGAGAGCAGAAAAAGACAAGGTAACATCGGCGAGATCTTTTTTCGGTGAAACAACGATCTGGAAAGGTTCAGATTCATTGGCTGCCGCCGAAAGGGTGACGGTGCCGCCTTTTTTCAAACGGTCGGGGACACCTGAGGCGGGAACCTTGAGGTAGGGGGCCTCTTTCCAGATGGTGCACTCGGAATTCTCCTGGAGAGAAAGAGCACCGGCACGGATATTGGGCACTTCTTTTTCCTCAATGGTCGTAAGGGAGAAATCGTCAAGATAGACCGTTTGTCTGCCGTTGAGCCACACTGTGATACCGGTGAATACAGTGTCAACAGGGGGGAAGAAGGCCACTTCCGGCGTATGCCACTCCCCCGGAGTGCTTTTGAAAACCGGGAACATATAGCGGATCACCTTGCCGGATTTATTTACAAAGGCGAAACGGGCAGAAATTCTGGCTCCCTCTTCACGGGAAGCCACAAAAAAAGCAAAGCGGAATCTGTATTTTTTCCCGGGCACCGTGAGCAAACGGGGCATTTCCACAGCGGGTCCGATTTTGGGGTCGGCTGAAAATGAACGCAAAGACCAGCTGCCGCTTTTCACCTTGACGGAACTCCTTTCCACCTGACACAGAGGGGACTTTGAAATCCTGCGGAACCTGAAATCAGGAAATCCCGGCTTTTCAAAACCGCCGTTGCGGAGAAGCTCCCCGCCGCAAAGCGGCAGCAAAGAAAACAAAAAAAGAGAGAGTGATTTTTTCATTAAGGGAACCTTTATATTTTGATGATATATAAATTTCAGTTTTTTATCAGAAATATCCGTCCAGATAGGACGCTCTGTGATCCCAGAGAAAATTAGTCGTCTGAGCTGTTGAATGACCATCAAAAAAGACAGCCATTGAGCGCTTGCCGTCATAGTGATCTGAACCGTACTGATTCCTGTCATTCGGATTGAACCACTGGGGACGGATCGCTTCCATCAACCACACTTTTTTGGAAGGCGTCTTGACCTTTGAAAGTTTGCCCCAAAGATAGATCCCTGAGGCAGGCGCGTCGTAAGCAACGTTCCAGGGAGGGCAGTAGGCAATCGTCACAACTTTGCCGTCTTCCGCCGGACAATAGTACACTTTGGGGACAGGTGCTTCAATGGCGTTGAAACCGTTCGCACGACCGCCGAAGTAAGGCGCCGTATAGACGAACCATCCCCAGTTGGTCGATGTGCACAGTCCTCCAAAAGGAGTGGATAAGGTGCTGTTTTTTCCCTGAGGAATATAATCTTTGTTATCATCGGCATAAAGTCCGAGGACTGAACCGTGCTGTTTGAGATTGCTGAGACAGGAGCTTTCTTTTGCTTTGTCCCGTGCCTTATTCAAAGCGGGCAGCAGCATAGCTGCAAGGATGGCAATAATGGCGATGACAACCAGAAGTTCAATCAGCGTAAACGCTGATTGAGTGAAGATGTGAAGGTGTGAAGAGTTTGCCTGCGGCAAACGTGAAGTGCGCCCTGACGGGCGTAAGGATGTGCAGTTTTTATTTTTTGAAAAACAGTTCTGTTGTGCAGTGGTAACAAGGAGCTCAATCAAGGTGAATCCGGGTTTCATAAGTCCCCCCTCCTCTTATATTTTTTCTGTCAAAATGAAATAATAACCTTTTTAATTTAGCACCATGGTATAAAAAATTCAAATTCTTTTTTGCTGAATTTGTTACCAATTATTTTACAGTTTGATCTCCACGGGAGCATCGATCCACAAGGAATCGGGTGTTACCAGACAATCCATAGCTGTGATCTTCACCCCCTGCCCTGCGGCATACCTCAGGGTTTCACCGAAAGCCGGATGGGTCACATCATTCGGAGTGAAAATTTTGACGCCTTTCATCTGGATCACAAAAAAAACGTAAGATTCAAATCCCTCTTTCAAAGCGGCACAAAGTTCTTTCAAATGTTTGACACCCCGCTCTGTGGGGGCATCGGGGAATGCGGCGACACCGCCATTTTCCAGAGTCACCCCTTTGACTTCAAGAAAGATTTTCCGCGCTCCATCTTCAATGTAAAAATCAAAGCGGGATTTACCGTAGGTCACCTCGCGGCGGATCAGGGCATCTTTGGAAAAAAGAGTTCCTTCTTTCAAATACTCCTCAACAAGAATATTCACCACCTGGGAGTCCATGTTGATAAGAAGCTCACCTTTTTGGACGGCAATCAAATCGTAACGGGTCTTGCGTTCAGGATTTCCGGAGTCGCTCAGATAACAGCGGCCCCCGGGGACAAGCAGTTCCCGGCAGCGTCCGGTGTTTTTCACATGGACACGTTCAACAGTGCCGTTGATTTCAACTTCAGCAATAAAACGGTTGGGGCGGCTGAGAAAAACGCCTTCTATGACCTTGGAGTAGTGCATAATTTTTCAGGAGTGTGTTTCCAGAAACTCCACAGCCCGGGGAAGTTCATTGAAGTTATAGATGATATAATCAGGTTCAGCTCCGCAAAAACCGTGTTCCCCCTGATTGGATTTGAAAAAAATGCTCTTGATCCCGGCATTTTTGGCACCGTAGACATCACGGTACATATCATTGCCCACATAGATCGTTTCGGCAGGGGTGATGTGAAGTTTTTCCAGCGCCATGGTGAACATTCTTTTATCGGGTTTGCGGAATCCGTGATCTCCTGACACGATGACAAACTCAAAAAACTTCTCAAGTCCCGCCATACGCAGCTCCGGACGCGCCCACAGGCTCTGTCCGTCTGAAACCGCCGCCAGATGGTAACGCTTTTTCATCATAGTCAGGACTTCGGTCACGCCGGTGTAGGGTTCAAGGCGATACTGTGAAGCGGCACGAAAGACCGTTGCCGCCTGTACCGCAAGGTTCACAGGCACATGGGCATGATCGCCGTACTCCTCTATGACCGTCTGAAAAATCTTTTTCACATCAAACTCAGGGAACTCCTCAGGACTTTCATGCCTCTGCTGACGGTTCAGATCAAAGTAGAGAGCTTTCAACTCCCCCGGAGATACACTGACACCGTTGAATTTGAGAAAATTGGCAGTGACCCGGTAAAGCTCCTCATCGCTTTCAGAGGTCAGGATATCGGTCACAGTTCCGTTGATGTCAAAAAGCAGAGCCTTGAATTTCATCACGCTTTCCTCAGGCAGTTTTCACCGGCTTCGATCAATGCGCGGCGGTAGTCGTGTTCAAGATAAGAGTTACGTGCGATCCGCAGCAAAGTGGTTCCCATGTAAAAGGGGATGCGCCGGGTAATGGCGTTGAAAGCGGCCTCCCGGTCGGGAAAACGGCAGGCGTACTCCCAGAGAAAATGCCCAACAAACTCTTCTGCGGCGAAACGGTTGCCCACAGTCCGCATGAAAAAGTGGTGGAGTTCACCTGCGATGCGCCCCACATCGAAACAGCGGTCGGCGATGCGGACACGCTCCATATCAAAAGAAATGACATACATCCCGTCACCGAAAAAGAAGTTGGAAGGTGTCGCATCTCCGTGGACCAGCACCTGATTATCCTCCCACATGACAGGATCGTTGCGCCAGCGTTTTCCAAGTTCAAGGAACCAGGCGGTATCCCCTTCAGAGAGCAGGTGTTTCAAATTATCAACGATGCCTTCATAATAGCGGCAGGTCTCATTGAAATCCACCTTTTCACTTTTTGCAGAACGGTTATGCACCGTGGCAAGAAAGTCAGCAAGGGCAGAGAGTTTTTCACGGAGCAGTCCGGGATTGTTTGTATTGATGGCTTCAAGAATGATCCTGTCAAGGGGAGTACCGGTGCAATACTCCACCACCAGCAGGCAGTTGAGAGAATCGTTGCGTCCCAAAACTTTGGCAACGTAGTGATTTTCGCCCAGATAAGAGCTGAAAGCCTTGATGTTTTTGTATTCACGGTCAAGCCGCCGCTGAGCCAATTCCCAGTTGCTGTTGCGTTCAGAGTAAAAGAACTTCCCCACCACGCACTGTGACGTTTTCCGGTCCTCATAGATATAAACGGCATTGGAGCCGTTGGTTTGAAACACCCGGATCCCCTCGGAGCAATCGCTGCCCAGCTGGGGAAAGATCTCATGACGCAGATAATCAAACATGGGATCATCCGGCGGAAGATGTCCTGAATATTCACCTTTCATTAAAATGGTCTCCTGACTTGTTTTATGGGATTAATATAATATTTCGCTTTCCAATAGTCAAGAGGATTTTTAAAAAAAACGTTGACAAACACAGTGTTGAAAGCTATATTAATACCAGGTTATGAAAATCAGAAACATAAAATTCCAATGACGTCTATCCTGAAAAATTCCTTCTCTGTCCTGCTGAAAGCCGTACTCTCTGCCGGAACGGCAGCACTGGCCCTGTATTTTTTTCTTCAGATGCTCGGCGGCAATACCAGAGCAGCAGTGGTCTGCAATGGAGTTTATCTGCTGATGTCGCTTTATCTTTTCGGAATTCTCTGCGCCGTCACCTATTCAGGCGGAGCGGCCAGATGCCTGACTGATTTTCTTTTTTTCCCGGGACGCTTCTTGAAGACCGCCCCCATTATTCTTTCACGCCAGCAGGGACTCATAACCCGAAAAGAGTTTGCACAAGCTGAAGCGGAATTGCTTTCCTTGCGGAACCGTTCCCCCGGTTCTCCTGAAATTACCCTGATGCTGATGTCGCTTCATGGCTCCGCCCTGGGAGATATTCCCGCAGCGCTCGCAGATGCCCATTTCTTTTTTGCCAACAGAAAGTGGCGCCGCCATGAACTTAATCTGCCCATTCTGCTGCGTTACGCAGATTTTCTCTGCGACACAGGAGAAATCAAAGAGGCGTATAAAATACTGCGTAAAGAATCAAGCGCTTCTTTCTACGCTCCCGATGAGCGCAAAGCCATTGCAACCAGGATCAATTCAATCATCATAATAATGCAAAATGAGGAAAAATAAAATGAGGAAAACTTATTTATGAAAAACACAGCTTCTGAAATCTTCACCCCCATTGATCTGAAAACAATGGAACTGGAAAACAACAGTGTCGTTGACCGCTTGCGTCTCCGTCACAAAGAGTTCCGGCTCTGGGCAACTCAAGCTCCTGTAACTGCTCCGGAAGATGCAACTTTGACAGAACACTTCAACGATCTCAAGGGGGGCGGCTTCAACCGTCTGACGGATATCACCGTTCCCACTGTGACATATTTTCCCGTCAGCGGTTCCGATCCCCGGCCGGCTGTGCTTGTTTCCCCCGGAGGCGGTTACACTTATCTTGCCTGGGAACACGAAGGCATCGCCATCTGCAACTGGCTCAATACCATTGGATACCACGCCTTCTTACTCAAATACCGCTGTCCGAAGCGCCGTGAAGCAGCCTTCGCCGATGCCGCCCGGGCGATCCGCTTTATCAGAGCCAATCAGGAACTTTTCTGCGTGAGCAAGATCGGCTGCATCGGATTTTCTGCCGGAGCTCATCTGTCGGCGACTCTTTCGGCGCCCGGTTCACGGATCCCCTACCCCGCCGCAGATGAATTGGACGATATCTCTTTCATTCCTGACTTCGCCATGCTGCTTTACCCCGCCTATCTGGCAGAAGATGACGGCACGATCAAAGGTGAATTTACCATTGATGCGACACTCCCCCCCACCTTCATCGTCCAGACAGAAGATGACAGTGTCAGGGTGGAAAACGGACTTTTCTGGTATCTGGCGCTGAAACGCGCCGGAGTCCCCGCCGAAATGCATCTTTTCCCCGACGGCGGACACGGCTACTCTCTGCATCTGAAAAACAAAAACGTTTCCGTATGGCCCAAACTGGCTGAAACGTGGCTTGCTCAATTTTCCTGAGGAAGACTCCCACTCCCCAACTGCGTCCCAAACGCAAGAGGCGATTTCAACCACTGGACACCGCCTCAAAAAAAGTAAGGATCACTCAGAAAGAAGTTTGCCGAAAAGAGAAACGGCATTGACCTGAGTGATTTGAACTTTCCTCAAAGTTCCTACGGCGCACTTTTCATCGGGTTCAAAGTGAACCACAAAACTGGTGGAGGTGCGCCCGCTCCATCTGGCGGCATTTCTGGCGCTGACGCCTTCAAGAAGCACTTCCACACTCTCACCTTTAAGGGAGGCAAGTTTTCTGCCGATACGTTCCTTGAGGTCATCAAGAAGTATCTGGTTGCGCTCTTCTTTGACAGGATCCGGAACAGAATCGGCAAGAAGAGCTGATTTTGCGCCGGGGCGGGGAGAGTATTTAAAGACAAATGCCTGTTCAAAGCCCACCTTGTTCATGATCTCCCGGGTCATAAGGAAATCGGACTCCTCTTCTCCGGGGAATCCCACGATCACGTCGGTGGAAAAGGTCATGTCAGGAATGGCGGCACGGATCTCAGCAACTTTGGCAAGATAACTTTCAGCAGTATATTGCCGGTTCATGGCTTTGAGGATCCTGTCAGAACCTGACTGCAAAGGCAGATGAACGTTATGACACACCTTGGAGCAATTTTTCAAAGCGGCAATCAAACGGTCATTGAAGTAACTTACATAAGGAGACGTGAAACGGATCCTGAGCAATCCGGGGATCTCATTCATCTCTTCAAGGAGTTCTGCAAAAGGAGAATGGCCGTCAGCCGGGGGACGTGTATCTCCGTTAAGGCCGTAGGCGGCGACATTCTGTCCCAGCAGCATAATCTCTTTCACGCCTTTGGCAACCAGTTCTTTTGCTTCAGCAATAATGGATTCTTTTGTACGGCTGATCTCTCTGCCTCTGACATAGGGGACGATGCAGTAGGAACAAAAACGGTTGCATCCTCTGGTAATGGCGATCTGTCCGTGCCATGAAGGGTTGGAGTCGTGTCCGCCCATACTTTCAAGAACCTCCGCGGAGGGTTCCGTTTCGACCCGGCGTTTTCTGTCGGCGGCGATCTCCTGCACAAGAGGGACAAGGCGCTGCATCTGGCCCGTGCCCAGCACAAAGTCCAGGTGGGGAAGTTCCTGAAGAAGCGCTTCGCCCAGACGCTGAGCCATACAGCCGGTGACGCCTATAATAAGGTTGGGATTTTTCTGTTTGAGCTTGCGGATGTATCCGATCTTGCCTTTTGCCTTGCGCTCAGCGGCATCGCGGACGCTGCATGTATTGAAAAGGAGCAGATCAGAATCCTCCTCAGTTCCGGGGAGGAAACCTGCCTTTTCCAAAGCGGCGCCCAGAGCTTCGGAATCGCGTTCATTCATCTGGCAGCCGTAAGTGCGGATAAAATACTTCATGGAAAAACCTCAATCAATTGGTTGAGACAATGCTCAATTTCGTGTTACCTTCATAAAATATCATCTTTTTTGCAAAAAATCAATAATTTTTTAAAAAAATCACTTGAAAAATAAAAAAAGGGGTGTATATTAGGGACATAGTCAATGATGACAATGCTCAACACTGACAAAAACGTGCACCCATAGCTCAATTGGATAGAGCGTCTGGCTACGGACCAGAAGGTTAGGGGTTCAAATCCCTTTGGGTGTACCACTTTTAAGATTATGATGCTCCGGCGTAGCTCAATGGTAGAGTAGGTGGCTGTTAACCACTTGGTTCTTGGTTCGAGCCCAAGCGCCGGAGCCATTTTTTTGTCTTTTTGCCATTTTACGACCAAAGTCCGTAATGATTTACCTTCCGCTCTTTTGCGTGTTTGAGGCAAGACAGGAACTTCGTGCCATACAGCTGCGATACTCACGGGGACCGATGCCATTCTGAAGCCGGAAGGCTTTTGAAAAAGCACTTACACTTTCATACCCGCACTCTTCTGCGATCTCACTGACAGTCATGTTTGTATGATTCAAAAGTCTACCTGTTTCATATAAAAGGCTGGGGAACAGTTCATCTTTTCACGGAAGATACGATAGATATGGTGGGAAGGGATCCCCGCCTCTTTGCTCAACTCTTCCACACTTGCCGTCAGAGTCAGGGCTCCGTCAACACCTTCCTGACAGAAGGCATTGGCACCGACAGAAAGCAAAGTCCACTCAACAGGGACGCCGTTTTCATCACGAAGCACCCCGGGGGACTCTGAAGATAAAATGTACCATTGTTGCATAGTGGGTAAACTCCTTTTGTGGTAAAGTCGGACTTGCTCGCCACGGCGTAGCGGAGCGAAGACGGGTCGGACTTGTCTGACGGGTCGGACTTGTCCGACAAAAAAACTTGACTTTTCAAAAAAGTGGTAGTATATTACTCGCAGATCCTCTGTGATGCCGGGTGCGGCTTAATCCAGAGGGTTCTGCGTGGCGGGCATCCACGCTAATCAGTAAAAAAACGAACAACTTCCAGAAAAGCTCCAGTGCGATCCCTGGACTTACGGCGCATCGGCAAAAGGCTGAAACATAAAAACTTTTCAAGGAGGATTTTGCAATGTTGGATATCTCATCTGCTTCACCTGTTCCCGGAAAAACACAGTCCATTTTTACCCTGATCGAACTTCTTGTTGTGATTGCCATCATCGCTATCCTGGCTGCCATGCTGCTGCCCGCTTTGCAGCAAGCCAAAGCGCGGGGGCAGAACATCAAGTGCCTCAACAATTTCGGTCAGATCGACAAAGCAAACTCCCTTTACATGGATGACAACAAAGGTCACTTGAATCCTTACAAAAATAATCTCGAAACCTGGAACGGTGCGACCTATTGGGGAAAATCCCTCAATCCTTATGTGGGCTACACCGGAACTTCCTATATCGGCTGTGCTGACAAAAGCAAGACAACTATGCAGATCACCTCGCGCCATCCTCTTCTCTGCCCCACCCGTGAACTCAACAATCCCGAGGTCAAAGGAACCCTTTATGCCGTTGGGATCAATGTCATGTTTTCAGGCTATTCTTCCACAAAATGTTATTCACACAATTCAAGTTTTTCCACCCCCTCACGGAGCGTACATGCGGGAGAGGCAAGAATGAACGGAGGTGACGGCTATATCGGACCTGAGGGCGCCAGAAGACTGGCCTTTCCTCACAACAACCCCAATCCGGAAGATCAGCAGAGCGCCGAAGCTCTTCCCGCAGGTCCGGGGTCCGCCAATTTTGTGTTCCTCGATGCCCATGCGGCAGCTGTCAAGAGAGACAAAGTGCCTCTGGCCATCAGACTGGGTTCTCAGGCTTCTTACCAGCAGACTTTCTGGAGTTTCAGCAAAAAACATGCCACCTGGGGATCTATTTGCAAAGTCGTTGATACATGGTAAGATTTTTTGTCAGTCTTAAAATGAGGTAATTTCAAAAGTCATTCAAAAAATGGCAAAGATGTCATTCGCAAAGAGCTGTAAAGGGTAGTTTGAGGCTGCTACCTGCAAGGTAACAGCCGAAAACGCTCCCTTTATCAGATCGAAGCGAGGGCGCTTTG
>JAFWBQ010000004.1 GCA_017507125.1 Lentisphaeria bacterium
TGCTTGCAAAGTTAGGGTTTTGCCGTTTTATTACCTCAAAATAATTTATAAAAACGACACATCCTTACGCCCGACAGGGCGCACTTCACGCATTTTTGACAACAGTCAAAAATGCTCTTCACACCTTCACATCTTCACTCAATCCGCGTTCACGCTGATTGAACTCCTTGTCGTTATCGCCATCATCGCCATTCTTGCCTCCATGCTGCTGCCCTCTCTGCAGCGGGCCCGGGAGGCGGGGTTCACCACTGACTGTATGAACCGTCAGAAACAGATCGGCATGATGCTGCTGACTTACAGCAACGATTTCAAAGGCAATTCGCCCCCGCCTTACTATGACACCAAGGATACCTACATCAACTGGGCGCCCCGTTTGTGGAAACACGGCTACTCCGGCCTCGGTTACGGTACCGACGGCGACAGTGTGCGCAATGCCCATAAACGGTTCCTCTGTCCCAGACTCAATCCTCTGCTCAATGGCAAGGCTTACAACACCAACTACAACTCGGCGTTCACCCAGCAGACCTACGGCATGATGCTTTATCCTTCGGATTCCACCAAAAGTGCCGCTTACAGATTTGTGGGCATCATAGATCCGGCACAGAGCCTTACCCGTTTCCTGATCCTCAAGCGGATCCCCAATCCTTCGGCTTACGGCTGGATCGCTGACAGTTATGTGGGGAGTCAGGGCGGCAAGGTCTTTGACGGAATGTACTACACGCTCAAGATGAACGGTACCACCGGCATCGCTCCCATGGTCAGATCCACAACCTCCACCACGGCTGGGATCCCTCTGGTCCACAACGGCGGTGCCAACAACCTTATGGCTGACGGACACGTCGTAACTTTGCGACAGGGCAATTATGCTTATCTCGCGGGACTGCCCAACGATCAGAACGGCATCGGCATTTGGTCCAGACTCAACTATTACATTTTCTGAAATAAAGTTTGATCAAAAATGAGATATCTCATCTATCTTTTTCCCCTTGTCATGGATATCGCCGTCAGCGGCATCCTTTTTATTGCCGCATTCCGCTTTTCCGAAGCCCAGGTCCCCGCGTGGATGGTGGGCTCCACCATGGCGGTGTGGGCGCTGATCTACACCGCTCTTGCTTTTGCCGGCGGCTACATCATCAAGCCCGAAAAATCCCACCGTGTCCTTATCGGTTCCAGTATCGGTATTGCCCTTGTCTCTCTGGGACTGCTGATCTTTGACGGACTCTACACTCAGTTTCTGTGGCTGATCCTCACCGGCAGCTGCGGCGCTTTGTTCTTCACTCCTTTCCAGATGTATATGAAACGGTATATCGCGGACAACCGTTCCGGGATCGTCCGTTCCACGGCGCTCTATACCGGTTCATGGAGTCTGGGATTCGCTCTGGGACCTCTGCTTTTCGGTCTTGTAAGTGTCAAAAGCGCTTTTATCTGCTGCATCGCGGCGGGACTTCTGATGGCGCTGGGATTCATCCTCCTTGAGCTGGTACCCAAAAGTTCGCCCCCCAATGACGCGGCTGTTGAAGGCAAAAACAGTGCCGACTACTCCCGTTTTCCCGATATGGTGCTGATGGGATATCTGGTGGGCGGAATGGGATGTCTTGTCATTGCTCTCATCCGTACCATGGGGCCTTTCCGGGGCGTTCAGGCTCTGGGATTCTCCAAAGACCAGATGGGGATCATCATGTGCCTGGTGAGTTTCTTCCAGAGCTTTGCCGGATACATGCTCTTTTTCAGTAAGGATTGGATGTATAAGCGCATCAACGGATTGCTCCTCAATCTGGCAGGTGCCGCGGCCCTGCTGGGCTTTGCGTTCTGCTCCTCTTTCGCGGGATTCGCTGTGTCGGCGGTGCTTTTCGGGATCTATGCCGGATGCTTCTTCTTCTTTTTCGTCTTTCACTCCCTTGTCCACCCCACCAAGAGCCACCGCTATGTGGCTGGCAACGAAACCATCGTGGGGGCAACGGGCATCGTGGGACCACTCTTGGGCGGAGCTTTCATCACCCCGGCAAGTTCCCACTGGATCTTTATTGCAGGAGCTTTTCTGGTCTTCGCCGCCCTTGCCGGTCAGCAGCTGATGCTGGCACGCGCCCGCTGTTTCAAGTGATCTTCAGTTGACACTTTTTCCGCAGAGGGCGCCGGAACTCAGCGCCCATTGGATATTATAGCCGCCGCAGGGACCGTCAAGGTCAAGCAGTTCACCGGCAAAGAAAAGTCCGTGAACGAGGCGGCTTTCCATTGTTTTGGCGTTGACCTCTTTCAAATCAACGCCGCCCCGGGTCACCATGGCTTTGTGCCAGTTTTCCGTGCCGTCGGCGCGGAGCGTCAGAGCGGTCAGGTTTTCAAGAAGTTTCTTCGCATTTTCTCCGGAGTACCGGGCAAAAGGTGTTTCCGGAGCCGGAACCAGGTGGGGGATCACTCTTTTGGGCAGATATTCTGCCAGCAGTTTCCCTGCCGGGGTCTTTCCTTTTTCCTGCCGGAATTTCCGGAACCTTTCCTGCCACTCTGCGGCACTTACTGACGCGAAAAGATTGAGTTTCAAGGGCACTGTATCGTGCTTTGTTAAAAGTTCCCCGACTCTTCCCGCAAGATCAAGAACTGCAAAGGCTGAGATGCCGCCATGGGTGAAGAGCAGTTCCCCCCGGCAGCCCATTTTTTCCCCGGGAAGATCTATGAAACAGCTGACATCTTCAAGAGAGATCCCCGCACACTCTTTGGGCCACTCTTCGACGCATTTGACGCCGGTCATGGCGGGGTAAAGGGGAGTTATCGTGTGTCCGGCCTGCCTTGCAAGTTCGTACCCTTTCTCGCTGCCGCTCCACTCCGGATAAGATTTTCCGCCGCAGGCAAGAAGCACATTTTTTCCGGAAAAGGTTCTGTTTCCGCAGCGGACCCCCTGAATGTTTCCATCGGCAATAAGCACTTCATCGACCCCTGTGCCGCTCATCCGGGTGACACCGTTTTCATCGCAGTGCTCAAGAAGCACCTTCACCAGATCGGAGGCCTTTTTTGAACGGGGAAAACAGTGAAAATCGTCAGTGACTTCGATTTCCGTGCCCCGGTCATTGAAGTAACGGCGCACCCCTTCAGGTGTGAAGTTACGCAAGGCAGGGAGCAGAAAACGTTCTTTTTTGCCGAAAGCACGCGCCATTTCCTCCGCACCGAGCACGTTGGTCACATTGCATCTGCCTCCGCCGGAAAGGGGGATCTTGCCCCCGAAACGCTGCTCCTTTTCAAGGAGCAGCACCTTTTTGCCCCGGTCTGAGGCAAAGACGGCTCCGGCAAGTCCCGCCGGACCTGAGCCGACGACGATCAGATCATATTTTTCAGAGTGGCTTTTCATGGGATTCAGATAAATATTTCAGCACCGTTTCTGAGACGGCTTTCAATGCCGCCGGCAACAAGTTTCATAAGCTCTTCGGTTTCAGAAAAGGGCATGGGGGGAGTCCCGGAGCGCAGATACTCCACAAAGGCAAGCATCTGATTGCGGAACGAGGTGTAGGAGTCTTTGATGACGATGTTGAAGGCTCCTTTTGTCCCTGTGAGCGAAATCACCGGATTGTAAAGCATATCGTAACTGTTGGCGATGACGGCGTCAAATCCTTTTTTATGTTTCAAATGGCAGATGTTGCGTTTTTCGTCACCTGTATTACGGATGGAAATATAGCCGCATCCGGTGACGGCGCAGAGTGCTTCAAGGGCGTGGATCCCGTAGGTTTCCCACTTTTTCGGCATAGTCATGGTTATAAAACGCACTTCCCCCACTTCATTGTATTTTCCGTGGAACCAGGGGGCGATCTCTTTGCAGTAGCGCATACTGCTTGAAGAGATGAGAGGAACTCCTTTTTCCACATGGGATTTGAAAAAGGCAAGATCTTCAAGATTGTCGCAAAGAGGCTTGTCGATGAAAAGGGGGACTCCGGCCTCAATGAAAGGGAGCGCCCGGGCGCGGTGTTCAAAACCTTTGTCGGTGGCGATGATGACGACGTCCACTTTGCCGATCATCTCTTCGGGGCGGTCGGCGATTTCCGGGACAAGGGAAAGGCGCGACACATGTTCGGCATCTTTGCGGTCGTCACAGTAAATCATGGTGACTTTGGCACCGGGGATACCCATGGCAGCGTGATCCTCTTTGTTGAGGTATTCCGGAATGCCGGGGAAGGGGCACTCCTCTGTCATAGCTTCAATATCGTATGAGTTGAAAATGGCGCTCCAGGAATAGGGATGACCGTTCCCTTCGGTCATGCCGATGATACCGAGTCGGATATTGTCCGGATTTTTGACCAGTGCCGCCATAAGTTCCTCCATGATTTGTTTTTTCATATTATACCACCTTACCGGGAAAAAGTCAATGACAAAGAGTGAAGAAACATTTGACAAAGTCGTAAAAAGATGCTATTTTAAGGGCTTTAACAAAACAATCATTCAAAGGACACAGGGGGTATTATGTTGCTTGAATTGATAAAAAATCCAGTTCTTGTTTCGGTTGCGGTGATGCTTATTCTTTCGGCATTGCGTCTGAATGTGGTCTTTTCTCTGGTCATTTCCGCTACTGTCGGGGGCTTTTGCGCCGGTATGGACGGGGAAACGATCATGAAAGCCTTTACTTCCGGCTTGAAAGAGGGTGCTGTGGTGGCTTTCAGCTACGCCATGCTGGGGGCATTTTCCATCGCTATCTCCCGCTCCGGGATCACTGAAGTGCTGGTGAAGATGCTTTTCAGGAAACTCAACAAAGAGGTGACTCCGAAAAACATTCTGGTTTTCAAATATCTGCTTCTTGCGATTCTGACTCTGGCGGCAATATCGTCCCAGAATGTGATTCCGGTGCATATTGCCTTTATCCCGGTGCTGATACCCCCCATGCTTGCTCTTTTTGACAAGCTCAAGCTGGACCGCCGCATGGTAGCATGTATCCTGACTTTCGGACTCATCACACCCTACATGTTCATGCCTTTCGGTTTCGGACAGATCTATCTTAACGAGATCCTCATCAAAGGCATCTGCAGCAACGGATTGCAGGTGACGCCCGACATGGCCCCCAAAGCCATGCTGATTCCGGCTCTGGGAATGGTGGCGGGATTGCTTATTGCCGTTTTTTTCTCTTACCGCAAAGAAAGGGATTACAGCACTGTTTCCGGCAATGGAGAAAGTTTCGCCGCACCATCACAGGGATCCAAGGCTGATGAAAAGAAAATAAATGCCCTCAGCATCGGTGCCGCTGTGGTCGCTATTGCCGTCGCCCTTGCCGGACAGATCTGGCTCAATTCTCTGGTCATCGCCGCTCTGGGGGGTGTCCTTGTCTTTGTCATCGCCGGAGTCATTTCTCTCAGAGATACTCAGGATGTTTTCACCAAAGGCGTCTATCTTATGGGTGGCATCGGTATCGTCATGATCGCCGCCAACGGTTTTGCCGGGGTCCTGAAAGCCACTGGAACCATTGATACGCTGGTGCGGCTCCTTTCCTCAGGCTTCGGCGGTCATAAAGGGATCGCCGTCTTTTTCATGCTTTTTATCGGACTTGTCATCACTATGGGGATCGGTTCCTCCTTTTCAACGGTTCCGCTGATCGCCGCCATCTATGTGCCTTTGTGCATCAAACTGGGGATCTCTCCCCTTGCCACAGTTGCCATTGTGGGCGTTGCGGGCGCCTTGGGGGATGCCGGTTCCCCCGTTTCGGAATCGGTGCTTGCCCCCACCGCCGGATTGAATGCCGACGGCAAACATGATCACATATACGACAGCACCATTCCGACCTTTCTCCACTACAATTTGCCCTTGCTGGCAGCGGGGTGGATCGCCGGAATGGTGTTGTGAAATATGGGGAATTTTCTCTCTTTTCCGTGAGAGCACTGAAAATCTGATAAAGGGAGCGTTTTTCCGCCTTCGCATAAAGCTGCGGCGGGACAAGCGCCTGTTACCTTGCAGGCAGCAGCCTTCACAAACTACCCTTTACAGCTCTTTGCGAATGGCATCTTTGTCATTTTTTGAAATTACCTCAAAAGAAAAATTATTTTCTGCAAGGCATGGTCTCCCGGATCTTCATGAGCCTTTCGAGAGCTGCGGCAAGAGTGGACTCCTTTTTGGCAAAGTGGAACCGGATCAGATGGTTGACATCCTCGCGGAAAAAACTGGAGCCGGGAACGGCGCCGACGCCGGTTTTTTCCGCCAGAAGTTCGCAGAATTCAAGGTCGCTTTTGAATCCGAACTCAGAAATGTCGACAAGGACGTAATAAGCGCCCTGAGGCGTGGTATGGGAAAGTCCCGCCCGGTCAAGTCCCGCCAGAAAGAAATCACGCAGAACAGTGTACTTTTCTTTCAGCTCTCTGTAATAGTCATCGCCGAAATTCAGCGCCGTCACGGCGGCCTCCTGCAGAGGAGCGGCGGCACCCACGGTGAGAAAGTCATGGACCTTCCGTGCCGTGTCGGTGATCTCCGGGGGAGCGATGATATAACCCAGCCGCCAGCCCGTGATGGAATAGGTTTTTGAAAGTGAACCGCAGCTTATGGTACGCTTTCTCATTCCGGGCAGTGCTGCAAAGGTAATATGTTCAAAAGGATCGTAGACGATATGTTCATAGACTTCGTCGGTAATGACCCAGGCGTCATATTTTTCCGCAAGTTCAGCAATGAGCATCAACTCCTTTTTTGTAAAGACTTTGCCGCAGGGGTTGGAGGGATTGCACAATATCAGACATTTGGCTCCCTGACGGAATGTTTTTTCCAGCTCCTCAGGATCAAAATCAAAAACAGGGGGGCGCAGGGGCACATAAATGGGTTCCGCTCCCGAAAGAATGGCATCGGCACCGTAATTTTCGTAGAAAGGGGAAAAGACCGCCACCTTATCCCCCGGATTGACCACGCTCATCATGGCGCACATCATGGCTTCAGTGCTGCCGCAGGTGACGACGATCTCTCTTTCCGGATCGATTTCCATTCCTGAGAACCTGCCGTGTTTCCGTGCCAGAGCCTCCCGGAAGTTCCGTGCCCCCCAGGTGATGGCGTATTGATGGGGCCCCTTCAGGGCGGCTTCGGCAAGAGCGCGGGTCAATTCTGCGGGAGGATCAAAGTCGGGGAACCCCTGAGAAAGGTTCACCGCGTTGAAGGCGTTGGAGATCCGGGTCATCCGCCGGATCACGGAATCGGTAAAAGTTCCTGTTCTGTCAGAAAGAGGGCGCATGTGATAAAACTCCTGTTGTTTGTATTTTAGAGGTAATTTCAAAAGTCATTCAAAAAATGGCAAAGATGTCATTCGCAAAGAGCTGTAAAGGGTAGTTTGAGGCTGCTACCTGCAAGGTAACAGCCGAAAACGCTCCCTTTATCAGATCGAAGCGAGGGCGCTTTGACA
>JAFWBQ010000046.1 GCA_017507125.1 Lentisphaeria bacterium
TGTTTCAGACAAAGATGGTGACTTGGATCTCTTCTTCGGCAATGCAAAAGACCTTTGGCGCAGGGGATATGCCGCTGAACATCAGACAACCGGCGAAAGGATCATGCTTGCCGGAAAAAACAATATTTCTGATATCTTTGAAGGATCCTCCGATGCCAACGTGCTTGTATTGACCGATGATGCCAATGGTGACGCACTCTTTGTTGATGATATCTACACCGCTCTCGGCGATCAGGCGCGTATTGCTCAGATCGACGAGATCCGCGCCGGAGCTGGAGACGATATCGTTGATATGACTTCTCAGCGCTATGCCTACGCCGGTGACGGCGTGAAGGTTTACGGCGGGTTCGGAAATGACACCGTCTGGGCAAATAAGGGGAACAATACCCTTTTCGGCGATGCCGGGAATGACCGTCTGGTGGGCGCTTCAAGCAATGATATCCTTGCAGGCGGCAGCGGCAACGACTCTATGCACGGCGGCGGAGGAGATGATATCTTCACCTTCGGCGGCGCCTGGGGCAATGACACCGTTGAACAGCTTGCCGACGGCTCCGTCACCTTGTGGTTTGAGACAGGTTCCGAAAGCAACTGGAACGCCGGAACCTTGACCTACTTCGACGGTACCAACAGCGTTTCTGTGACAGGATGCACCAACGTGACGCTCCGCTTCGGCAGCGATCCCGCCTTGCCCGCAGGAGCCTTTGAGGAAGAAACGACAGAAAAGGTCTTTGAAGAAAAAGGTATGCTCGCCTGATAAAGGCAAAAGAAAACCCGGAGCTTTCAGTTTTTCAATAACTGGGCTCCGGGCTTTTTTTTTACTCCGGGTCAGATTTCCCAATGCAGATTGTCAAGGACTTTGCGGAAAGAGCGGACCGTAGGCTGAGTGTAGATCCCTTCGGTGTCATAATCGTGAACTCCGAATTCAACGGCAACTCCGAATTTGGGACCAATGTAGCGGATCATCTTTCCGAACTTGCCTCCGGCAAGGTAGATGAAAGGCTTGTCAAGGCTTTTGTTCAGCAGAAGCAGAGTTCTCACAGACTCCTGAAACTCCTCTTCCGTGTTCACAATGGTCACGACTTTGAGGATATCCGCCCCTCTGGAACTTTGCACTTTCATCATCTCAAGCACATCTTCAGGAGGGACAAATTCAGTAAGGGCATGTGATGAGATAAGCACATGGGCACCTTTGGCGTGGATCTTGTCAATAAGCGCTTTCTGTTTTTCCACGGCAGCCGTGTCAAAGGTCAGCTCCCGGGGAGACGGCGCATAGAGATCCCCCATGACATCGATCACATCTGCCCCCGCATCAGCGGCGCGGAGCAGATACTCCTGACGCTTGTCATCATCGGCTCCGCAGATGATATCTTTGCGGTAGTTGATGAACATAAAAGGGAGCTGCACGCAGTTGATGAGGGTTCTGAAACTTTCAATGCTCCGCTCTTCTTCGGGGAGTTTTGATATTTCAATGGCAATGCCGTCTGCACCGTCAGATTCCGCTGAACGGGCAAGGGCCACAGCCTGCGCCGCACTGTGGGGTTTGTAAAGCAATGCCACAGCGCACTCCTGACGGTTGACAAAAGAACGTTTCAACATAAAAAATCTTTCTTTTTTTTCAGCGGACCAGAAGATGTCCGCCGTCAATGACGTGGGAGGAGCCGGTTATGAATGCCGCCTTGTCAGAGCAGAGATAAAGAATGAAGTCCACAAGTTCAATCGTTTCTGCCGCTCTGCCGAGCAGAGTTTTCATCTTCGCCATGCCGGGACGGGTCAGAACGGGACCGGGAATGACACAGCAGGAGCGGACATTGTGAGGCGCCCCCAGAATGGCAAGGGACTTGGTCATACCTTTCATGGCGCTTTTTTCGGCAGAGTAATCAAGAGAAGGTCCACCGCCGCCCTCTTCTCCTGTGACCGATCCGAAATTGATAATGACGCCCCGTTTGCGTTCCATCATTCCGGCGAGCACGGCGCGGCAGCAGTAGATGGCGCCGCGCAGATTCACATCAAGTCCCCAGTCAATGACTTCAATGGGGAGCTTTTCAAAACTGGTACAGTTGCCGCAGCAGCGTCCGGACATGCCGCCTGCGGCATTGATAAGGATATCCACTGAGCCGAAAGTTTCAACGATTCTTTTTTCGGCAGCTTCAACTTCTGCATAGTTGCGGATATCAACTTTCAGTGCAAGTACACTTCCACCTGCTGCCTTTATTTTTTCTTCAGCTGCTGCAAGGGCTTCTTCATTGACATCCAGGAGCGCTACGTTGGCGCCCTGCTCTGCCAGTTTTTCTCCTGTAAGGAGCCCCATTCCTGAGCCGCCGCCTGTGATCATGGCGGTTCTTCCTGCAAATTCCGTATACATACTCTTCAGCCCCATGAAACTTATTTGATTCTGAGCATTCTGCCGGGACGGAATGTTTTGACATCCGGATCCTGTGCAAAAGCACGTTTTCCATTGACATAAACTTGAGAGACCCCTTCACTCCTTTTATTGGGAGCGGAGTAATCTGCTTTGCTGTCAAACTTGTCAAGATCAAGGAGCACCAGATCCGCAAAGTATCCGGGAGCAATGATTCCCCGGCTCTCAAGGTTGAATTTCGCCGCCGGCAATGCGGTCATGCGGCGGATGACTGAAGCGGGATCGCAATTTTTTGACGCGATCCGGAAAAAGCGGGGCGCTGTTCCGAAAGCTCGGGGATGCGTGGAGTTGTCGTCATAGCTGCGGATACTGCCGTCGCTTCCCAGTATCACATAAGGTTGGGCAAGGATCCGCTCAAGATTATCTTCATTCATCGTGCCGAATGCCGCCCAGGGAGTAGCGCCGGCAGCAAGAAGTCTGACAACAGCTTCTTCCCCGGAGCATCCCATCTCTTTGCCGATATCAACCATACTCATACCGTAATATTGCTTATGCTCGGCAAAAGGTGAAGAGACAAGCAGAGTTCTTGCAGGTGAACGTTCAAGGCCCTGTTCCATGGCAGTCAGAAGCTCTTTTCTGAACTCCGCAGATTCTTTCAATCTGGTACACAGCGTATTTGAGTCGATTTTGTCAAAAGGCGGCGGAACGATCTGCCGCAATCCGGTACTGGAATGAACATAAGGATAACGGTCTGCCAGAACATTCATGCCGTTTTTACGGGCATTTTCAATTTTTTCAAAGACCGCATCCAATTTGTGCCAGTTCTTTTCTCCGGAAGTTTTCAGGTGGCTGATTTCCAGATTATTGTCGCCTGCCTGTGCGATCTCAAAGGCTTCATCAAGAGCTTCAAGGAGAGTGTTTGATTCGTTTCTGATATGAGTGGCATAAGGTTTGCCTGTTCCTTTGAGCAGAGAGGCAAGTTCTTTCAATTCTTCTGTGTTGGAAAATTTACCGGGCAAATAGTAGGGACCACCGGAAAAACCGCCTGCCCCGTGTTCCAAAGCTTCGGCAAGGAGTTCCTTCATCTGACGGATCTCTTCTTTTGTAGCGTACCGCTCCTCAAAACCCATAACTTTTATTCTGAGGGAGTTGTGTCCGCACAGATGGACCACATTGACGGCAGGGGCGGATTTGTCAATGACATCGGCGAAAGCGGCAAAGTTGCAGTAGGCATTTTTGAAGTCATCCGCAGCATCCTTTGCGCCGGTGAGATAAAAGGAAAAACCGCAGTTTCCGGAAATGTCTGTTGTCACCCCCTGAGAGATCTTTGAGTCTCCACCGGGAACCCTTGCCGCAGTGGCGTCGGAGTGGGTATGAACATCCACAAAACCCGGTGTCAGCGCCATGCCTTTTCCGTCAATGACAGAAGCTCCGGTCTGTTTCAGAGTGCCGCATTCGGCAACGACAGCGATCCGGTCATCTTTAACGGCGACATCAGCTGGAAACGGAGTCCTCCCGGTGCCGTCGTAGAGCATTACATTGGTAAAAAGTAAATTTTCCATGATTTTTATTTTCCTCAGTAAAATATTGAGCTGAATATAAAATAGCACCTGCGATTTGTGATTTCCAGTTGTTTTATACAAAAAATTACAAACTTTCAAGAATTTTCTGCGGGAATAAAAAGAGAAAAAGGAAGGAACTTGTTAAAAAGCTCCTTCCTGTAAGAATCTGAAATGTATATTTCAGGCAAGAATGGATTTTTCGTTAAAGATCCTCTCTTTGTCTGCTTCTGAGATCTCAAGTTCGGCCGCACTGCCGAATTTAAGGATGACAGACTCCGTACCGGTAACGGTAACGGTGTTTATACCGTCTGAATAAGAGAGTGTTCCGACGTTCCAGTTGCTTTCGGAGCCTGTTTCAAACCACAAGGTCACACTTCCCATTGCAAGCTGTTCGATGGCGTCATTGCCGAAGGCTCCCGTAAAGACAAAGATATCATCTCCGCCACCGCCGTGCATCACATCATCGCCAGTACCGCCTGAGAAGATGTCATTTCCGCTGCCGCCGGCAAGCCGGTCATCGCCTGAACCGCCTGAAAGGAGATTGCTTTCGGCTCCTCCCCAGAGGACATCGTTTCCGGCGCCGCCGCAGATCCTGATGGAACGTCCGTCATAGGCGTAGCGTTTACTTGTCATATCCACGATATCGTCTCCGTTTCCGGCGCGGATCTCATCGATCTGAGAAAAGCGCGCCTGATCGCCGAGAGCTGTGTAGATATCATCAACAAAGAGTGCGTCACCATTGGCATCATCGGTCAATACAAGCACGTTGGCATCGGAGGATCCCTCAAAGATATCAGAAATATTGTTTTTTCCGGCAAGCATGATCCTTTCGCCGGTTGTCTGATGTTCAGCGGCATATCCCCTGCGCCAAAGGTCTTTTGCATTGCCGAAGAAGAGATCCAAGTCACCATCTTTGTCTGAAACA
>JAFWBQ010000047.1 GCA_017507125.1 Lentisphaeria bacterium
AGCCAACTATACATCTCATTGAAAAGTTTACCTGTAAAATCGGTAGTCAATCCGATTTTATAGTAAATACCGAGATCATCAACGATTTTCGAAAACACCCGTTTTAATTGACTTTCACCATTTTCTACCTTGTTTATATTGGATGTCGTCAATACATTTTTAAGTGCACGAATAATGAAATCAGTTTTATCTTTCGGCAATGATTTTTGTTCCAGAAAAGCTTCGATTTTCCGAATCATGATTTCACCGTCAGTGTCTCCACTTTCGGTTGATGATTTTAAATCAGATTTTTCGAGCGGTCTTACTTTACCGGGAATACCAAGAGTCGCTATAATTGAAGCTGCAACAAGATAAAGTCTGACATTTTCGCTCAATCCTTGTTCACTCTGGTAAATGTCATTGTTCAGCTTGACAAGACTGATGTTGATTTCATGTTCTCGTTGCTCTTTGAGCTTTTCAAGTTCTTCAGGTTTTAATTGCAGATTCTTGACTTTTTCGATAAACGCATCAAAGTGATCTGCTTTCAGGAAGGATAAATCGGTGTATTCACCGACTTTTTGACCGATGCCATAGTTGCTTTTGGAAACGAAGTATACGCCTATCTCGTGGTGAAGTTTTCCAGTTTCATCCTTAAAACCAGTTACGCCGATTGCAATGACATCGCTATAGTCAGTATGGTGCAGAATAGCATTGGCGTAATGAACGGCTCCGTTGACAGCATAAGAATTGATATTGGTTAAATTCGGCTCGTTTTGGGCAGTCCTATTGTCAACTTGACCATTGGCATCAAGTTTGACCAGCTTGTCTTTGTATCCTTTGTATTCGATAAGAATCGGATAGAAATCCAAATTTTTATCTCTCAACAGCAATTTCGCATCCGGACGATTACCGCCCTTTCCACCATTTTTCGAATAGTAATCTGCAAGAGCTTTGTCTATGTCAGAGTTCAACGACTCCTGCTCAAGTTTATAGTCCAACTTGTATTTTTTTAACCAACCATTCGCCAGATCAGTAATGTTTGGTTCAACCGATTTGCTGTTATTCATTTTTATGCCTCAATACAAATGCCAAGCAACATGCTGCTAATTTTACACCTTATCGCTGGTAATATATCACGCCGAAGATGTTTTTTCAATCCGGGATTCTATTTTTTGTCAATCCCTGTATGTTTTTTTTGAGGGAAATCAAGTTTTTTATTTATGGTATCAGGAAAGAAAAAAGAGGATAAATCAGGGACTTTTCCTGATTTATCCTCCCGGAGAGGGAAAGAGCTCTGGCTTTAGAAGAGGCTCTGTTTCCAACAAGGTAGATAAGATAACTTTTTCCCCGGAAAGTTTTTACAGACCGCTTTTTATTTTTGAGGATCAAAAATGAAAAGCGTTGCTGAAAAAGGTTTTCCGGCTTCGTTAAACTACGCCGTGACAAGGGGAAAAGGGGAGTTCAGTTTTCGATTCTCGCAGCTGGTTACAGCTGCGAGTTATTCCGAAGCCGACGTTTCGGCCTTATTTACCGACTTGTATCGGGAACAGCGTTTTAGAAGAAGACGCCGCCGCGGATCGCCTCTTTGATGCGGTTAAGGTCGTAGCGGTTGTACCACCAGGTGGGGTGCTGGAGGAAGTAGGCTACTCCCCCTTCCTGAGTGTTCCGCAGAAAGGCGGCAAATTCATCGCCGCCGATACAGCGGCTTTCACAGGCTCCGTAGTATTTGTCACCTAACTCTTCTTTCAGTTTGGCACAGAAACGGTAAAGCTCTCCGTAGGGGTGGGTGATGCCGCACTCCTGAAGAAGTTCCGTCTTCCAGACACCTTCCTCTTTGAAAAGATCGGTGGAGTCAAAACCTGATTTGTAAACGCCGTGGGCGTAACAGACTGTGATGGAAGGAAAATACTTTTTCAGAGCCGCAAGATTGCTGCGGAATGATTCTCTGCCTTTCACCTTGTCCCCTTCAGTCATGACCAGATCTTCATACTGATACTGGATCTCATGGCCCAGCGCCAGAATGGCGTCCAGCTGATCCCGGAGCTCCTGAGTGGCGGCGCAGACAACCCGGATGTTATAACTGGTGCGGAATCCGAAACTTGACTCCATTTCAGCCATTTCACGGGCGATCCAGTTGTCAGAAGGACGCTCTATATCGTGGACCCAGATGACACGCACTTTGTCTTCAAGGACAAGTTTGTTCTCATCATAGAGTTTCAGCGCTTCGGCAAAGGGCACAGGGGCATACCGGGGCTTGGAAATTTCAGCAAGGATCTTGCCGTACTCTTTGGCATTGAGAGAGTCATCCAGTTTTGTGTACTGTTCAAAGCCCAGATCAATTGGAATATATTTGGACATTTCAAAACACCTTCATTTTACCACTGTAAGGGGTATCGTTGTTTTCTGCTGACTTGCAACATGGATCACTGTGACCTGCCACTTGCCGCAGGCGGCATTGAAGGGCAGCTGGAACGCGAACTTCGCCGCAGGCGTTTCAAAACGGGTGTTTTTGGCGTAAATACGCATCTCTTTGCCCGCAGGATCACGCACTTCAACACGGTAGACCGAAGCACCCTGCGCGCCGGGAGCCTGAACGCTGAGCGTGACAACATTTCCGGCTTTCACCGCAGATGCCATCTTCACAAAGGGAGCTTTCACCTCTTGGGGCAGCACGGCAAAGAGCTGTCCGTAACCGTAGGGAGCTTTCACCTTGAAAGTGTTGCCCTTTGCAAGGAGCTTGCCGGTACGCACATCATAGATCACACCGGAAACAGGGAGTTTCACCGTGACAACAGGAGCGTTTTTGTGGTCGATCCTCACCGCCTGGGCACGGGTCCCGCTGCCTCTGAGAAGTCCGAAATAGTTGTTGCAGGTGTCGGTTTTCAACACACTTTCAGAAGGAACAAGGTTGCCTTTGCTGTCGGTAACAACGGCGTGGGGCTTGATACCCGCTTGTGAAAGAAGCTCTTTGAGCGTTTTTTGCATGGAGTCACAGTAGAGCGCACTGCCGCTCTTGGCAGTTGCAGTCTCGCCGCCCACACCACCCAGCGTCACAGCCTGATAGCTGTTGAGCATGATGTTGAGGAGGATACCCTTTCCTTTGCCGCAGCGTTTCTCGAAACAGGGGGCAATGGCAGGTTCGGCGATCCTGAACTTACCCTGGAGTGTTCCCTTAGACAGATCGACTGTTTTGGGATCGATCGCCTTGGCGTTGGCGGGGAAAAGTTTATCCAGCACAGTTACGGCGATCCTTTTGCCGTGGTTGTCATATCTTCCGGGGGCGACGTCGGCGATAACAACACCGCCCTTTTCGGCAAACTTGACCAGACGGGCACGTTCAGCATCAGAGATGGCAAGGACCATGGGCAGCACGATGACCTTGAAGTTGGAAAGATCAAATTTGCTGTCGCTCAGCTGTTCGTAGCTGATGAAGCGGAAATTGATCTTCAGATCCCGCAGCAGGGCGTTCCATCCGGTCTGGGTGTTCTGCCACTCAGAGATACCGATACCTCCTGCCATGGCGGCGAAAAGAGAGGCCTGGCTGTAAAGGACTGCCACCTGACGGTTGTCAGATTTTGCTCCGAGAAGCAGCTTGGCGAGACCTTTCTTGAGAAGATTGAACTCATCAGCATAGGCTTTGAGGTTTTCAGTGGGGGAGCCGTCGCCGTTGTAGGCGCTGCCGTGCCAGTTCCAGGAGATGTTGGCACCCATGAAAAGGTTGCTCCACTGGGGGGCGCGCTGATAGGGTTCATAGAGGGTGTGGGAACTGGTGTAGCCGCCGCCCCACTGTCCGAAGAGACGGGCGGCAGGACCGAAGTCGTTGACAAGGGTCCGCTGGACGCCGCTGTAATAGGCGATGCATCCGATATGTTTCATCAGCTGCCACCAGTCGTAACCGTATCCGGGAATTTGAGTTCCGGACATACCCACCTTGGCGCCGGGAACATGCTTCTGGATCGTTTTGGCACGGGCGCCGATGAAACGCTCTGCATAGACACGGCTCATGAAAACTTTGTGGTCAAGCCAGGGGGCAAGGTTGGAGCTGTTTTCCACCTCTTTACGCTGGACAGGGGTGACTTCGTCAAAGGATTTGTAGTTTCTGCCCCAGACGGCATTGAGATCAGCGATGGTCTTGTACTGTTTCTGCATCTCCGCACGGAAATTTTTCAAACAGTGTTCTGAGAAACAGACCGTTGACCCCAGGAACATCTCATCACCCAGGTGATGATAGATACAGGTGTAATAGCGCATCTGATTGGTTTCAGCGTGCTGTTTGATCAAATCGTCCGCTTTTTTGGTGAAAACAGGATCTGAATAGCAGGGGACACGGACAGGATCGGTTGCCACATCGCCCCGGTAGGTGCGGGAGGCGTTTCTGGGAACAGCCACAGCACCGAAGTTCAGCATCAGGGGGAAGAAGCCCTGAGTGATCAGGTTTCTCATATAACCTGTTTCAATATTGTTCCTCAAGGAGGAGCCGCTGAAAAGATCAAATCCCAAATTTCTGAGCATGGGAGTCAGCTGAGGTCTGCCGCCCCACATACCGGCGTGGTAATCAGTGGGATCAAGAGTGCGGTCGGAAAAGGAGAATTCACCCATGTTGCGGCTGATGAGTTTTCCGTTACGGTAGAGTTCAGCAATAACTCTGTTCAACGTGGTGAAAGGCGCATGGAGTTTCAGGGTGAAAGGCAGCTCGGCTGCGGCTTTCTTTTCTGCACGGAAGACCTCACGGAACTCGGAGTCTTCAATTCGCACAACCAATTTGTCGGAGTTGAGGAATTTGGCGCTTTTCACTGTGAAGTTGACGGGCGCTTTGAAAGAGTAGCAGCGGTCTGCTTTGGCAAACTCTACCTTCACAGCGGCGATTTCAGGAGTCGTCACCTTGATCGCGCCCGCATCGCAGACACCGCCTTTGCTGTTGAGAATGCGGATGTGGGCAATATGAGTTCCGCCGGGCAGCTGGGGCAGGGGAAGGGTGATTTGCTGTTTGCCTTTAGCAAGAGAGAGGGCCTTTACACTCTTTCCGTCACAGTGGCGATCCATGGATTTGAATACGACTTCAAGAGTTCCTTTGAAACTCCCGGTACTTTGCAGCTGGAACTGAAGTTCTTTGCCGCTCTGTCCGGCGTTGAGCATCTTTACCGGCATCTTGACGCCGGAACGCTCTATGATGGCTTTCATCAGAGGCAGATAGCGGTACTCCCAGAAGGGGAAGTCGCGGCTGATATAAGCAGGACTGCTCTGGTTGGTATATTCCGCAGGGGTAGAAGGCAGATTGTGGATAGAAAGGTAATGGGGGTTGCTGAGAGAAAATGTGACAGCGTTCCGGAAGTTACGGACATATCTTGAGAAATTTTTCATGGACTTGAAGGCGGGAATGATCTGCCAGTGGGCAGGATTGGTGCCCCTTTTGCCCAGAAGTTTCTGAGGAATACTCTCGCAGTTGAGGAAGATGATATTGCACTTGTTTTTCTGCAGTTTTGCGATTTCCGCAGCAAGTTCACCATTGGTATCCTGGCGCTTGAAGTTGATTCCCTGTATGAGGGCTGCTTTGGGCGCTTTTTTCAAGGCGCGGAATCTCTCAATGGAGTACTCGCACATGACTTTATCCAGATTCGCCTTGTTCACGCCCAAAGTACCGTTGCCGGCGAAACCGAGACACTTGGGGAGCAGAGGAATGAAGGTGTATTTCAGATCCATACGCTGTGCCAGTTCCACGATCTCCCGGCGTGAAGCATCTTCGTTGGAGCCGATGATGGAACAGGCATAAAGCAGTTCGGGCATCTCTTCTGCCATGGGCTTGAACCACTTTTCGTGCCAGGTGACAAGTTCATGAGAGATCTTTTCCAGATTGGCAAGGGGCAGGTAACCACTCAGGATCGCCTTTTCTCTGGCGGCTTCAAGAGGGAGCTTGGGAACAAACTGGAAATCTTCGGGAGCGATGACCACATTGTCGACCTGAAGCGTATTGTCACGGGATTTCTGCTGAAGTCTGAAACTTGCAGAGAGATAGACCGCCTGGGCTGAGGGAACCACATAGCCGGTAAAGCGCTTCCAGGGGAAACTGCTCTTGGAGTAGCCGATGGTTCTTCTTGCGGGATCCGCAATGATTTTTTTGGCTGCATCCTGGGTGTTGCAGGAAAAGACGATGTACTTGCGGTCGCTGTTTTCGCTGGTCATGTCAGCTGAAAGATTGTATTTGATACCCGGCTCAACAAGGACCCAGACACCGTAGGCAGCGTGATATTTGGGGTTCCCCTGATAGAGTTTGATACCGCAGCTGCCATCTTTGCCCAGACCTTTGCCCCATTTGAAGACGTTGCGGCCCAATTCGTTGGCGTGCCAGAAGTTTTCGGCGGCAAAGTTGCCTTTGGCATTGGGGCGTTCAAGGTCGCCGTTGGGAATGAGGTTGGGGATCTCCGCATTGAGGCGGGGAGCTTCCACAGGGGAGTCGAGAACGACCCGGCATTTCAACTCCACCATGCCCAGGGGGCGTTTATATCTGGGACCGCCATAGACATCGTAGGCAAAATTGTCCTGGATGCGGGTGTAGTAGTAACCTTTGGGGGCAAAACCCGGCACTTCAAAGAGCAGACGCTTTGAACCGTCGGGCAATGTTTTCAAAACGCTCTTGAAAGGACGGTCACGATCGATCCGCCCGTTCCGGACCGGGAAGACTGCCGCACGCTGGATCTTTTCACCGGCAGGGATCTGGACGGCACGGATACTGTCGCGGAATTGGCGTTTGAGTTTGATGTCAACATAACGCTGAGGATCAGGAAGTTCGCCGCCTTTGGGCTGGAGCCATTTCAGATTGCGCTTGTCGGGGATCGCAACGGGGGCAGGGGTGGAGTCAGGGATCTTGTATGCGGGATTTTTTGCCAGTGCAAGAGCCTTTTTTGAAATATCTTTATCATAGTCAACTCTGACTGTGAATGAAACCTCTTTCCCGGGGGCGATATTCCACTCTCTGGTCATGAGTTCAAAAGAGTGCATAGGTTTGCCGTTTTTGTTGCCGTTCCAGCAGTAGTAGCCTGCGGCGACACTTCCGGGGAGTGTGAGCATGAGCCCTGCCGGATCATCTTTGCCGCAGACGGAGGAAACGGCGACGCCGGGTTGAGCGCTCCACTCGTTTGCAGTGGCGTTGCCGGGATTGGTCAACTCAACGAGTTTGCCTTTCCGGGGCTGGAGAACTTTGACCCGGGCACCGCTTTCATCGGCAGGGCCCAGATAGGTCTGGAGCCACATGGCGGTGGAGTGAGGTTTGGAATCCCGGTTCTTCAAGGTGTAGGTCAAAGTGAAGTAGTTTTTGTTTTTCGGGAAAAAGTAGTTTTTAGTCACCCGGAGCCAGTCAAAAGAGGAAATACCCCCGGCAGAAAGGATCACGCGCTGATCGTAACGGTTTTCAAATCCGAATTTGTCAAGGGAAAACTCAAGATCGGTGAAGCGTTCAAAACGGATCTCTCCCTCCTGAAGAGCGAAGAAACGCTCTGTAAAAGATTTCTTATGAGGGTAGTTGTACTCCTGTTTGCCCGCTTTGATACTTTTTATACCGCCGCCTGACGTGTCAAAAAGAAAATGCAGTCTGCCTGAGTTGATTTCAAACTCCGCTCCCGTCAGGAGCAAGGCTCCCGAAAAGAGCGCCGAAAAAAAAATAATTTTTTTCAACATTGTTTACCTTATTTATTATGTTAAGAAAAAGTGATTCTTACCATGTGTCTTTGAGTTTTTTATAAACGGGATACCAGAAGGATTGGGCTCTGTCAGTGGGAACATTGCCCTGAGTCAGAGAGATCACATTTCCTCCCTGCATGAGAACATTGGTGGTTCTGGAAGAGTGGGGATAGGCGATGGAACCTTTGGTAAGATGGGTGTAACCCGGTTGGGAATTATTGTTCGCTGATTCAAGGATCACTGAGTTGCGGCTGGGACGGCGTATCCGGGCAAGGGGGATCCCCCCTTTGCCGTGTTCACTGTTTTGTCCCAGCCAATGCAGCGAACTCTGGGTACCGGTATATTCCCTTTTGTCACGGGCCGGACAGACAAATTTGCTCACCGATCTGTATTGAGGATAAGTATTAGGATAGCGCCAACCGCCCAGCACATTGTTTGTATTGGTTCCCAGATAGGGCGCCATAAAACCTCCCAAAGCACCTGCACCACGGTATTTCTGCAGTTCTCCTGCCCAGTAAGCCGAGCTTAAATCAGACTTTCCTCCATTCCAGTAGGGCATGATTTGACCTTTATTGTCGTCGCAGTATTGAAGATTGGCTTTACCGATGGAACTGAAATTGTTGACACAGGCTATGTATTTTGCACGATTCCGTGCCTGTTGCAAAGCGGGCAACAGCATGGCGGCAAGAATCGCAATAATGGCAATAACGACAAGAAGCTCTATTAAGGTGAAGCTGGACAGCTTCACCTGCCCATGGGCAGGTGAAAGACCTTTTTCTTTGCCGTAAACATGATCACAGCAGAGATGGGATCTTTTCACCAGCAGTTCGATCAAGGTAAATTTTTTCATACATCACTCCTTGTTCAGGGGGGTTGAGATAACTTTTATTAAAATAACACCAGAAAAAGGAAAATACAAGAGGTGATTTCAAAAGTCATTCAAAAAATGACAAAGATGCCATTCGCAAAGAGCTGTAAAGGGTAGTTTGCACTTGCTACCTGTAAGGTAACAGCCGAAAACGCTCCCTTTATCAGATCGAAGCGAGGGCGCTTTGACAATTTTGAGGAGTTTTGAAATTACCTCATAAGTTTTATTTTTCGCCATATATTACTTTTCCCCATTTATCAATGGAGCTGTGGTAAATTCCGCTGTTGCAAAGGAGCTGCCGTTTTCTGATTTCAGATCTGTAACGACTGTTGAAAGATCTTTTCTGTAGAGCCGCGGCAGGATCACTTCTCCCGGCAGAGCCTGTTTTTTGAACTCCATCCGCACACGGTTGTATTCAAATCCGTCGGGAAGAACATTGCCTGCAATGGCAAAATAGGCAGGGGTCGTCAAGTGACCGTTGAGGTCCAGATCCGATGGAACTACTGTATAAGGCGCCAGGTCTGTTCCCCCTTCTGATGGAACAGGGATCTTGCGGGGGAGACACTCCATCTCTTCCGGCGTGTCCCACTTGACGGGAAAATCCTCAGGGGCGATCTTGACGGCTTTGCCCTCTTTAGTGTTGAAAAATGCTCCTGTTGCGTTGGCAATGAGACAGAGAGCGCCTGTTTCATCACGCATGGTGATCTGCCTGAGCCCGTAGATGGATTTGCAGCCGTAGATCCTGACGGCTGTTTTGATCTTTTCGCGGAACGAGGGCATACGCACTATATCTATCTGGATCGAAAAGAGAAAAATCGCAATATGGTTTTTTCTCAAAAATTCGCAAAAAGCCTTTTCCTGATATTCCTGAAACTGGCAGCAGTTCGCCATCATTGCCGCTGCTTCGTGGAGTTTGAGTTTTCCCTGGGGATCTGTCCTTGTAAAAGGGATTTCGTTTTCCATTTCGTACATGTTTTCACCTGTGATATTTTTTCAAAGAAGCGGAGCGATGAGAGGTTCCAGAGCATTTGCCCAGATACGGTATCCGGCGCTGTTGGGGTGACAACTTCTGTCGGCGTAGAGGTCGGCGTTGAAAGAGCCGTCAGGATAACGGAATTTTCCGGTGATGTCCAGAAATTCAATGGCGGAATCAGTTTTACGGACTTTATCCACATACTCTTTGAGCATTTGGTTGAGAGCATTTATACACTGCTGTTTATCTTCCTGAAGCCGGGGAAAGAGCGCCATAAGGATGATTTGTGCTTCAGGGACCATTTCCCTTAAAGTTTCAATAAGTTTTTTGACTCCCTCAAAGGCGATTTCAGGCGTGTCTCCGTCGTAATTCGGCGTGTAGGAAAAGTGGTTGGTCCCCGCATTGACGACGATGACTTTGGGGGACTGGTTTGCCATTTCCCCATGTTCAAGGCGCCAGAGCATATTCTGGGTGCGGTCAAAGCCGAATCCCAGATTCAGCACGCAGCGGCTGCCGTAGAACTCCTCCCAGACGTCGGCGCCGTAGGTGATGCCCTCTTCACAGTTCCAGAAGTGGGTGATGGAGTCGCCGATAAAAACCAGATCGGCACGTTTTGTTTTGACCTCTTCCAGCTTGGCATTATGTCTGGCATACCAGTCATAGGCGTCGTTTTCTATTTTTTCGCAAGGGATGCAGGTGCGGGGGCGTTTCATTTTTCTTCCTCAAGGTTGAAGTTGACGGGTTTGGTGGCTCTTGCGTAACTGACCGCCGGTGCGCCGAAGAGCATGACGGCGCCGATCCGGTATCCCGGAGGGAGGCGGAGATGTTTTTTCAGTTTTCTGTTCCATTTGAAAGCATGGACCGCAAATCCGCACCAGCAGGTGCCGACGCCGAGACTTTGGGCGTAAAGGTCAAAGTAACTCAAAGCGATCCATGGATCCGCCTCTTTGCAGGGAGCCTTTTGGGGGACTGCCGCAATGATCATGTGAGGGGCGTTCCGGTAGACCACATCTTTGCCCCCCATGATCTCTGCCAGATAGCGCTTGAACCGGGGATAGATCAGAGACATGATGCCTGTTTTGATGAGCTTTTTCAACATGGACGAGGTCTCTTCGCGGAAAAACGCCATCTCTTCCTTATCTTCAATGACGCGGAAAAAGAGATTGTGGACATTGCATCCTGTGGGAGTCCATGCCAGAGCATTTTTTAAGGCAGCCATGGTGTCAGACGGGAGATTTTCATCTTTGTATAAACGGCAGCTGCGGCGCATTTGCAGCAGATTCAGCATCTCCTGAGGGGCAGGGCGTTTTCCCGGAGCGGGACACATTTCAGGCGTGACTCCGTGGCAGCTCAATGCGCCTGACGGACAGATGGCAAGACAGTGCTGGCAGTTGAGACAGTATTTTTCAAGTTCCGGAGCCAGAAAGGGAACGCCGTCCGGAGCGGGTTTCAGAACTTCTACGATACAGTCTTTGATGCACTTTGAGCAGCGCAGACATTTTTCAGGATCGACAATGATCATAATGAACCTTTATATTCTTCTTTTTGAATGGCTTTCAAGTATTCAAGCATCCGGGCGTTGGAAAAATCCAGATTGCTTGTAATGGTGTCAAGAGCGTAAAGAGTGGGATCAAAGAGAGGTTTTTCCCCGGAAAATGCGGAGGATACCCACGCCGGTCCCCGTATGAGCCACAAGGGGAGTGTAAGCTCTCTGATCTTCTTTTCAGGCAGATATTTTTTGCTCAGCTCACGGTAATAGTCTGAAAGGGTGGTAAAGGGTGAATCCAGAACTGTCACCCCTTTTCCCCCTGCCTGAGAAAGTACCATCGCCCCGTGGAGTGTGCGGCATACATTTTCAACATGGGCAAGGGGCCAGCGGTTTTTTCCGCGCCACTTGCCGAAGTGGATGACAAAGGGGGAACTTTTCAGAAAAGCGATGGCGCGAGGGGTGATGGTGGTATCTCCGTTGCCGTAAACCACGCAGGGGCGGACACAGGAAAAGCGTTCCGGAGGGAGAGCGCTTTGCAGAAATTCTTCAGATTTGATCTTGTATTTGGGGTAAAAATTTCTGACACTGCGGTCAAAGGTGAGCTGATCTTCACTTTCCCCATGAAAGTCCCGGAGTCCGTAAACATCGGCTGTGGAAAGGTAAACAAAGCGTTTGACAGCGTGTTTCATGGAAAGCTGTGCCAGATGTTTCACCGCTTCAAAGTTGGCAATACGGAACTTTTTTTCACGCCCGGTATCACTTGCCAGTGCCGCGATGTGGATGACATAGTCATACTTTTGGTCAAAAAGGGCGTCAAGAGAGGAAAAATCGTACAAATCGGCTTTCCGTATTTTTGCACCGCTTTTGAGGAACCGTTCTGCGGCGTTGTTCCGAATGGTGCCTGTGACCGAAAATCCCTCTTTCACAAAGTATTCTGCCGCATTGGAACCGATGTAGCCTCCCGCCCCTGTAATAAGAATATCTGCCATCAGATGATCTCCAGCTTTCTGCCCCATTTTTCAATGGTCTTTGCGGCGGACTCCAACTGCTCCAAAGTATGGGTTGCCATGACATTGAGCCGCAGGCGGCAGCGTGAGGCATTGACTGCCGGTGTGGTGCCGATATTGGTGAAGATCCCCTCGGCAAAGAGGGCGTTCTGGAGCTTTCCCAGTTTTTCTTCATTCCCCACCAGCAGAGGAATGATGGCGGAACGGCTGTTCAATGTGTCAAACCCTCTTTTTTCAAGTTCACTCTGGAAGAAATCCCGGTTGCGGGTGAGATGCTCCAGATGCTCCGGCTCCTCCCGGCAGACCCGGATGCTTTCAAGAACTTCAGCCGCACTTCCCACCGGCATGGCGCTGGAAAAAAATGTACTTCTGGCATAGTAACGCAAATAGGTGATCAGCTCTTTGTTTCCGGCACAGAATCCGCCTGTGCTGCCCAGAGCTTTACTGAAAGTACCGTAGTGCAGATCCACTTTCTCTCTGACGCCGAAAAGGGCGGCAGTTCCCTGACCTTTTTCTCCTACTGCCCAGAAACCGTGGGCGTCGTCCACCATGAGAAGAGCGTTGTATTTCTCTTTGAGGCGGACAAGTTCATCTACGGGAGCAAGAGACCCCTCCATGGAAAATACGCCGTCGGTGACGATAAGTTTCCCCGGGTGTTCAGAACGTTTCAAAGCCCGCTCCAGATGCCGGGGATTCAGATGGAGATAGGGGATGATCTCTGCCCCGGAAAGCCGTGCCCCGTCAAAGAGGGAGGCGTGATTGGAGCTGTCGCAGAAAAGAGCATCTCCGGGACGGCAGAGCCCGGAGAGGACTCCCAGATTGCCGGAGTAACCGGCGGGGAAGATCAAAGCATCTTCCGTGCCGCAGAAGCGTGCAAGCTCCTCTTCAAGTTCTTCGTGAAGCTCAGTGGTTCCTGCGTAGAGGGGCGGAGAACCTGCTCCTGAGCCGAAACGTTTTTGAGCCTTGCGCGCCGCCTCAAGGACGCGGGGGTGGAAATTGAGATTGAGAAAGGAGTTGCTCCCCAGCATAAGCATCTCCCTGACTTCCCCGGAGGGCATCCGGACTTTTGTAACAGGCTTGACACCTTCAAGGAGCACCATCCTCAAGCCGTCGTAGAAAGCCGGTGGCGCACTCTGAAGTTCGGAATAGAGTTGTTTTGCCTTGTCATCGATTTGTGTACCGCAGTGCCAGCAGCGTTCAAATAAAGACTTCATAAGAAAAACTCCCTGTAAAAGTTTTCTGTTTCCTCAAGCCATTTTTCAGGCGGGATCTCCCGGTAGTCAGGAGGCGCCTGCGTCAGAGGTTTTCCATTGGGCAGAAAGAGACCGGAACCTGAAAAATCCCCATGGCCGATGAGAATATCTGAACTTTTCATTCCTTTGGGCAGTGCGTAAAGAAGCTCGTATTCCCCCACGCCTCCGATGAGCAGAAACTCTTTGGGGAATGGGAGCGGCTCCACATCGGCAATGGGAAAATATTCAAGCCGTAGTGTCAGATCCGGATTTACCCTGCGGAAATTTTCAATGGCATCCAGAAAGCCGCCGCTTGAGTCGGTGGCAAAGAGCGCCTCCTGAGGAACAGGAAGACGCAGTTCTATCCCGGGCATGGGACGCTTGAAAAATGCCGCATGATTGGCGTCACCGAAAGAGCCTGTGGCGTAGAGGTCAAAGGGAACTTTTGCTGAAGCGATACGCCTGACAGGGGCGGGAATGGTGATTTTTCCTCCTGCTGCTGCGCTCCAGAGCCATGGAGAGGCGCTGCCCAAATCCCCCCCTATGCAGGAAAGACCATAGTGACGCAGTACCTTTTCAATGCCCCAGGCGCACTCTTCGTAAAAGGATTGAGGCAGGGCGCTGTCAATGTTCCAGGAGTTGATGATGAACTCCCCCTTGATCCCGCAGGCAAGGAGGTCTGAAATCACCGCCGCCGCCATGTTGTGTCCGATCATGTTGGGGGGAGTGAAGTTGAAAAAGTCCTCATCGGGGGAAAAGCTGTCCATGGTAAAAATCATATCCCCGAAAATTTCCCCGTCGGCAGCAAAAGGACGGGTCCCGTGAATGGCTGAGAGGGCATGTATCATCTTTGATTCATTCATTGCGGCAATTCTCCTGAGGAAACGATAAGGTTGAGACGGCGGGGGGAGAGCTTTATTGTCAGGGGAAGTTTCCCCTGGGGATCACCGTCATATTCAAAAGGTATCTCCGCATTTTCCGGAGCTTCAAGGATCACTTCGTCTGAAAATATCTGCCATTTCCCGCAAGGCTTCCCCCCGTAGAGCCGGGGAAGTATTTGCAGATACCTGCTGCGGGAAACATCTTGCAGATACCAGAGCAGAAATTCATTCTCTTTGAGAAGAGGTACCGGGACTTTCAAGCCTCCTGCGATATAAGGCATCCGGGTGAAAAGCAGATGATTGCACTCATTTATGATCTGGTTGTTGACCTTGAATGTATAGCGGCGGTTTTTCAAAAGTGACATACCAAGCGCCAGCAGAGTTCCGCAGAAGTCGCCCCAGTACGGACGCCATCTGTTGGCTCTTGCCGCAACTTCTGCACCCATGCCGGGATTGCAGGAACAGAAAAAGGGTTTCCCGTTGGCAGTGAGAACGGGAACACTTTTTATGCGGCATTTCTTCAAACTCCTGACCGCCTCTGCCAAATCAAGGGGAATGTTGTGGAATTGACAGAAATCAGGACTTGTTCCTGTGTAGAGCACTCCCATTTTTACTTGAGGATCCTCATGTCCCAATACCCCTTCGCCCACGGCGCGGATGGTTCCGTCGCCCCCTGCGGCAACAACGGCGTCATAAAGAGAGGTGTCAAGAGTTTTGGCTCTTTCAAAGGCTTCATCAATGGAAGAGAGGATGACCTCATTGAACTCTATGTTTTCCTTGCGGAGCAGCTTCCGCAGCCGGGGGAGTCTTTTTATTCCCCTGCCGCCTTTGGAAGAGGGATTGACAAGAAGGAGGATCTTCATTTGTAGATCCCCATTTTTTCATAAACAGCTGTGGGAGTCCCTTGAGTCCAGTTGCTGAGAAGTTTTTCGGTCTCTTCCCATTTGAGAGGTGTTTTGCCGCCGTTGCGGGCAACAGCTTTGGCAATTACAGACGCGTACTTGCAGCAGAGCCAGTCACTGCAAGGGGTGGGGAAAGCTCTTCTCATGCGTTCATAAATGACTTCATAAGGTGTGGTGCAAAGGTTTCCGAAAGAGACATTGATAAATTCACAGGGCTGGACTTCCCCTGAACACCCCACATAAAAACGGTCAATAGCGCCTGCGGTGCATCCCAGCATCCGGGGGGACTCCTCAAAGACTTGAGCGGTGAGGATGGGAAAATTCTTTTTACGCCATGAATTATAGCGTTTCTGAGCTTCACAGGCGACCTTGACCGCTTTTTCATGCTGTGACAGATCAAACTCTTTATTGCCCCATCTGCCGCAGGCTTTGGGGTGGATCAGCTGAATATAGTCACATCTGTTTTCTGCGGCAAGATCCATAAGGCGGTCAATGCCCCCTTTGATGATCTCTTCGTCGCTTAAAACGCTGTTGAATCCGGTCAGCATTCCCGACTCCCGGCAGGCTCTGAGAAATTCAAGGGCGGTGCGGAACGAGCCCTGAACACCGGTGAATGCGTCGTGTTCTTCCGCCGAAAGAGCGTGGATGGAGCTCATGACGCCTGTGACTTCAAGTTCTTTCAGGCGGGCGATCTTCTCCGGCGTTGCCCCGAAACCTGTGGAGTTGACCCACACTTCAAGTCCCCGCACCACTTCCAGAAGTGCCGTCAGACGCTCAAAGCGCAGCAGCACTTCGCCACCCTCGATTGCCCACGCCGCAACGCCGGAGTTCCGGAGTTCCCTTGCCGCCTGACACATTTTTTCAAGGGGCATCTCCTCTGCCGGGTCAAATCCCTGATAACAGTGGGGGCAGCGGTAAGTACACGCCCGGGTTATGGACCAGACCACGCTTACGGGACGGGGAGGGCGGGAAATAAGTTTATCTTCCATGGCGGTAAAAAAGGCTTCAGAGGGATAACGGGGCATGTAAAAGTCAAGTTTGTACTCCCCGGAGGGGAGCTGAAGAAGTTTGTGGCAGAAGAAAATTTTTGTAAAGATCCCGGCTTTCCACAAAAGGGGCAGGGAGCGGAGTCGTGCTGCACAGCGCAGGGACATCCCGGCATAAAAAAGAAGTTTTTCAAAGCCTGTGATAAATCTTTTTGAGTCGGAGCCGTTCCAGATATAGAGGAGCTCAATTGCCGCAAGTGAAATACCTGCTGCCGCAAAAAGATACAAATTGAATTGGGCAAAGAGGCAGATGTTCCAGACGGCGCAAAGCTGACAGTTGATTTTAGTGGCGGAGTGATACTCTTTCAGAGAAAGAAAAATAATGAGTTCAACAGCAAGAGGCAGAAGAAGCAAAGAACAAAGGAGAAAAGAAAGTTCCGATTGGACTCTGAGAAACAGAAAAAGAAGTATGCCCAGCAGAAGTGCATGAAGAGGCAATGTGACATCATCAGGAAAAAGATTCTGCAAAGTGCGGACTCCTGCCGCGCGGTCTCCCTCTTTGTCCTTATAGTAGCTGAAAGAACACATGAAAAAATGTATGGGAAATACTGTTGCAGAAATCAGCAGAGAGGAGATTGAAAGAGCCCTTTCCCAGTTGGTTCCGCACATTCCGGCAAATCCGAACCAGGCACAGCACGAAAGGGCGGCGGCGTACAAAAGGCAATTGACAAAAGGAATAAATTTCAGCTTTGAGTAGAGAAGATTCAGCACAGCACCGGCGGCAACTGCGGGGAGCGCCGCCGGGGCAAAGGCAAGTACCGCACTCCCCATGAGGAGCATCAGAACGCTTGAAAGGCAGAGTGCCGGTTTGACAGCAAGTTTCCCGGATGCCATAGGACGGCTGGGGGCGTTGATCCTGTCTGATTCAAGATCAAAGTAATCGTTGAATATCTGATTGATCCCCCAGGCGGCAAATCCGCAGAAAAGAATGAGGCATTCACGCCACCCCCACGGTCTGTTGTCTCCATTGCGGTAAAAAGCAATTCCCGCGAGTGTCGTTGCGCCGCTTACAAAACAGTAATACAGCCGCGCAGAACGCAGATATTGAAGAAGAAAATTTTCTTTTTTTCCAGACATACTCAAAAACATTGCAAGGTTCTATTTTTGATTCTAATATAGCATAAGAAAGGAGACTTTGCAAATAGGAGATAAAGAAAAGTTTTTGAAAAAAAATTTTTTTTCATCTTGCAGTTTGTATTATTGTGGATATATTAAGACTGTGAAGAAAAAATTCTTAAAATAAGGTGAAAATCATGTCAAACAATGGATCTTACTGCGATCTGCCCGCCGATGCCCCCAGAACTCCTGACCGCAACGAATTGTGTCTTGCCTGGGAACGGGGCGTAAATCTCTGGGCTGAAGAAACATTCAGACGAATGAATCGTGACGAAAGCAAAGTGCGCTCCTACACTTTGCCGGAACTTCCCGACTCAAAGGAGGCGTGGGAAAAAGATCGTCCCCGGGTCCTCAAGGCTTTTGAAGAGTCTCTTTACGGTCCTCTTCCCCCTGCACCTGAAAAGATCGGGCTGGAGCTTCTCGCTGAAAACAAAGAGGCGCTCAAAGGTATCGCTCTGCGCCGGGAGTACCGGATCCACTGTTACAACAAGGGTCGGCACTTTGACTTTGATATGATGCTTTATGTGCCGAAAAATGCAACCGGACCTGTTCCTGTTTTTGAGATCCTCAATTTCAAAGGGAATCAGAGCGGATTTGATCCCGATATCCGTCCCACCCGCTCGGCGGACTACGGTCCCAGACGCTGGCACGGCGACTCATTGAGCACTCAGCCCCGGGCTGTGGGCGATGATTTTTACACCCTTGCCGTCACTCGCGGATACGGTGTGGCAACGGCTGCTTACGGAGAGATTTTTCCCGATAATCTGGATGGTTTCAGAAAGAGTATATTCCGTCTCTTCTATGATGATTTGCGCCCCGACTGCGAAGTGGCTCTTGAAGAGCTTAAGCAGGGCAGAAAAAGAAACATGGGCGCCATCAGCGCCTGGGCATGGGGACTTTCACGCATGGCGGATGCCCTTGAACAAATTGACCTTGTTGACTCAACGAAACTTGCCGTCGCCGGACACAGCCGTCTGGGTAAGACCGCTTTGTGGGCGGGTGCCAATGATACGCGCTTCAAGCTGGTCATTTCCAACAACTCCGGCAACGCCGGTGCCGCTCTTGCGCGACGGAACTTCGGCGAGGATCTGATGGGACTCTGGATGGTCCGCAGCAACTGGTTCTGCGACAACATGGTGCGCTATGCGGGACTTGAAGATGAACTCCCCATCGACCAGCATCAGCTGCTGGCGCTTATGGCGCCCCGGGCTTTGTATGTGGCAAGTTCATCAAAAGATTTTGTTGCTGATTTCAAAGGCGAGTATCTTTCAGCTTACCACGCTTCAAAAATCTGGCGTCACTATGGCTTGGAGGGGGTGGACTCCCCTGAGCTCCCCCCTGAAAACACGCCGGTGGGGGGCATGGTCCACTATCATATCAAGACGGGGCCCCACTCCATGACTTTGTATGACTGGGAGCAGTATTGTAATTTTGCGGATGAAGTTTTCAGGAAGAAATGAGGTAAGAATAATGATCTCCGAAAAAAGTTATCTGGAGCTGATGATCCCTTTTTATAATTTCATCAGAAAGCAGAGCCGTGAAAGCGATAACGGTTTTGCTTATTACGGCACCGGGGAGTCCGCCCACTGGGCGATCCAGAGCAATTATAATGTGGCAGGAGCCCTTGCCGTTCTTGCGGAAACCCCCTGGGATATTCCCCTTGACAAAGAGGAACTGCGTGAACTTGCCCTCAAGTTTTTCCGTTACAACCTTCATACCCATGTGACAGGCAGTGCAAAATGCACCAACAGACAGCAGTGGGGCGGCTCATGGATCACCGTGCTGGGACAGGAACGGATGGTGGCAGGTGAGCTTGCCCTTGAAAAGTATTTCTCCCCTGAGGATAAGGAACTCTACCGCAAACTGCGTACCTTTGAATCTCTCTGGATCCTTGACAACTTTGAAACTGTTGCCGGCATGGAGGCCGGATCAAAAAGAAACAAGCCTGAGTCCGATTTCTGGAACGGCAGTTATCTTTTCAGAACGGTCATGGATTACCCCGATATTGAACGCCGTGAGGAGCTGCTGGAAAAAAGTACCGCCTTGCTGCTCAATGCCATTTCTCATCCTCTGGATGCCGCCTCTGAAAAATTTTTCAACGGCAAACCTTTGCGGAAATGGAACGTGGGATTCAATTTTACCGCCAACTACTCTCTGGATCACCACGGTTACATGAATGTGGGATACAGCGTGGTGACACTTTCTCACGCCGCCTACCTTTACGCCTGGTGCAAGGCGCGCAATATAGAGTTCCCCGCCGCCGCCGCACTTCATGTAAAGGATCTCTGGAATACGGTCAAGAACTTCATTGCCCCCGACGGCAGATTGATCCGCATCGGCGGCGACACCCGCGCCCGCTACTGTTACTGTCAGATGTATCTGCTGCCGGTGCTGATCATGATGGCGGATCTTTACGGCGATAAAGATTGCCTCCTGCTTGAAAAAGGGATGCTTGGAGTCCTGAAAAAAGAGCAGCAGGGGAATCCAGACGGTTCATTTTTCGGCACCCGCCTCGAAACCATGAGTCACCAGAGCCGTTATTACTACACCCGCCTTGAGTCCGACCCCATAGCGGTGCTTGGCTTCGGCGCTGATTTCCGCCGCCGCTGCGGCGCTGTGGAACTCCCCTCTTCAAACGATCTTCTCAAATCTGTTGAGTGGAGCGATGATTTTCACTGTGCCGACATGGTGCGTACAGATAAAACCTTGCGTTCCATGGTGCGTAAAGGCGGCTCCGGCCCCATGGCGCTTGCTCTGCCTCTTTCTGACAGCAGTCTTGCCGAATGGGAGTCAAACGGATACAGCCAGATGCAGGGACAGAATATCGGCAGGGAAAATCTTGCCAATTTCCACCGTACTTTCCCCGGCGGATTTATCAACTCCGGCATGATCGGTGTTGTGGAGTGCTGGCCCTGGGGCGAGGGGGAAGCTCCCGCCACAGTTGCTTTGGGCCGTTCCGCCTGTGCGGCGCTGCCTGACGGAAAGAGCATGATCATTCTTGAGAAGACGCAGTGTATCAAGGAGTGCGCTTTCAACTCTCACCGCACCATCGGCTGGAAGATCCCTAACGATGTCCATAATGATTATGAACGCTCCTTTCAGTGGGAAAAAGGCAGTGCCAATCTGAAAAAGGGGTTTGCTCCTGAAGTCATTGATACCCGTTCACCCTGGATCACCGTTGAAGATCAGCTTTCTTTTGTGCTGGGGTATGGCGCGGATTCTTTCAAGATCCACATCCCGGAACTGCCTATGGGCGCCATCAAGAGCTGCCAGTATATGACCTCCCTCTATATGAACGAGATCTGCGGCAGCGTTGAAAAGGATCTGAGCCGCCGTCACATGCCGGGAGAGATCCTGGCTGACACCGGTTATGCTCTTATGGCAGGCGTTTCCGCCGATGAGGTCCGGGGGTACAAACTTGAAAAAGTTGAATGCGATGAAAAGCTCAGGGCAGTGAAATTCACCACGCCAGAGGGAATCTGGCTCTTTGCCGCCAACTTCAGCGATGAAACTCTTGTCTGGGAAAATGAAACTCTGCCTGCCGGTGAATGTATCTTGAAAAAAATCTGAAAGAGCAGAGTCTATGAAGTGGTATGTATGCGGCGGGAAAGCAAAGTTCCGGAACTTTCTGAAAGAGCTGTGCGCTCCCGGAGATGAGTGGCAGACTTTTTCCTCCCTTGAGGAGCTGCCCCTTTGTTCCGGGGAGGAGCATTTCTATATTCTTCTTCCGGAGTACGAAAAAGGAGAAAAGATGATCTCCCCCCTGTCTACGCAGTGGATGGACAGGATCCGGGAAATGATTTCCGGCGGAACACGTTTTTATGTGGAAAATTACTTTGCCCAGGATTATCTTCATGCAGAGCTTCTTCAAGCTCAGCTCATGGGCAGGGAAAGGTATTTTTTTCAGGAGTACATTGAATTTGAAGATACCATACTCCAGTCAAGAGACGGCTTTTTCTTTCCCGGATTCCGCAGAAGTGGAGTGACTGTCGGCAAGGTGAGCAACTGCATCGGGACCCACAGGATCTTCAGAGAGGGGAGTTACTCCTTTCCCTGTCTGATCCGGAGCCGTAATGGGAATATGCTTTCGGCCTTGACGGATCTTTCTGCCTTTGATCCTGCCTACCGCCGCCCATACGGAAAGTGGAAAAATGCTTTCGGTAAACTTTTTGCCCCCCTGACAGGAAAAAGTCAGGAGGAAATCGAAAACGCTTTTGAGAAACATTTTCCTGATGTGCTTGAGAAGTTTGAAACGAATACTCCCCTTGAAGCGCTCCACCGCGCTCTTGAGTGGCACGAAAAATCCGGTCTCTTCTGTGCCGCTGACGGCAGAGAAGGGATGTTTGAAATGATCCAATCCAACAATTTACAGCTGCGGAAGAATCTGAGAACAGATGCCACATTGCTGACGGCGGCGCTTTATGTGACTGCAGGCAAAGTGTTCAAAGATGACCGCCTGACGGAAACGGGATGCAATCTTGCAGATTTTCTTTTCGACAGAAAGATTCAACGTCCTGACGGTTTTTTCAAGTGGCTGGATCACTCAAAAGCAGTCTGGGCATCTGACTGCGGAAGAGACGGACTTGCACTCTGGCAGCTTTACAAGATCACGAAAGATAAAAAATACAAACAAAGTGCCCTGCTTTTGGGGGACTCCTTTCTCAAATGGCTTGAAAAGGAAGGCGTCTGCTGCGGAACATTTACAGGCGATACCATGCCTGAAGATGTTCCGGTGACGGATAACCCTGTGTTCTACGGCGAAATGGCATCTTTTCTGCTGCAATTGGGGGAGGAAAAATATACTGCCGCCGCTTTGCGTGCCATTGACCGTATCGGCGAAAAGTTTCCCGGAGTGACTCCTTTCGGATTTTCGGACAACTTCACCTTCAGCCGCTGGCTGCTGATGCTTTCTGCGGCGCACTATCACACAGATGTTGATTTTTCTGAAAAAATCGCCCCTGTGCTTGACTTCTTCGCCTCCTTGCAGGAGCCTTGCGGCGGCTTGCGCGAAACACCCATCCGCCTTGAAAAACACCCTGAAGCAGGCATCGGCATCGGTGACGGATCAGACTCAATAGCTGATTTGCTTTACTGCAACAACTTTGTGTTGAATGCTCTTTCCATACTCAAGACGCTGCCCTCTGAAAAACAAAAAGGCATTGACATGGAAAAGGTCATTTCCATGTATACCGCTTTGCGTGATTTCTGGCTTGATATACAAATCAAAAGCCCCGATCTGCGGCTCAACGGCGGCTGGATGCGGGGCTATGACATGATGATAAATGAGTACTACGGCTTGAATAAAGATCTTGACTGGGGAACTTACTGTATCATGGCAGGCTGGGTTATGAGCTTTGTACCCATGATACTCCTCGGTGAAGTCTTCCCCGGTGAATCATTTTTTTACTGATCTTCACAGTTTCAGAGCGTGTAACCGCTGAGGCGGAGAAAGTTCTCTCTGAAGACCATCCGCAGCTGTGTGGGCGTCAGGTGTTCAAAAAGCACTGCCGCAACATACATACCGTTGCTGATCACAGGGAAGTCGGTTCCGAAAAGAATACGCTCCGGGCCAAGCATTTCCACCCCCTTTTTGAGCATTCCCCAGCGGGTGAGTCCGCCGCCTGAGATGTCAAAGTGCAAATTGGGATACTTCAGGGCCAGTTCGTAGTTCTGCATGATGTCGGGGAATCCCGGATGAGCCACCAGAAGTTTGAGCCGGGGGAAATTTTTGAGGATATTTTCAATGTCCTCAAGGTTGGAAGGATGGACACTCAAGACCATGCCCAGATCCTGTGCCAGATCCATGACCTGAAGCAGTCCTCCCTCACAATAGTTTTTGTAGTTCATAACATAGCCTGCGATCTCACCGATCCAGCGGAACCCCATGTCGTAAAATCTCTGCACTTCTGCACAGGATTCTTCGGGGAAATTGGGGTGGACATTGACTCCGGGAAGAAACTGGTCAGGATAGGCTTGGTGCACTTCAAGCACTCTGGCATTACACTCTTTGATGACACTGAAATCACTTCCGTCATTGCGGATATTGAAAGCTCCGCAGGAAAGGGTGATACCGGCACGGCGCTGTTCAGCAAAATATTCATCATAAGTTACCGGGACGGCAAAAGGAAAATTGCGGTGTTCCGCAAGATAAGGGTGCATGTGGGCATCAATGATACCGTAATCGGGAAAGTCAGGCAGATGCATGGCTCAAAACTCCTTAAAGTGACATTCTGATGTTCTGGCGGTGTAATATACATCAGTCCAGTCAAAATTTCAATATGCCGCCGGAAAAAATATTTTGCAGCTGTTCTGTAATGGATGGCTTGTGAACGCACCATCTTTCAAACAGAGAGAATATGGAAAAACGTTATTGAAAATTTCTGAAATCGTGCTATATTATTAAAATAGTGAATTAATTTCAGGTATTTTCGTTGATCATCTGAACTATGAACGACCAAAGAACACTTCCGCCACGGTGGGCGGCATCATCAAATTCCGGAGAGTTTGCAACTCTGTCCGGGGCACGAGGAGTGTATTCCGGTTCCGGGATCGGACCGGGAAGCGTTCTGCTCAACCGGTACAGAATACTTTCTGAGCTGGGGCAGGGCGGCATGGGGATCGTGTACAGATGCTTCGATGAAGTTGCCGGTATTGAAGTGGCACTCAAAGCTCTGCCGTCAGAGCTCAGCCGCAATTCTCTGGAAATGGAATATATCAGAGAAAATTTTCAGCTGGTCGCCAAACTTGTACATCAGAATATCGCAATCAACCGCATGCTTGAAAGAGATCCGGCAAGCGGGGACTGCTACCTCATAATGGAGTGCGTCGACGGCGAAGATTTGCGCCGTTGGATGAGACGGAAATTCCGCAATCAACCTTTGCCCATTGAAACCGTGCTGCATATCATTCGACAGGTCGCAGCGGCACTGGACTATGCACATGAACAAAAAGTGATGCATCGTGATATCAAACCAGGCAACATTATGATCACGCCGGCCGGAACGATAAAGATCCTTGATTTCGGACTGGCGGCGCAGATCCGCTCCTCCATGAGCCGGGAGTCTATGGCTTACACCGGGATCTCCGGTACCGCTCCTTACATGGCGCCGGAACAGTGGCGGGGCAGGCCTCAGGGCGCTGCCGCCGATCAGTATGCTTTGGGAGTGATGACCTACGAACTTCTTGCCGGACATCTTCCTTTTGACAGCAGCGATACTGCTGTTCTGAAACGGGCGGTGCTTGATGAGAAAGCGGAACCTGTTCCGGGGATCTCAAAACGCGCTCAATTGGCAATAGACCGTGCCATGAGCAAGGCTCCGGGGGACAGGTTCGATAAATGTGCCGACTTCGTGGCGGCTCTTGAACGGGGCAAAAGAAAGCCGAAAAGATGGGCCTGGGCAAAATGGCTTGCCGCCGGTGCCGCCGCGGTTTTGTTTATCGGCGCTGTTGCCGCCGGTGCCAATTGGTTCATCGGGAAGCGGCAGGAAGGAATACGCCAGGAAGAAAATGTACGCCGGCAGCGTGAACTGCGGATCACAAGGGAAAAAGCTGAACGTGCAAAGCAGCAGAGCGCCCGGAGTCAGGAGTTGCAGCAGAAATGTAATGCACGGATCATGGCTTTGAAAGTTGTGGCAGATAAGATCCAGACATTCATGTATTCTTCCGGAGAGGCTTTCAAAAAGCATGGTGAGACGCTGCAAAGAAACTTTGAAGCAGCCAGCGAGGCGTATGATGCCGCAATGTACACTGCAGTTTCAAAACATTTGGATGAGGCAGAAAAGGCCTCCGCATGGATCGCAGAAAATCTGCTGCCGGCGGAAAAAGCTGCCGGACTTGCTTCCAAGGCGGAACAAGAGAAAACGCGTGCAGATGCCGTTGAAAGTTCCAAGCACGCCGCACTGACTTATAAAGAGGCGTCTGCCGCCCGGGAAAAAGCTCTGAAGGCCTTTGACGCCGGGGATTTCAATTCTGCGATCAATAATTTCAGGCAGGCTGTTGAGGGATATCAGAATGCGCTCCGTCAGGCGGGAGAACAGGCGTGCAGAAATCTGATCGCGGAAGCTGAAGCTGCAAGAGACAAAAAACAATGGCAGAAATTGAAAGCGATTGCTGAAAAAATTTACCCTTTGAATAAAGAAAAAGCTCAATCTTTTCTGGCTCTTGCTCAGAGCAAGATGCATGTGCAGAATTTGTATGCCCGGGGCCGCGCTGCTGCGGACTCCGGAAAACTTGAATTCGCCCTCCAGTGCCTTGAGGAGATCCGGAAAGTGAAAAAAGGCGATCCCGGGGTGGAGGTGCTTTACAAAGCAATTGTGGAAAGATCTATCGCCGAAAACAATCTGCTTCAGGAAAAACTGCAGAGTTTCAAAGATACTTTTGATGAGTCCGGATGCGACCGGGGGCAAACTTTCGGAAAAAAGATCGATACATTTAAAAACCGTTTTGCCGCTGGTGAGAAGAAAAAAGCAAAAGATCCCATCGGGGCCTTCCGGCTTTTCAAGGAAGCTGAAGCCGCAGCCGTATGGATAGAAAAGAGCATTCCTCTGCGTCTGAAGTCTGAACAACTTATAGAAAAAGTGGTCGCAAAACGCGAGGAGTCAGACAGATTTATGGCTTCTGATATCGCCGTTAAAGAGTATGAAGAGGCCTCTATCGCTTTTCGGCAGGGCGATAATGAGTACAATTCAGGAAACTTTCCGGCGGCTGTGGAAAAATTCAATATCGCTTTTGCCGGATTCGAAGCCGCATGGAACAAAGCTGTCAAAGTGTACGGAGATAAAGAGTTCGCATCAGCGCAAAGGGCCGTGGCTCAGAAAAACTGGGGCGTGCTGAAAAGCATCGCCACACGGCTCCGGGCAGTGAATGATGAAAGAGCGGAGTTCTTTCTGCAGTTGGCTGAAAATGGAAAGAATATTGAGAAATGGCTTTCTGAAGCAAAGGAGTGTGCCGATAACGGTGATGTAAAGAAGGCGGCGGAGCTTTTGGATAAAATACTTGAGGTAAAAAAGGATCATTATGAGGCTCTGGCTCTTAAAAAAGAGATCGAAAGAAAGCAGATGCGAGGAGTGAAAATCATTGTTTTTGACGGCAGCAGAGAAGTCGCCGCAGAGGTTCGTTTGGAAGGTGTTGAGCCCTTCACCTCAGGAAAGATTTTCAACGGTCTCCGGAAAAATCAGCGCTATCAGGGAAAAGTGAGTTATCAGGGCAAGGTCAGAACGATCGACTTTGTCTGTGCGTGGGAAGGTGTTTCAACAAGGAAATATTTTCTTGACCGTTTGGGAGTTGCCAGAAAGTTCCCTCTTCCCGGTGGAAATGTGCTGAAAATGCTCCGGATCCCTGCCGGTTCCTTTTCGATGGGCAGCCCTCTGGAAGGAGAACCCGGACGCTCCAACATGGAGTCGCTCCGCAGTGTTGTATTGACCAGCGATTTCTGGATGGGAGAAACCGAGGTGACACAGGAACAGTTCCGCGCCGTTATGAACCGGGATCCCTCCTGGAACAAAGGCCCCGGAAGGCCCGTGGAAAGTGTCACCTGGGAGGAGGCAAGACGTTTCTGCCGGCGTCTCAACAGACTTTGCCGCAAGATGCTTCCGCCCGGGTATGAGTTTGCTCTGCCCACTGAGGCACAGTGGGAATATGCCTGCCGCGCGGGAACAAAAACGCCCCTCAACAGCGGCAGAGGGCTGGTGGCTCTGGATGAACGGTGCTACAATCTGGATGATGTGGCATGGTACAAGCACAACACTTCCGGGCCGATGGGCGTTGGAAGGAAAAATCCCAACAGCTGGGGACTTTATGATATGCACGGCAATGTTGCCGAATGGTGTCAGGACTATTATACTTTTTATCCTTCCGGGGATTCTGTTGATCCTGAAGGGCCCGGCAGCGGCCGTTACCGGGTATACCGGGGGGGCAGCTGGAAATCTGAACCTGTCAGTTGCCGTTCAGCGGCCCGGGCGGGCGGGGAGCCTGTTTCGGAACATTATGAAGATGTCGGATTCCGGGTCGTTCTTGCTCCTTTACGATTTCAAAACTGAATCATCCGGTTAAAAAAAGAACCGCGCCGGGAAGATTATTCTTCTCACGGGCGCGGTTTTTGTTTTGAGAGTTCAGATCATTTGAGTGAGAACTTCATGGTCATGACCAGGCGGATGACCTTTTGAACACTGCGGGTGTCGTAAACGCCGTAGTCGCTTGTCTCATTGCTGGCGGGAGCGGTGATCTGAATGACGCCCTGGCGTGCTTCCATGAGGGGGCCGAGGGTGCTGCCGCTGTGGCTGGCGGCTGTGCGGGCGCGTTGAGCGGCTGAAGCGCTGGCGGCATTGACGAGTTCCAGTTTGTACTGTTCAGGATTGTTGATGAAGTAGTGAGGTGTTTCCACGGAAACGTTAAGTTTCTGGAGGGCGAGTTCGTGAAGTTTCAAAACGTTGGTTGAAACAAGGTTCACGTTATTGGTACGGATCCTGACTGAATAGGTCAACTCATAGTGGTCAAAATAGGAGTTTGTGGTTTCCTTGCCGAATTTGTCACGTGTTTTGACGGTGCGGTAGTGGGCGTCACAGGAAATATTTTCATCTTCCCGCATGACAGCAGTAAAGCCGAGGGCGTCAAGTTTGGCAAGAAGGAGCTTCTGAGCTTTGGCGAGGTTGGCGTATCCTTCTTCCCGGGTCTGTCCCTTGGCGGTGACGGAACATTTGAAGGCAGCAAGGTCAGAGGTGATCAACTTTTCTGCAACTCCCTTGACAGTAATGCTTTTTTCGGTGGAGTGCTGGATCTTGAGCATGAAACGGCTCAGCATGAATGAAGAGATGACGATTCCTGCGGTAAGGGCGATGATGGCGATGGCGGCGGTGGTGGCGGCAAGTGGTTTGTTCATGCTGGCGGTTCCTTTTTTTGTTTGTTGCTGATGATAAAAACGGTTCCCCGGAGCGGGGGACATAATATAAACTTTGGAAGAGTGTTTTTCAAGCGGTCTGTTAAATTTTTTTTGGCTTTTTTTTTATCACTTTTTACAGGCGCGGAGTGTATGCTCAAAGTGGTGACTCAGGAACCGGAAAACGGGTGGTTGCAGCAGTTCTGAAATTTATTTTCCTGCATTCCAGGTGTCCGGGGGAGGGGCGAAACCGGCACAATAGTAAAAAGGGGCTGCTGAAAACACTTACGTCTTACAGCGGCCCCTTTTCTCTGGTCAGAAAAGATTTATCCGACTTGGGCGGCGAAGGTGGTTTTCCATTCGGTGCCGACGCTCTTGATGTATTGCCATTGAGTCGTGTCGGCTCCGGTGACATAGAGGACGCCGAGATCCTTGTTGGCACGGATACGCAAGTCGTCGATGCCGTCGCCGTTGAAGTCGCCAATCTGTTCCACAACGCTTGTCAGGTTGTTTTTGATACCCATGAAGCTGTCGACGCTTCCCTCTTCAACGAGCCACGCCCCCACCCAGTTGCCTTTACGGATGAGTACGTCATCAACGCCGTCGCCGTTGAAGTCGCCCACGCCGGCGATTTCGAGGCCGTCTTTCAGATTGTCAAGGTTTTTCCAGGTAACGGAGCCGTTTTCATTGGTGAGCCAGGTTCCGGCGAAACCGGCGTCGTGCTTGAGCAGAAGATCATCTCTGCCGTCGCCGTTGAAGTCGCCGATTCCGGCGATCTCCCACTCCTTGCCGATGCTCTGGAACCCTTTCCACCCCGTGCCGTCGGTGCGGTAGCATCCCACGGTGCCGTTGTCATGGCGCAGCAGCAAATCTGTGCCGCCGTCGCCGTTGAAGTCACCCAGACCGAGAACATTTATGGCGTCTGAGTCAACCTGCCAGACCTTCTGATAGCCGGTGATCTTTCCTTCATCGACGAGCCATGCGCCCACATATTTACCTTCCTGAAAGAAGATATCCTGACCGCTTTCAGCGGAGCCGAAGACATTTCCGGTTCCGAGGATCTGAGTATTATTCTTGACATTGGTAAGGTTGCCCCACTTGATGGAACCGTTTTCAGTCGTCAGGTAAGCGCCGCAGAATCCGGCATTGTGCCGGAGTATGACATCGCTCAAGCCGTTTCCGTCAAGGTCGTCTTTGACCACTGCAGAAGCACTGGCAACGTCACCGACAGTCAAAGTAAGATTTCCGGACTCCTGAATCAACTGATAAGCAACTCCATTGTAATTCAAAGCCTTGCCGTTGACGGTAAGCTGACCGTAATTGACCGAGCCGTCACCGACACTCAGAGTCCCTGCAAAGGAACTTGCTCTCTGAGCCAATTTGTAGGTTCCGAAACTTTGATCTGCGGAAACTTTGACGGTAAAGAGTTGAGCGTTTGAAATCATTGAAATGTTGTCAATCAGATAATCACCGATCGTATCATTGTCTGTAAGATCAAGGGTGATTTTGACATTTGAAGCGTCGATTTGACTTTTCACAGTCATAAAACCTGCGAGGTTTATGGCTCCGGAAAGGTCGGCGTCGTCAAGAATGAGCTCTGCGCCGTCGGCGATGGAAATATTGCCTGTGGCAGCGCCGCCGCTGATTTCCAGAATACCGCCGGAACTAATGGCACTGTCCTGCACATAGAAGCCTTCTTCCACATAATTCCAGGCGTCGGAATCGATTTCAATGAGCTGTTTTTTTCTTTCGATCTGAAGAGCTGAGGTGTAACTCCCCACAGAGGGCAGCATATCAGGCGCCGACAGAACACCGTAGAAGTGCAGCGTGCCGCCGAAAGAGTCCGGTACACTCCAACTGTAAGATCCGGTTGTTGACTCAGGGGCGATCTGAGCGACAAGACTTCCGTCGTTGCCGCTGTTGTCGGTATCGTAGTAGATGCAGAGCTGAGCTCCTTCCGGGAGCTCGCTGCACTGCCAGTTGATGATGATGTTTCTCTCATTTCCGGCGGTGGCGGTTATTTCAGGTGCGGCAGCGGCAGCGCCGCCGTTCAATGTATTGGCGCCGATATTCACATTGGTACCGTTGGAAACGGTAAGGGCCCAAGTCCCCTCAGCAGGATCTTTGATGGCGATAACAAGATTGTTGTCATGACTCATACTTTCCACGACTTCCATGTCAGAACGCTGAGCAATGTCTTCGAGGGTGTAATTGTTTCCTTTGCCGTCGGAGAGCAGAAATTCAGCGTCACCGGACTCCCACTGTGCCGTAATGAGAACGACTCCTGAAACGCCGGTAAGATCCCATCTTTTTGTCACGGGCAGCACACCCCCTGCCGCACCGTAAGACAGGGGACTTGCCAATTCACTTACTGCCGCAGTGCCGAGAAGTGTCCACGAACCATCAAGAGCGAATTTGATACCGATATTCTGTTCGATACCGCAGATTTTTTGAGTCAGCCATGCGGCATAGTAGTCGTTGGATTTATCATTATCGTTGGTGAAATTAAACATCACATTGGCACTCGCAGCGAAACCGATGCCGTATTGTGCAAAATCGACCATGCCTTGAACGGCACAAGAAATATTCCCCCTGCAATCGATTTTAAGTGCCCCTTGAGCAGTGATCAGTTTTGCAAGGGTCAAAGAGCCTTGAGCTGCCACAGACCCGTCTTTCCAATCCCCTGTGACTGTTACATTACCATAAATGATTCCGTTAAGTATCTCAATGTTGCCAATTCCAGTAATACTTCTTTTAGTAATTGAAACTTCAAGATCAAGAGTTGCAAGATTGTAATTTTTGCCGTTGATTTCAACTTCCTTTCCGTAATGGAATCCGGCACCGCCAACGATCGCAGAAGGTTTATCATCAGCATCAGAAAGATTTTCCACACCGCCTTTGATGGAGTCAAGGATCAAGCCGGTTGTTCCCACTGCAATATCAAGATCACTGAGCTCAATAGTTAGGGTATCAACCTGTTTTTTCACCACGTTATATTCCACTGTGATCGTTTTGTCAAAGTAGAGGAATTCAACTTCTGCAGTTCCTGACCAGATATTGTTTACAGTGTCAACAGAAATCACACCTTCGGTCAAAAAGAGGCCGTCACTCAGACTCAGATTACGATATTGAAGTTCGCCGACAATATCAAAATCAACCGAACTGAAATCGTGCGGAGTGGTGATCCGGATATATTTTGAACCGGTGTAATCCCCGACAGAGCCGGCTGTATTTTCCCCTGAAAAGTCAACTGTCAAACTGGCACGTTCATCAACGGATTTGGCAGAGTCAAAGATGGTGAAATTCAATTTCCCCTGTACTGTAATGACATAATCGGTTTCTGTAACCGCAATTCCCCAATAAACTTCCGAGATTTTTATATCCAAACCATGAAATTCCCAGGCGATATCCTGTGGATGATAAAAACCGGCAGTGCCGGCTATTGCCGATGCTCTATCGTTTCGTTTGGAAACGGCATCGGCGATGAGGTCAGTCATATTGGCATTGTCGGACTCTTTGACTTCGCCGTCACCTTTGATATTTTCGGGAACGACGACCATATTGACGGTATGTTCCTTTGTATGGTCGCCCTTGGTGGCAGTGATGACCACTTCAGTGGTACCGTAACCGGTGGCGGTATCGGTTATCTTGCCGATCGTTCCGCTGAGTTTTCCGGTATTGGGGTCAATGGTGAGCCAGTCAGGAGCCTGGGTCAGGGTATAACCAGAGTAGCTCATACCGGCAAAGGCGGTATCGGGGAGTTTGACTTGTGTTTCCCGCTTTTCCCGGTCGGTAGCTTCGCTGTATTCGCTGTCGACGATAACAGAAACAATATTGGTTTCTTCGTTAAGTTTGAGCATCAAACTCATCGTCCTGAGTTCCAGCGGTTCTTCCATATCCAAGGTCAGCTCACCCTGCTTGGAGCCATTTTCATTGCGGACCGTAATCACAAGATCCTCGGCAAAGGTTGCGGCGTTGCCGATAAGCTGATACTCTCCGCTGACCTGCTTGGAGTCAATGGTAACAGAGTAAGACCCCTCACCAGAAACAAGTTCCCAGTTGTTGAGCAGCACTCCGTCATCTTCTATACGGACGGAGATATTGAAATCAACATTGCCGTTGTTTTGCAGGGAGCCAACAGAAGTTCCGTAACTGTTTGTTGTAAGCGTCACATTTCCGGCAAAAGAGACATCGCCGTTAATAGTGATAGTTCCCGTATTGTAAACGGTGTCAGTATAAGAGGCAAATTCGGCATCCTTAAAGTTGATCGTTCCGCCGTCATTGTAAATGGCTCCTCCTTGTGAGGCAATATTACCTGAAAAGACGGCGTTATCACAGATTTCTACATTGCCGCTGGAGTTTGTGACACCTCCGCCACTCAGTATGAGAGTATTTATTTGAGCTTCGTCCTCGACAAAAATTCTTCCCCCTGTATTCACCGTGGTGTCGGTCGCCGTGCCGCCGGAAGAGACGGTCATTGAGCCTCCGTAGTTCACCGTGGTGGCAGTCGCCGTGCCGCCGAAGAAGACGCGCATTGAGCCCCCGGAGTTCACCGTGGTGGTGTTTGCCGTGCCGCCGGAGTCGACACGAAGATAGCCACTGGAGTTCACCGTGGTGTCGTTTGCCGTGCCGCCGGAGATGACCCAAAGCTCGCCCCCGTCGTTCACCGTGGTGTAGTTTGCCGTGACACCGAACCAGACGTCAAGATAGCCCCGGGAGTTCACCGTGGTGTAGTTTGCCGTGCCCCCGGAGAAGACGTGAAGATAGCCGGCGAAGTTCAGCGTGGTGGAGTTCGCCGTGCCGCCGGAGGAGACGCGCATTGAGCCCCCGGAGTTCACCGTGGTGTAGTTTGCCGTGCCCCCGGAGAAGACGTGAAGATAGCCGGCGGAGTTCAGCGTGGTGTAGTTCGCCATGGTTCCGGAGTGCAAGGTTGCGGACGTATATGACAATACAAGACCGCTGATCGTATTGGGCGTAAAGGTAACGTTGGCACCTTCTGCGGCATATACATATCCGCCGTTTTCAATGATGTTAAGCACCGTGCCGCCTGAGAAGACGTAAAGGAGGCCGTAGTTCACCGTGGTGGAGTTTGCCGTGCCACCTGAGTAGACGACAAGATAGCCCTCATTCATCGTGGTATAATTCACCGTGCCGCCGGAGGAGACGGAAAGCCTGCCCCCTCCGTTCACCGTGGTGTGGTTTGCCGTTGTAACGGAGTGAAGGGTGGCACTTGTATTTGACAATACAAGTCCGCTGATCGTATTGGGTGTAAAGGTGACGCTGGCGCCTTCTGCAACATAAACATATCCGCCGTTTTCAACGATGTTAAGAGCCGTGCCGCCGGAGGAGACGTAAAGCCTGCCACTGTAGCTCACCGTGGTGTTCGTTGCCGTGCCGCCGGAGGAGACGTACATGGAGTCCCTAGACAGGGTGATACCGCTTGAGGTGATGCCGGATGAAACATTGTAGCGATAGGCGTAGGCTTGGAGTCCTTCGCCGCCGTGGTTGAGGCGGCCTGTGAGGTGGTCGGTTTCGTGGGCGATGGTGGAGATGATTTCAGAATCGGCGGCAGTGGAATCCAGCATTACGAAGGCGTTGTCGGTTTTGTTGGCGTTGCCTTCGTCGATGGTTTCGGCGAGCCCGGCGAAGCTGCCGTACTGGTCAAAGGCGGAGGTCTTGCCGATGAAGATGGTGGAGTATTCAGCAGCAGCAGGGCGCTCTGTTACGAAGACCACCTTTTGATCGGCGTATTTTGCGTTGAGTTCGGCAAGGATGTTTTTGATGCGTTCAGCTGTCAGTAAAGCATCTTTGACTTCCACAGTGTCAAGACTCAGGATTTCCCCATTGTAACTTGTCACTTCACCGTCAAAGTCAAGGTAGATGATCTGCTGTACCGCAATTTGCGGAACATACTGCAAGCCGCCGCCGATAATTTTTCCTTCTTCCATTTTTCACCAACTCCCGAATTTAAAAAATAAATGCTCCCCGAACTATAAAAGAGGTTCAGGAAGCAATTGAATCTATATTTCCGGCATTGAACAAGAGGATCAATCACACAACATGGAACGGCGACAGTACCGTTCTGACTCTGCAGATTCGCCCTCTTTAATGTATTTTTTTACCTTTGAGGCAATTTCAAAACTCCTCAAAATTGTCAAAGCGCCCTCGCTTCGATCTGATAAAGGGAGCGTTTTCGGCTGTTACCTTACAGGTAGCAGCCTCAAACTACCCTTTACAGCTCTTTGCGAATGACATCTTTGCCATTTTTTGAATGACTTTTGAAATTACCTCCCTTATAAATCTAATTGCCTGACATAATATAGCAGGCAAATAAATTAAAGTCAAATAAACTTTCTCTGTTTTTGCAGATATTTTCTTTGAACGTTGCAAAACAGATTCAGTTTCACTCTTCCGGGAGACGGGGCAGCAGCTTGAGACACTTTTTCGGACATGCCTCAACACAGGATCCGCAAAGAATGCACCGGAACTGCTCAAAGTGCCACTCCTTGGGCTGACGGATCACCTTGAGAGCGTTGGAAGGACATTTTCTGGCACACATGCCGCAAAAAATACATTTTTCTTCTTCTATGACCAGCTTTCCACGCTCCCCCGGAAAGGGGGCGCGCTTGACCGCCGGATAGTTCCGGGTCACAGGACCTTTGACCAGATTGCCCAAAATATCTTTGAATATGGAAAATAAACGCATTTTAACGCTCCGTACAGCTTATACAGGGATCAATGGAAAGAATGATAACAGCCACATCCGGCAGATTACACCCCACCAGCATGGTCAGCAGAGGGGCAATGTTGGCAAATGTAGGTGTGCGGATCCGCAGACGGTCAAGTTTGTCACTGCCATTTCCGCGCATATAATAAAGCACTTCGCCACGGGGCTGTTCGACCCGGACAGCGGCTTCTCCCGAAGGATTTCCCTTGAAGGGCGTCTTCAACTCCCCTTCAGGGAGTCTTGCAAGAGCCTCACGGACAAGATTCATGGACTGATAAAGCTCCCTGACACGAACCATGGTCCGGGCGTAACAGTCGCCGTCATTTTCAACCACAGGCTCAAAGCCCAATTCGCCATAGGCGGCATATCCCGTCATGCGGTGATCTTTGGCTATGCCGCTGCCCCTGAGAGAGGGACCCACAGCTCCCAGTTCGTAAGCCTTTTTGCCATCGATGACGCCCACGCCCACCAGACGCTCTTTGACACTGTAATCGCCCATGAGAACTTCGGATGAACGTTTGAACATCTTTTCAAAGTTGGCAAGTTTCTCAAGCACAAACTTTGCCTGTTCAGGCGAAATATCCTTGCGGACACCCCCGATACAGCAACTGCCAAGCATGACTCTGGCTCCGGTGGTACATTCCATGGCATCCATGATCTCTTCACGGATCTTCCAAATGGTGTAAAAAAGATTTTCAAAACCGAAAGCATCCGCCAGAAGTCCCAGCGCAAGCAGATGACTGTGCATCCGGTGAAGCTCCGCCCAGACCACCCGCAGATAACGCGCCCGGTCGGGGATCTGGATCCCCATCAGTTCTTCAATGCCCATGCTGTAAGCCATGGAGTGCATGAAACTGCAGATGCCGCAGACCCGTTCAATAAGGAACGTGTCCTGAATGAAATCTTTCTGTTCGGCAAGTTTTTCCAGACCGCGGTGGACGTAGCCCACCACCGGAACTGCAGAAACCACCTTTTCATCATTGAGCTCAAGCCGCAGCTGAAGAGGCTCAGGCAGCACCGGGTGCTGGGGACCGAAAGGAACAAGCATACTCATTGGGCACCTCCATTGCTGACAGCCGCCGCAGGAGCTGTCATATTTCCTTTGCCGTCTGTGGTAACTGCCGTGACGCCCACCCCGGGAACACGGCAGAAAGGCTGTGCCGGAGCATCTTCGGCAAGAAGAAAGTGTTTTTCATAGTCAATGGCAAGACCGCTTACGGTAATGCCGAAAAGATCCTGGATCTCATTTTCCACGATCACGGCGGCAAAGCAGATGCCGGAAATACTGGGGAGCTCACTCCCCTTTTTCAATGCCAGTTGGAGCGTGGTCAGTTTGTAATCCAGATCAAAGTGGTAAAAAATGTCGAACTCTTCACCTTTATCCACCACGGTCATGGTGACGAAACGGTAGCCCTGCAAGAGCAGAGACCCGATCTTTTCAAGCTGATTTTCCAAGGTCAGCGTTTCATTGATTTGCATCATGGTGATTGCTTCTCCTGAGTTAATTTTTTTCTGTTGCCTCTTGCGGGGCAGGGGAGGGGGCCGGACCTTTCACGGTTTTGACCGGCAGCAGCGGCGGATCAACAGCAAGACCGGCGCGCTTTTTTTCCAGAATGCCCACCGCCTCAATGATTCCGTCGATCATGGCTTCAGGACGGGGAGGACAGCCGGGAACGTGGACATCCACAGGGATCACGGAACCTACACCGCCCACCACATTGTAGCAGTCGGCAAAGATCCCGCCCGTTGCCGGACAGATACCCATGGCAACCACGACTTTGGGATCCGGCATCTGATCGTAGACATTTTTCAGAACATGCCGGTTCCGCAGATTCACCGAACCCGTTACCACCAGAACATCCGCATGCTTCGGGTTGCCCACATGGAGTACACCGAAACGCTCCACATCGTAGGTCGGCGTCAGACAGGCGAGAAATTCAATATCACAGCCGTTGCAGCTGTTACAGTTGAAGTGGACCACCCAGGGGGATTTGGATATCGCTTTACTCATTATTTCACCCATAACCAGATAAGGTTTGCCAGCGCCATGGAAAGAGGCACTGTCCACATGAAACGCAGCATCCAATGAGGCGTCAGCCGCGCAAACGAATTGTCAAGGATCGTCATAAAGGTCATACCCGCTGACGCCAGAAGAAAACCGATGATGATGTTGGTATGCCAGAATGCCATCATCAGTCCGAAGAAAAAGGCGATCTCATAAAAGTGGGCGATCTCAATGAGTCCGAGAAAGGGCCCTGAGTATTCCAGCGTTACCCCTTTGACGATCTCCTGATGGGCGTGGTGTGAGCTCGCAAGGTCAAAGGGGGACTTTTCAAACTCGATCGCCACTGCACAGAGAAAAGCCAGAAAAAGCAGAGGCATGGAAGGCAGCAGCGGTTCCCCTTTGGCAAAAAGATCACTGCCGAGAAAGCTCCCGTCGCGCAGATAAAGCGCTACGATCATCAGCAGAAAGACAGGCTCCACGCCCAGCATCTGCATGATTTTTCTCTGACTGCCGATCCAGCTGTAGGGGGAGCGGACACTCATTCCGCCCAAGACCAGACAGATCACAGAGAATGCCTGGACAAACAACACCATCAGCAGATCCCGTCCCTGCGCCAGAAGCAGCAGCGCCACCATCATAAAAATCAGATGGAGTGTGGCGTAAATCAGCTGCGGACGGTGGAGCGCCATCGGACTTTTGCTGAAAAGTTTGGCAAGATCATAAAACGGCTGCAGAAGCGGCGGACCGATCCTCCCCTGCATGCGGGCGGTCAGTTTGCGGTCGATACCGGTCAGCAGGGCTCCGGCGACAGGAGCGGAAAGCAGCACCAGAAAAGCGTAGAGCCACTGGTTGGTCAGACAGACAGTTCCGATTTTTTCTAAAAGTTCCATTGGATTCACCTCTTTACCTTACTGTTTTGCTCAGCGTGTTGCCGATCAGAACAAGTATGATCAGCCAGGCGCTCCAATTCAGACAGCCTGTCACCAGCTTTTCGTTGATGATACCGCGGAAATAGTAACTTGTCACATGAGAGTGCTCGATTTTGCCCCCAATGCTGTGAAAGTCATAGGAGCGGATCTCATTGTCACCTTCAACTTCCTGAAAAGTTACATTCTCTCCGCACAGAAATGGCATCCGGACCCACTCCTTTTTGAAGGTGCGCCAGCAGAGAAAGTAGTGGAGCACGCCTCCGGCGGCAATGGCGCCGAAGATGATGAGAGCCGGAAATGTCGCCGCCTGATTGAGAAGAACGCCCGTCCCGAAGACACTCTCTGCCATGGGAACGTAGACTTTGTTCAGGATCAGCATAGTGGTGACTCCTGTACCGAGAACCATCAGCGCCAGAAGTCCAAGTGCCGTTTTCATGGTCTTTGACATATTTTCTTTTACGCTTACTGCATGATAGCCTGTGTGCTGGATCCTGCCGATCCACTTTGCCCAGAAGAAAACGGTCAATGCACTGCCCAGCACCATGAAAAGCAGCAGGAAGGGGGAACGGATCGTCGCCTCAATGGCAAGCCATTTGCTCAGAAGCATTCCGAAGGGCGGCAGCAGCATGGAAAGCATCCCGATCAGGATCATAAGAGAGGTGAAGGGCATCTTGAACATGAGACCGTCCATGTCTTCGATATCCCGTGACCCGATCTCCTGTTCGATCCTGCCGACACACAGAAAGAGCAGACCTTTGGAAATCGCATGGAAACTGATGATGGCAAGACCCGCCGCATAAGCAAGGGGCGAGTTGATCCCCGCACATGCCACCACAAGGCCCAGATTGGAAATGGTGGAATAGGCAAGGACCCTTTTGCCGTTGCTCTGGGTACAGGCAAGAAGCGCTCCCCCAAGGAAGGTGATGGCTCCGGCAAAGGCGATGACCATGGTCACGCGGACATCACTCTGGAAATTCGGGGTGATCCGCATGACCAGATAGACGCCGGCTTTAACCATGGTGGCGGCATGGAGCATGGCAGAAACCGGGGTCGGCGCCACCATGGCTCCCAAAAGCCAGCTCTGGAAGGGAAACAATGCCGATTTGGTAAAGGCGGCAATGGTCAGCAGCACGGCTGCGGGGAGAGTAAAGTAATCTTTGCTGAAAAGTTCATTGAAGGTTTCTCCGCCGGTCTGGATTTTAAGCACAAGAATACCCAGTACGAGCAGAACCCCGCCGAAACTGTTGATGAGCAGCGCTCTGACAGCATTTTGAGTTCGGGCTTCTCCGCCATCCTGACCGATGAGGGCGTAGCTGCACAAAGTGGTTCCTTCCCAGAAAAAACTGAAAAAGGAAAGATGATTTGTGACTACAAGTCCGATCATCAGTCCGAGAAAGCTCAGAAAGAAAAAGTAAAAACGCTGCAGTGAACCCGCTCCCTGCGGGGCGTGCTCTTTGTGGCGCTTCATGTACCCCACTGAGAAAAGAAGTATTGCAGCTCCCACGCAGCAGCTGACAAGCAGCATGATCCGCGCCAGATTGTCGATCTTGAAGAGCGTAAAAGTTGAAGTGTGGTCAGCCGGAACGAACACTCCAGCTGCAACGCCAGCCAACTGCAGCAGCGTCAGCAGAAAGATCCAGGCGTTACGGATCTTCAGAGAAACGATCAGCAGTACGGCGATGATCGCCACTTCAAGAGCATTACCGGCGTAAGCTGCCCAGGGCGGCACGGTCATGGTCCAGATCCCTCCGGGGAAGAAGGTGGAAAGACAGACCACGGCAATGCCTCCTGCGGCAACAGGAAGCGCCAACAGAGAGACCAGCACATTGCGGAGCCGGTCATTGGTAATAACTCCGGCAAGGAGTCCTCCTGCCAAAGGCAGCAGGATCAGAGCCGGAACAAGCCATGATATCCAATTCATAGTGAAAAATCCTTGTTTTTTCAGTGATTTCTGTTCAGAGAACAGACGACAGTAAACCAAATTATCCAATTTGCAATTTATTCAGCAGGAATTTTATCCAGCTGTCAAAGCCCTCCCCGGTTTTGGACGAGATCCGCATGAATTGCACATCCGGATTGACCTGTTTGATATTTTCAGTACATTGATCATAATTCCATTCCAACACTTTTTCAAGATCGCATTTGGTGATGAGCACCACTTCTGCCGCAGCAAAAAGTGCGGGATATTTCAAAGGTTTTTCTTCTCCTTCCGGCGTGGAAAGAAGAGCGATTTTTGCATTCTCTCCCAGATCAAACGCCACCGGACAAACCAGATTGCCCACATTTTCAATGAAAAGAAGCCGGGTGTTTTCAGGGATTGCCGTTTCAAGGACATCCCGGATCCTCGAAGCATCAAGGTGACAGCTGGATCGGGTCTCTATCTGAGTGACGGCGGCACCGGTACTTTTCATGCGTTCAGCATCAAAAGTACCGTACTGATCCCCGACGATGACGGCGGCGGGGATATTCTGTTTGCCCAGCTCTTTCAAGGTTTCCACAAGAAGGGAGGTTTTTCCGGAACCGGGGGAGGAGATCAGATTCAGAACTGTAATGTTTCTTTCTCTGAACCACTCTCTGTTTGCGGCGGCAACGGCATCGTTGGCGCCAAGCACCGCAGTACCGATATTGACCTGACGGCTCGTGCTTTCTTCATGGGTATGGGTATAGCTTTTTCCGTCGGCGCCCACATGGGTATGGGGAACGCCGGGAACGTGGTTATGGTGGTGACCGTGATGGTGGTCACCGGAGCATCCGCAATCTTTACACATCTTGAACTTCTGCACTTTCCAATATAAATTCACTGCCGCTTTCCCGGTGCAGAGTTTCTCTGCCGCAGGAAGGACATTTTATCTGCCAATCATCAAACTCAAAACACTTGCCGCATTCACGGCAGCTGTGTTTTACCTTTGCCATGCGGATCACCAGATGGCATTTTTCCAATCCGCTCCCGGGAAAATTGGCAACAGCCGGTTCCCAGGCGAAGTTGAGCGCCTCAGGATCGATCCCCGAAAAGGGCCCGATGCGGAGGTGTGCCGCTGTGACTTTTACAGCATTTTCCTTCATGTATCTTATCAATGTTTCTGCCAGAGAGGTGGCGATGGCAAGTTCATGCATATTAAATCAGCGTCCCTTTCTTTCAGCAGATCCGCGGCAATTGGTCACCTGCGGGCATTTTCAGCTCCCGCAAGGCTCCCCAGCTGTTTTTCAGGACGGTTTCCCCCGGAGCCCCTGCCGCAGTACCTATGACGGCGGCGCGCCGGCACCCCGGGAGTTCTCTCAAGGCGCTAACGCACTCATCTGCCGATTCAGCGGAAACAACGGCGGCAAAACACCCTTCGCAAGCGGCAAAACCGGGATCTACACCGAGAAGTTTTGCCACTGCGGCAGCTTCTGGTGTGACAGGCAGAGCCTCTTCATCCAGAACCACTCCGCAGGGCGCATTTTCAAAAATCTCTTTCACGATGCCCCAGACACCGCCGCGGGTGGCGTCGCGCATGAATTTGAGTCCTTCTCCTGCCGTTTTGAAAAGCACTTCCACAGCTTCAGCCAGACAGGCGCAGTCGCTGGCAAGAGTACCGCTCTCAAGACCGTAACGTTCAGCCAGAATGCTCAAGCCGTGTTCGCCGGCGGCGCCGCTGACAATGATTTTATCGCCGACCCCGATGCGCTCTGCTCCAAGTTTCATGCCGCTGCGTTTGAAACCGATCCCTGAAGTGTTGATATAAATGCCGTCACCGGCGCCCCGGGGGACAACTTTGGTGTCTCCGGTGATGATGGAAACGTGACAGGCATCGGCGGTCTCTTTCATGGAGTCGAGGATCTTTTGCAGCTCTTCAAGAGAAAGTCCCTCTTCAATGATGAGGCTGCAGCTCAGATAGCGGGGGATCCCACCTGCCATAAGGAGGTCATTGACCGTTCCTGTAACTGCCAGTTTACCGATGTCGCCGCCTTTGAAAAAACGGGGCGTGACAACAAAGCTGTCACTGGAAAAAACGATTCCCTCTGGCGTTATCGCTCCGTCAGGAAGCGGTGCAAGAAGAGGATCGGAAAAACGTTCCAGGATCTCTTCTCTGATAAGATCGTTTTGAAGTGTTCCGCCGCCGCCGTGTGCAAGTGAGATGATATTATTCACAGCCTGCCCCCGTACATGAATGAGGCGGCGCAGCTGCCTTCGCTGCTTGCCATACAGGCGCCCACAGGATTTTCCGGTGTGCATCTGTTACCGAAAAGAGGACAACTTGAGGGTAGTGCCGCACCGGAAATGATTTCTCCGCAGCGGCAGTCGGGATCCTCTTCAAAAACGGCATCTCCGGCAGAATAGAGTTTTGAAGCATCAAACCTGGCAAACTCCTCTTTGAGAACTCTGCCGCTTCCGGGGATCTCTCCCAGGCCGCGCCAGACGCTTGAAGAAGTTGTAAAGTAACGGTCAATCAGTTTCAGTGCCGCCTGATTGCCATGGGGAGAGACTGCCTGAGAATAATTATTGCAGAGAAAATCTTTTTTACCTTTCGCCACAGCTTCGAGCAGCAGATAAAGGGAATGAAGGATATTTTCCGGCTCAAATCCCGAAACAACTCCCGGAACAGGGAGTCCGGAAAAGTCTCCGACTCCTGTGACGCTTGCCACATGTCCCGGCAGAAGAAGTGCCGAAAGATGAGAGCTGCAGCAGAGAGTGGATAAAACCGGTTTGATCTCCTTGAAATCAGACAAAAGGGAAAAATTGTCACAGTTTCGCATTTCGAGGTCAGCCATGAGTGCGGCTGCAGCGCTTAACGTCGGGGCAAAGCCTACAGCGGCGAAGACCACTTTCAGTCGGGGACTGGCAAGTGCAAACGCCAGAGCATCAGCAGGAGAATAGACGATTTTCAGATTATTTTCTCCGGCAAGTGTTCCGTGTTTTCCCGGAATCCTCAGCAGATCTCCGAAGAGGGTAACGATAACTCCCTGTCTGAGCAGGTTCCGGATCTTTTCGATGAATCCTGCACCGGCAACGCAAACGGGACATCCGGGGCCTGAGATCAAAGTGACATTTTCCGGGAGAAGTGCCCGCAGATTATGGCGCGCGATGGCATGGGTGTGAGTTCCGCACACTTCCATGATCCGCAACGTCCGGGGGCATGACGCCGCCTTTTCTGCCAGAGCGGCGCGCCAGAAATTTGCACTTTTCAAATCCACGGTAAATTTTAACTTTCAATTAAGGGATGTTAAATTCTGTTTCAGCTCATTCATGATCCTGAGTTGTTCTCCGGCTGCTGCCAAATCTATTTTTTCAATAGCGTAACCGGCATGTACAAGGATATGATCTCCAACTTCCACCTTATCAAGCAGTCGTAAACTGATCTTGCGTGAAATGCCGTCAAGTTCGGCAATACATTCTTTACCGGGAAGCACTTCCTTGACGCACATGGGCCAGGCGATACACATAGATATTTTTTTCCTTAATAACTTATTTAGTATCAATGACAAGGCATAATTTACACTCCCCGGAACGAAAATGCAATCTCTGACAATTAAAATATAAGTTTTTTTTCAAAAAATTGTACTTTGCTTTCAGGAAAATTGAATATTTTTTCAGAAATATTTAACAATTTGATTAAGTATTTTTATATTGATAAAAAAATACTTTTCTCTGAGATCCCAGAGAAAAGTATTCTTAACGTGGAATGACCGGAAGAAATATCAAAAATTTACTTCGTATAAAGCAATTTGATTTTTCCGTAAACGCCGCACTTCTTATCGTTTCTCTCAAAGTTGCAGAAACGCCTGGCATAGCTGTTTTGCCACTTGGCAGGTTCAAGTTCTTCTTTGAAACAGCGGAAAAATTCATTCCCGGCTGAACTTGAAATACGCAGTTTGAGTTTGTTTATGCCCTTTCTGACCGTCACATCAAAGATCCACGGCGCGCTTACCCGCAAGACGGGAGCAGTTCCGTTTACCGTGAGAATGGCTCCATGTTCAATGTTGTCAAAAATCAGGAGCGCTCTGCCGCTTCGAGAAGAGTTGAAAGAACTTTCAAGAGTCAGAAAACCTGAAAAGTTTTTGTCAAGTTCCGTATAGTCTCCTGATGCGGGAAGAGGTGAGGAACACTTTTCTTTTTTGAAAAATGTGGGGCCCTTGAGAGACATCATCATTTTCTCAACTTTGGTGATGCTCCACGCGGGAGTGAACTCCTCTGCCGTACCGTGGCAGGGGAGTGCCGGCGCAGAACCGTTTTTGAGCAGGATCCTCAAAACGCCGGGGGCAAGGGGAATCTTTATCAGATTGCCGCTGTATTCTACCGGCGCATAAATGGAATATCCGGGATCAGGGGGGAGCAGTTCTCCGTAGTGATCTTCAGATTCAAAGGTGAAAACTTTTTCCTCCGCTCCGGGATTGAAAAGCATCAGCGCTTCTCCCTCCGGACGCTTCACCGGCAGCAGATAACAGCCGGATTCCCCTTTTTCTCTGACCACGGCATAGTTCCGGATGTCTGCCGGTACATCATATTCCACCCGGGGGAAATCTTCAAAGCCTTCCAGAGGGGTGGATGAGGGGCAAATCAGCAGCTCGGGGCGTTCCCGGTTTGAAAGGTCGCGCTTTTCAGCAAAACGGTAGAAGATGCCTGCTTCATCCAATTTCCGGCAGATCTCATTCACCTTCCTTGCGTGAGCGAGGTGTTTTTCCGGAGGCGGCTTATCCAGATCATGAACAGGGTGTTCAATATGTTCCCACACCCAGACGGCAGGTTTCAGGGCGCCGGCATCAAAGTTGCCTGCCCACTTCCAGAAGCTGTTCAATGCCGGGAAGGCGGACCAGACAGGGTTCCGGGGCGAAAAGTCGGTGCTGCAGCAGATTTTTCTCTGTCCCCGGTCACTGTAAAGAAAGGGCATGGGGAGTATGCGGTTGATTCCTTTCACAAGGAGTTCGTTCCCCACATGGCTCATGACCTGAGGCGTGATGAAATAGGTGTAGACGTTGAAACACTCACAGAGAGTCTCTTTGCGGTTGTTTCTGATGGCAGCCGAAGACGCGAAGCGGGCAAAGGAACCGTGATCCCCTCCCGGATAGATCTGACGCCAGATGGTATCCACCCCGGGTACCTGAAATCCATCCAAACGGCGTGTGAAACCGCCCTGATCGCCGCTGATAAAGTATTCATCTTCTCCGTTCAAATGTCCTTCAAGGTCAATGTTGTGCGCTTTGCACCATTTGCCCAGAACTTCAGAATAGTTCACCGCGAAGAGCTCTGTGCATACTTCAAGGTAGATTTTCCGGGCCTCAGGCGCTCCGGGAAGCTCCCTTGTGCCGTGCCACAGAAAGGGAAGGATATCTTTTTCAAAGGAACGGTCGTAACGCTCTTTCAGAAGTTTATCCATACCGGGGGAGTAACGCACCTTGTTTTCCCAGCTCAAACAGCGCCAGAAGGGTTCATCGGTGAAGATCCCCCGGATGGTTTTACCGAACTCACTGCCGAAATGGCGGAAATAGAGCTCGTGGGTCATCTCAATGAAATGCTCAGTGGTCTTCTTTGCAAATAGATCGGGGATATCAGAATACTCTTTTGTAATATTCCCTGCCTCATCTTTGACCAGATAGATCGCCCGGTCTTCAGGATGTTTTTTCACCAGACGGTCAAGGACACCGCCTGAGGGCCATCCGGCTTCATCATAAAGCATCAGATACAAGCCGAGGCGTTTGCACTCTTCAAGAGTGTATGCGGTCAACTCAAAGTACTTCTTCCCAAGATAAGAGACATACATCCCCTGAAAGAAGTTCCACTTGTGGAACGAATCGGGCATAGGATGAAGATAGACACATTCAAAACCTGCCTCTTTGATGCTTTCCAGCTGACGGCGGATGCCGCCGGGAGTGGGATCGGCGTTCCAGTACCAGAAGATACCTGTTGAGATCTTTTTTTTGTTCATTAAAGCGTTTCTTGTCATTTCAGTTCAAGGAGCAGGCATTTGGGGTGCTTGTTCTGCACAGTAATTTTGCCGTTGCGGACCTTAAAGGTTTCACCGGTGAAAAGATCCCGGGCAGAACGGTAGTTTTTGCCGATATCAACGGTGACTTTTCCGGAGCGGTCGATCTGCCCTTTCTGGATCAGACTTTCAGGGGGGATATGACCGTCGGCAAAGGAAAAGACCATCATGACTTTGTCATTTTTTCTGACCATGAATCCGGCAGGTGTGTATCTCCGGCATCCGGCATCGGAAAAAATCTGGTGCCACCAGGCGCTGGAGGTCATGGGGATCCCCGCGAAAAGAGCCCTTGCTCCCCCTTTGAGTTCTTTCACGGCGACGGCAGCGGTTTTGTCATTGCTGTACCGGGCAAGTACTTTAGCTTTTGCATCTGTGCTGATGATCCGGGGGCCGATCTTCATATACCGGTCAAGGGCGGGGGCGATTTCTTTGTTCTGATCATCTTTGGCTGAAACAGGCAGCACTTTTTTGATGAACTTCAAATCAATACCGGTAAGATCGCTCATGGCGGCAGAGGAATATCCGGCAGGGGTGATGAGACCGGGGGCATAGTTCCATACGGCGGTCACTCCCGGGCGGCGGAGTTTTTTCAGCAATGCCGCTTTCTGTTCTTGAGTTATTTCAAAGGAGTTGAGAAAAACTACGCAACGGTAATCGTTCTTTGAAGCAAGGAAATCTTCAAGAGCCAGCAGATCGTAGGCGAAACCTGAAAAGTTCATGGTTTGCAGAGGGAACGTGACCAGAGTATCGCTGAAAGGACGGGTTTTGCCGTAGCTGGGGTGTCCCTGTTTCCAAATCTGGTTGTGGTCAAGGATCACCGCAATGTCGGCACTTTTCCGGGGAGGGGCATTGAAAAGTTTTTTCCACGCTTTCACTCCGGCAGCGATAGGTTCAAGAGTCTCTGCGGTGTTGAAACGGTAGCTTGAGGAAAAGGGAACCAGATGGAATCCTGTTCCTGAGAAAAAGCTGTTGGCAATGACCTTGCTCATGGTGGCACGGGTCTCTTCAGGCGTTTTGCATTGCCACTGTTTTTCACAGGCACTGTCGTGGTGGGGGCGGATATCCGCCTCAACGCTTGAAAGTTTTCCGTAACGGTGGAAGACACTGTGATTGTGACGGTGGAGTCCGTCGGTGAGGTTGTAGCCTCTTGTGGTGGCGTACATGATATCCACATCGGGGGATTTCAGCATCTCTTCAAAAAAGGCGCTGCTGCCCTCAGGGGGATAACCGAGAATGATATATCCGGAAAAACATCCGGCAAGTCTGCCGGGGAAATACTTCTTGATCGCCTTCATCTGGCTGTGGATGTACCCTGAAAAGGTTTTGTGGTAGCAGGTGTAATAATCCAGGACCCGGCGGTCTTTGGGATCCCCCGTGTCGCGCAGATACATTCCGGAACCCCAGCGGGTCACAGCGTCAGGAACTTGGGCGTTGTCAAAGGTGACTTTGCTGTCGCCCCACGCTTTTTGAAGAGCATTGACATTTTTATATTTGTCTTTGAGGAAAAGGCGGAACTTTTCAGTCATTCTCTTGCCCACATCAGGCATGGCGTGGCAGCCGGGAGGCATTCCGTCTCCGGAGCCGCCGTGGGAGTTGATCATGCCGAGGATACGGTGTCCCCAGGGCTGTTTCACACAGTAGTCGCCAAGTTCTTTGATTTTCTGTTCAAAGTACTTTTTCACCTTTTCAGAAGCGTAAGAGGGGGCAGGAGGATTGGCGCTGTAAGTGCCATAGTGGGTGCTTTTGCTTTTGACGGCGTATTTCACCAGTTCATCGGGGTTGCGTTTCATCCAGGCGGCATCGGGGATCTCACGGTAGCCGATAAGAATGTAGGCGTCAGGATTTTTTGCAAGAATACTGCGGACGGCAAAGTCCAGATGGGTGAAATCCCCGTTGCAGCTGACAATGTCAATTCCGAGACGCACCAGATGCATTCCCCGTTTCCCTGTTGCGGAAATGAGCTGATCTCTTTCCGGATCTGCGGCATGATTCACGGTGGTGGTGAAGGGGGGGAGGACTTTGCCGTTGATTTCAACACCGGGGATATGGTTGCGGTAAACGATTCTTGCTTTCACCTGTTTCTTTTCGGCAGCAAGACGTTTGGCGGGGAATCCGACAGTCAGGTGGTCTCTGTACGCTCTGAATTCCTCAGGAGTGCAGTAGAGCAGCGGGACATTTCCGTAAGTTGCCCAGGGTTTCATAGTCACATCGCCCTGATAATGGGGTTTCTGCCACTTTGAACTGTCAAACTCAACTTCGTTCCATCCGGGCTGCAGAGAGCCTGAGGCCTTGAATTCTCTGACTGTGGAGCGCAGCAGCTCTTTTTTGCCGGAAGCGTATTTGATTTCTCCGTAAAGCATCAGACCGTAGCAGTAACGCTTGTCCTTGAAGCGTTCCAGTTCAACGGCAAGGACATTTTTGCCCGGCTTGAGAAGTTTGGTCAGATCTATGCCGTAACCCTTGACATGCCCGAAAGTCCGGGGGAGTTTTTTCCAGAGGGTGAGATTGATTTTTTTACCGTTGAAGTAATAGGTTTTGTATTTGTCGGCGAAGGCGTAAAAGAAGGCTTCTTTGACTGGTTCTTTGATATTTATTTCACGGCGCAAATAGGCTTTTATGGGAACATCTTTTTTATTCCCCGCCCAGAGCCAGCCCGCTTCAGAAAAGTTTTTTTCCGCGCAGAAGGCGGTGAAAGAAAGCAGCGCCGCCAACAGGAAAAGTGTTTTTTTCATCTTTTATTCATTCCTTAGTATTTTTTGCATTACAAACTGTAACTGTTGTGATATCCTTTGAGCCAGAGTCTGCGGCTCAGATAGCCGTGGTCGGCGCTCCAGTCAGGCTTTGTGAGAGTTCCGACATGACCGTCCATGTAAGAAACGTTCATGGTGCGTCCGACGTAGTTGTATTTGGAGACCGTGTTCTCGCTGACGGCATTGCTGCTGCCGCCGTGGCGGGTGATAAGGTTGCAGCCCGCAGGATTGGAACCGATGGTGTATTGGTGGGGAACCTGTTTGGTGGCTCCGTCAAAGATGGCAATGGCAATCGCAGCCTGAGTAATGGTGCCCAGTTTGCGGTTTGTAAAGGGGGTATTGGTGGTGTTCTGACCTGCCATAAGTGAGTTGAGAGAGTAATGACCGTGATAGAATTTCCCTTTGCCTTTGTCAATCCCCTGAGGCAGTTCTTCACTGGGACACTCGAAATAATGCCAGATCACAGGGGCGGCACCGCTCAGGGCTGAGTTGGTTCCTTTGAGGTTCGGTGAGATCATGGAGGCGACAACAGAGGGCCAGGGATAGTTGGAACCGTTGCTGGCATAGCCGGGGAGCAGCCACTCCTGATTGTCGTTGCTGTAATACTGATAGTAGCTGACAAGCTGCTTCAGTTTGTTTTTGCAGTTGATATCTCTTCCCCGTTCACGCGCCTGCTGCAGCGCGGGCAGCAGCATGGCGGCAAGGATGGCGATGATGGCGATCACGACAAGAAGTTCAATCAGCGTGAACGCTGATTGAGTGAAGATGTGAAGGTGTGAAGAGCATTTTTGACTGTTGTCAAAAATGCGTGAAGTGCGCCCTGTCGGGCGTAAGGATGTGTCGTTTTTATAAATTATTTTGAGGTAATAAAAC
>JAFWBQ010000048.1 GCA_017507125.1 Lentisphaeria bacterium
CTCAGTGCAACTTGGGTTGGTGTTATGAGTATGGCAAAGGTGTTTCCAAAGACCTTGAGGAGGCTGTGAAGTGGTACCGGAAGTCCGCTGAACAGGGGTATGCTGACGCTCAGAACAACTTGGGTGCGTGTTATACTAATGGCTCAGGTGTTTCCAAAGACCTTGAGGAGGGTGTGAAGTGGTACCGGAAGTCCGCTGATCAGGGGAATGCTGCAGCTCAGAACAACTTGGGTTGGTGTTATGAGTATGGCAAAGGTGTTTCCAAAGACCTTGAGGAGGCTGTGAAGTGGTACCGGAAGTCCGCTGAACAGGGGGATGCTGACGCTCAGAACAACTTGGGTTTGTGTTATGAGAATGGCTCAGGTGTTTCCAAAGACCTTGAGGAGGGTGTGAAGTGGTACCGGAAGTCCGCTGAACAGGGGAATGCTTTAGCTCAGGGCAACTTGGGTGTGTGTTATGAGAATGGCTCAGGTGTTTCCAAAGACCTTGAGGAGGGTGTGAAGTGGTACCGGAAGTCCGCTGAACAGGGGAATGCTGCAGCTCAGTACAACTTGGGTTTGTGTTATGCTAATGGCAAAGGTGTTTCCAAAGACCTTGAGGAGGCTGTGAAGTGGTACCGGAAGTCCGCTGAACAGGGGGATGCTGACGCTCAGAACAACTTGGGTTTGTGTTATCAGCATGGTTTAAGTGTTTCCAAAGACCTTGAGGAGGGTGTGAAGTGGTACCGGAAGTCCGCTGAACAGGGGAATGCTGCAGCTCAGTACAACTTGGGTTGGTGTTATCAGCGTGGCGCAGGTGTTTCCCAAGACCTTGAGGAGGCTGTGAAGTGGTACCGGAAGTCCGCTGAACAGGGGGTTGCAAGTGCTAAAAAGGCTTTGCGGCGTTTGGGAAAAGAGTGAGCGGCTGTCTGGCCGGTCAGACCTGTCGGGCGTGAACTGACAGGTCTGAACTGAGGTTTCAGCTGATTTCCGGAAGATCGGCTGCTGTGTAGTCGAGCTTGAATACTTCTTTGAGGAGCTTTACCATCTCTTCTTTGGATTTGATGGGGGTGAGCTCCTCTTTTTTGTTGTCCCAGATCCGCAGCGCCCAGACCGGGGATTCCGGGGTGGGCACAACGATCATCTGCTGTTTTTCCGCCGTGATCTTGTGAAGAAAGAGCTTGTTCCGGAATACGGAGTCAGGCTGCTGTATGCAGTAGGCGTGGACGTAGACAAAGTCATGGGGAAAATGAGGGTCCTCCGTAAAGGAAAAGTAGGGCAGGAAACCTGTGGGCGTTTCCGCCTGGACCACGTTCCCCAGCTGAGAGTCCTTCACGATACGGTAGGAACGGAAATTTTTCTGCTGGATGATATCGTGTTCAAAAGCAAGAGGCGTTACAGGGCAGAGACTGCCGATGCCCGCATCAGCGAGGAATGTTTCACTGCCAAGGACTACCTTCAAGATACGGTGCCGCCGCATGGGGACGGCTTCAGCTGAACCAAAGTGCCAGCGGCCGAAAAAGTCGGTCACATCGTATCCGAGATAGCGCAGGAGCTTGCTGAAAAGGCCGTTGAGTTCAAAACAGTAACCACCCTTGTTTTTGAGGATGATCCGCTCAAAAAGAGCCTCTGTTTCAAGAGAGGTTACAACGCCGTTGCGGAAAAAGGAGAGATTGGTGTAGGGGATCTCCGCCAGATGGGCCGATTGAAGACGGAAGAGATTTTCTTTACAGACAGTTTTGGCATCGGAGCAGCCTAAAACTTCAAGATAGAGTTTTGCCATGGAGTCGGTCAGCATAATATCATCCTTTTGGGGTATTTTACTGCAAAGTACGGGGAACAAAGACCTTTTTCAGTATCTCTTCGCATTTGCCGCAGTGCGTGCAGTTGACGGCACAGTCGGCAGGGAGTTCCTCCAGTCCGGGAAGCAGGGCGTTTTCAATGTATCCGGCAGGGGCGAAAAGTGAAGAGAAATTGGGTTCCATCAGGGCGGCGAGGTCACCTGAGTAACTCCGGTTTGCGTAGGCGGCGATGACAGTGCGGGGACGGTCATGCTGTCTTGTAGCGATCTTGATGAAGTCCGCAAGGTCATCGTAATGATGAAGATCCTCAGGCCTGATCCAGCTGCTTTTGAGAAAATCCGCCATGTGTTCTTTGTTCCGGTAGTGTTTCATGCAGAAAGTCGTCATGGAGTCAGGCAGATTCCGCTGTTTGTACACATCTCTCTGATGGGCGACCAGATTGTCGTGAAAGGTCTGCGCCGGACAATTCCGCAAACAGCCGCTGTTGGCGAGAATACCCATTTTTTTACCGTGGTCATCACACCATTTTCTGAAAATTTTCACCGTGTCAACATTTCTTTGCAGATCCCTTCTGATGTAAAAACTGTCAAAAAGATCCCCCAGAAACTCCAGGGCAAGGGTACTGTCAATTCTCATGTTGACCGAAGCGCGCCTTTCTATTTCGGGGAACTCCTTTTTCAGCACATTTGCCAGAAAAGGGGAGGCTGTGGTGACAATTTCAGGGAGCAACCCCCGGGATTCAAGATAAGAAAGGATCCCGCAGTATTCCGCTGCAAGATGCTCTGAAATGGCGTCGGCACCGTAGCAGTTGCCGTTGAAAAGAAGATCCAGCTTGAACCCCTGTGAACGCAAGGTGCCAAGCTCATACTCCATGCGCTCCTGAAGTTCCCAGTCGGTCAGAGGGACTCCGGGACGGCCGGAGGGGGTTGCCCCCCAGGAAAAATAGATCTCGCCGATACTCTCTTTATAATCGGAAACGATCTCTGAAAAGAGCTGTGCGCCTTCCGTTGCCTGATATCCAACTGCCAATAAGGGTTTCATCTGTTTGGGGTCTTTCCTTGTGTAAAATAGCCTGTGCTTCAATATAACACTCCGGGAAAAATATTGCAATCAGCAATCTCCTTGAAAAATGATTTTTCTGCGTTTTTTTTCTTGCAAAAGAGCTTGAGAAGTATTATATTAAGCTGTTATCTGAAAAATTAATTCATCAATGCTGAAAGGTGCTGCTATGCCGGGAAATGAACTTGTCCAATCTCTTGTCCGTGCGCTTGATATAATGGAGTCCGTTTCCCGTTCTCCCACCGGCGTCCGGCTGGCAGATGTGAGCGAAGAGTTGGGACTCAATACCACCACCGCTTACAATCTGATGCGGACCCTTGCCGAAAGAGGCTATCTGCAAAAGGATTCTCTGAGCCGCTACCGTCTGGGCAGGGGCGTGACAGAACTGCTCATTCAGGAGCGCTCCAACAAACTGATGCAGAGCTCCGGTACCATGCTGCTGAAATTGAGTTCTGCCATGCCCGGATGTGTGGCGGGGGTGACGAATCTTTGTGACTGCCACCTGAGGACGCTCCTGAGAGTCTCCCCTGAAAGGCGTAATGTGCTCCAGTATCCGGTCAGTGTGACGCTGCCTTTATACTCTTCATGCACAGGTCTTGCCTTTCTCATGCAGAGCATTTACGCCCCCGGACTTTTCAGTTACTGGCCCTTTGAGGAAAACGGCGCAAGTTTCTGGAAAAGCAAAGAAAATCTTGACGCTTTTCTTGAGAAATCAAGAGCTCAGAACTTTGTCACCATGGAACTGTGCGGCACACGGGATTCCGGCATCGCCATGCCCCTTGCCGAAAATCATGTCATCAGCCTCAGATGTCCCAAAGAGGATTTGAAACGCGGTATACGGCTGCTTCAGACAGCCGTTCAGAAAATAAGAGAAAAAACAGGAGAAAATTGACAATGAATGTTGATTACAATGATCCCGTTGCCGCTGCAAAGTGGATCAAACAGCGGGGCAAAGAGTTCGGCGCCGATCTGGTGGGCATCGCCCCCATGAGCCGGTTTGAGGGCGCTCCGAAACAGATGGACCCCCGCTATATCATGCCCGAGGCCAAAAGCTGCATCTGTCTTGCTTTCAGAGTTTTGCGCGGCAGTTTGCGGGGTATTGAGGAAGGTACCTTTTTCAGCAATTACTCCGGCATGGGATACGGCGGTATTACCTATATTTTCATGCCTCAGGCAGTGAATAATATGGCACGGGAAATCGAAGATCTGGGCTATGAAGCCTTCCCCATGGGACACCAGAGCGACTGGCGCGCCATTGACAACGAAGGTATTCTGCGTCAGGGGTTCAGCAAACCTGTCGCTCCCGGGAAGCCTGCTCCTGATATCATGGTCCACCTGCGTATTGCCGCTTACTTGTGCGGTCTGGGCGAGATCGGCTGGAGCAAGATGCTCATCACCCCTGAATTCGGCCCCGCCGTCCGCGTGGGACTGGTTTTCACCGAAATGGAGCTTGAACCCGATCCCATCTACGAAGGTCCCCAGCTCTGCAACCGCTGCATGGCTTGTGTCCGCGCCTGTCCCGGACACAGCATCAGTGCCGACAAGTCTGTGAAAGTCACCGTCGCCGGACATGAACTTGAGTGGGGTGAGATCGACACTGAAGGATGCGACCTTGCTTTCCGTGGCGCCGAAGAGGGCGGCGGAAACTACATCAAGGGTTCCGATAAATACCGTCCCAACGCCATTTCGCCCTTCTATCAGGCTCCTCCCAAGGTCTACAACGCCGGTAAAGCTGTCTGCGGCGCCGGCGGCTGCACCCGCGCCTGTATTGCCAGTCTTGAGGCAAGAGGCGTTCTCACCCGCAAGATGAAAAAGCCCTTCCGCCGCTACCAGCCCTGGAAAGTGGATTGGAGCAACTATGAAAATGAAGTGAAAAATCTTCCCGGCGGCACCATCGGCATCAACACCAAATTGGATACTGACTGAGGCGTATCATGTTTGAGCTCAATGAAAAAAAGTTGAGACTGCGCCGTTACTTTGACGGCAAACCCATTGTGTGGGTTCCTTTCTGGGGAATTTCCAAACTCCGCAGAAGAGGGTTGAGTTTTGCCGGGGAGATCCCCGGTGACATGATCTCTTACGACCAGTGGTACGCCAGGATGCTTTCTGCTGAAACCTTTGACCAGCTTGCCGATATGGGCGTCAATCTGGTGATCTTGCCTTTCTCCCTCGGGGGAACTGCGGAGCATGAGGCTCAGGAGCATGAGGATTTCCGTCAGGCAGCGGCGCTTTGCGCTGAAAGAAAGATCGCGGCACTCCCCTATTTGCAGTACCAGAACGTTCTTCAGGAGTCCACGCCCCGGGAGTACACAAGCTACGGCGTTTCTCCTGAGGGCAAGCCTTTCGGCTACTCCTATTACAGACGGACGCTCTGCCAGAGTTCTGAAGAGTTTCAGAGCTACTTCAAAGAGGTGATCCGCAAGGCTCAGGAAAGGGGCGCCAACGGTCTCTGGATCGACAACAGTTATTTAAAACCCTGTCTTTGTCCGGAGTGCCGGGCGCGGTTTGTGAAGTTCCTGAAAGAAGAGCGCGCCGACATGCTTGAGGAGCTCCATCTGATCCCTGAAAAGGTGGAAGTTCCCTGGTATATCAGTGAGCATGCACCTGATCCGGTGGCGATGGCGTATCATGAGTTCAACATGAAGCAGAACCTTGAAAACATGCGTGTTTTCCGTGATGAGATGCGCCGCTGGAACCCTCAGGGGCTTTTTGCCTCCAATCCGGGGATCCATCGGGGACTGGTCAAGGCGTTTGCGGGTATGGATGCGGTCCCTTTTGTCCGGCTCCACGATATCATCTATATCGAAAACGGTCAAGTCGCCGATGTGGATGAAGGCGTCAGAACCGGGAACTACCGCGCTTTTGCCGACTGCGAAGCGGCGGGAACCGCGGCGGTTTCTGGCGCATGGCGTCACCGCAGCGCCCGACCGGGAGAGTATTTCCACTCTGAAATGCCCGAACCCCATGAGATCGTCCCTGCCGTCTTTGAAGGTATGCTCAACGGCAACATGACGGGAGCTTACTGGCTGATCCGGGAAACTCCCGACAAGTACTGCTCCTGCGGAGAAGATAAGGTCAGAGGGTACTTTGAACACGCTCCCATGAAAGCCCGGCTGAAAGAGCTTTTCGGAACTGTTGCAAAACTTCCCGGCGAAAGTTTCAACCCCGCTGATACCGGAGTCCTCTATGTGGCGGATTCGTGGAAATTTGACTACTACTGCTTTGAGGAGTCCCGTTACTCCATCACCGAAGCCTTGAGTTCTGCCAATATTCCCTGGAGAACCATCATTGATCTTGAAGAGATCAAAAAACTGAAACTTCTGATCGTTCCCATGGCACGGGTCATGAGCGATGAATTTATCGCCGCTCTGGAAAAGGCTTCTGCCGGTGTGCAGGTGCTGGTGGTGGGTGCCGATGCCGCATATTTCAATGAGAAAATGCTCCGGCGCAACGATTCTCCTCTGGCACAGCGTGCCGGGAGCAGCCGCTACGGGAAAGAGGGGTTTTCTGTTTCCGGAAATTGGCATCTGCTGCGGGATGACGGCGTCAGAGGCAGCAAGTTTCAGCGCCTTTACCCCTCAGAGACCCCTATGTGCCGGACTGGCTATCTTCTTTCCGGAACTCTGGTGGAAAAGGTCAAAGAGCTCAATCCCCCTGCTTTTACTGTGGATGGGGATGTGGCAGTGACGGTCAGGCGCACTCAGGAAGGCAGAGAGTATATGCTTTTCCTTGACTACATGCTGCCTGAAAGGGAGTCCTGTGTCAAGGTGGAGTTCGGCAAAGTCCGCAAGGGCCTCTTCACTCCCCTTGATGGCGCAGCTGTGCCCTTTGAAAGCAGTTCGCTGACCATTCCTGCATTCCGGTCTTTCGGATATATTGAATTTGCAGAATAATTCATGAGGATAAAGAGAATGAAAAAACTGTTTCTGCTTCTGATTTGTCTGGCAGTTGCTGCCGGCGGCGCTGAAGTTAAAAAAAGTGCGCCCAAAAAGAAAGCTGCAAAAAAGATCATCCCTGCCGGGATCGTCATTGATTACAAATGCACTTATGACAATACGCTTCAAAAGGCCATGGTGCAGTACGCTTCAGGCAAAGAGGCGCGTCCGCTGGTGGTGGCGCTCCACACATGGAGCAGCACTTATTTACATACTGCCGCATATTTTGCTCTGGCGAAACAGTATGATGTGCATGTGATCGCTCCCAACTTCCGCGGCCCCAATACAGTGGGGAATCCGCTTTCCATGGGCTCTGATGCGGCTGTCGCCGATATCGTTGACGCCGTGGCGTGGATGAAGAAAAAGGTCAAAGTCGATCCTGAACGCATCTATATCATCGGCGGTTCAGGCGGCGGACACATGGCGCTCCTCATGGCGGGGCGCCACCCTGAGATCTGGGCGGGCGTTTCCGCCTGGTGTCCTATCAGTGATTTGAAAAAGTGGTGTGCGTTCCACAAGGGCAAAGGGTATGGTGCTCAGATCATCCGCAACCTCAAGGCTGATCCCCGCAGTGATGCGGCGGCGGCAAAAGAGGCGGCGAAACGTTCACCTGTGAGCTATCTTGCCCGCGCCCGGGAGGTGGCTCTTGATATTGCCACCGGGATCCATGACGGACACAAGGGAAGCGTCCCCATCAGTGAGACCTTCAACGCCTACAACTGCGTTGCAGCAAAAGCGGATCAGGTTCCCCAGGAAACCATCACTTTCATGGTTGAAAAGGAACAGGCCCCTGCCGGAACACCTGAATTCAAGGATCCCGGATACGGCAGACGAAAAGTCCATTACCGCAAGGTTTCAAAGAACGTGCGCGTTACCATTTTTGAGGGCGGACACCACATCCTTTCCCCCTACGGATTTGCCTGGCTCATGCAGCAGCGCAAAGGAAAACCCGCCGTTTGGCAGAATGTCAAAGGCAGTGGAAAGGCTGAAAAACTGAACCGGTAAAGCTCTTTTTTGTACCGTTGCCGCCGCAAGACAGATCAAGTGTTTTGCGGCGGCTTTTTTACCGGCCTTTGCCGGGAAGAGCGCCCTGTTAAAAAAATAATGTCTGTTTTTTGAAGTTGCTTTTTTTAGAAAAAAAATGTTTTGTTCCCTCTTGACATAGCATATTGTTTCCTTTATCTTATAATCAGGGAGAACAATTATATGCCGCGATTTCTTGAAATTTATACACTGCTCCGATCCCGTATCGCTTCGGGGGTATTGCTTCCGGGCAGCCGGTTGCCGGCAGAGCCTGCACTTGCCGCTGAACTGAAAGTGGCAAGAAAGACGCTGCGTAATGCGTTGACTCTTTTACAGAAAGAAGGATTGATCCGGCGGACGCCTCATAAAGGGACATTTGTTTGTGATTTTTCAGGAAGAACTGAAAAAAGAATTCTTTTTGTCAATGCGGATCAGATCAATGAGGGGCCCTGGCCTTCGACACGCACGACATATTATACCTATCCCGGCGTGCTTCAGCGTTGCCGGGAGCTGAAGATCGAGTGCGATCACGTTAATATCCGCATGGTGAAAAATATTCTGCCTCTCGGGGAGAGTTATAAGGGAATTATTCTTGAAAGCCCCCGGGTCGGCAGTTTCCCTGAAGAACTGGCTCTTTTGCGGGAACAGAAACTTCCTATGCTCAATATTGCCGGATTTGAAAAGACTCCTTCGGCGTGTCAGTGTCCCTGTGTGTTTCCTGACAGAAAAAAAGCTTTTCTTGCAGGTGTTGAACATTTGCTTCGCCGGGGCCATCGCCGTATTGCCTTTTTGCTCACTCTGAATTGGCAAAAGGTTCAGGAGCGGCTTCGCATAGACGAAAAAGAGTTTGTGGAACAACTTGAAAAATTGGGGCTGAAAAAGGAACAAATCTCTATCGGCTTCTGCAACAACGATAATCCCGACGATATGATCGAACAGACGATAAAACTTTTTTCAGGCAAGGAGCCCCGTCCCACGGCGATTTTCTGCGATACGGATGGTATTGCAGCTTTTGCTTATGAGGGGCTGCGGCGGTTGGAACTTGCTATCCCTGATGATGTGGCCGTGCTGGGATTTGTCGGCTGTCTTGCCAATTGTCTGCTGAAACCGGGGCTTTCAACGGTGGATTTCGATTATAAAAGAGCGGCGGCGTTTGCCGTTAATCTGCTGCTGAGTCCTGATTATGCCGGATTACCTCCGGTGATTTATTCCCCTTTTGATGTGGTTGTACGTGAAAGTACTTCTGTTATAAGATATGAAATTGAAAGGAAGTAAAAGAGGCAATTTCAAAACTCCTCAAAATTGTCAAAGCGCCCTCGCTTCGATCTGATAAAGGGAGCGTTTTTCCGCCTTCGCATAAAGCTACGGCGGGACAAGCGCCTGTTACCTTACAGGTAGCAAGTGCAAACTGCCCTTTACAGCTCTTTGCGAATGGCATCGAAAGTCATTTTTTGAATGACTTTTGAAATTATCTCTTTTTTTAACAATAATAATTTCAGGAAATCAATTATGAAACGTTTCTTTACGCTGATTGAATTGCTGGTGAGCAAAACTTGGCAAATATCTATTTATTTTTTGCGAAAAATTGCCTCTTGCCTTGATATTTGCCGTTGCAATTCTGCCAAATGCGGGATTGTCGGTTTTGCAAATGCAAAAACGGCAATCCACCAAAAGTTTTTGGCAAGGATGGATGGGGCCCGGGGAAGGA
>JAFWBQ010000049.1 GCA_017507125.1 Lentisphaeria bacterium
ACCGTTGTATTGCCTCAAAAAAATTCATAAAAACTGCACATCCTTACGCCCGTCAGGGCGCACTTCACGTTTGCCGCAGGCAAACTCTTCACACCTTCACATCTTCACTCAATCAGCGTTCACGCTGATTGAATTGCTGGTTGTCATTGCGATAATCGCCATTCTTGCCGCTATGCTGCTGCCGGCTCTGCAGCAGGCCCGCGCCAGAGCAAAAACCTCTTCCTGCGGCAATAATTTCAGTACCATGGGGAGATATCTGGGGATGTATGTGGCAGACTACAACGGATTCTTTCCGAGAAAAAAACTGCATCCGTCTTACTTCTTTCAAAAAGTGGAAAGCTCCTCTCCCTGGTATCCCTATCAGGAACTGTGGAACGGCGAGTGTACCTATCTGGGCGGGATCACCCGCAGCAGCAAAGGGATCGTGAGCCGCAACAAACTTGCCTGTCCTGAGGTCAGTGAAGCCAATCTGAACAACTACTTCTACGGTCCGGCGCCCTTTACCAATCTGCCTGAAACAGAAGGGACCCGTTATCTTTCCATCGCCGTCAACTACTGGCTCAACGGATACAGCGGATTTGTGGAGCGTTTTTCCCGGGTAAAAAGTCCCAGCCGCCTGATCTACATGGCAGACAGTGCCGGTTACGGCATCACCGACTACCGGAACTCCTGGCATACCGACCATAAGGAGCAGAAATTCCTGATGGGATACCGCCACAGCGGCAAACAGGCGTGGCTGCTCCATGCTGACGGACACACCTCCCTTGCCAGAGAACATGTAAGCGTCTGTTACAAGTGCAGTCCGGTGCAATCCGGCAGCACCTCATGGAAACCCATCTCTTCGATCACATACTGATGAAGATTTTTCCGGAGCAGATCCAAAATAAAAATTTTTCTTAAGAAGGTATTCTCACATGTCAAAAATTTACCGTTTCACGCTGATCGAACTTCTCGTTGTCATTGCTATCATCGCCATTCTGGCTGCCATGCTTCTGCCCGCCTTGCAGCAGGCCCGCGCCAGAGCCACGGCGACTTCCTGCGGTAATAATTTCAGCACCATGGGGAGATATCTGGGGATGTATGTTGCCGATTACAGCGGATTCTTCCCGAAAAAGAAGACGGCTCCCTCCAACTTCTTCTACAATCCCTCTACCCATTCGCCCTGGAGCGAATACAAGGAGCTCTGGAACGGTTCAAGTTATCTGGGCGGCGTTCACCTGACCAGCAAAAAATTGCTGAGGCGTCATCAGCTGGCTTGTCCCCTTGTCAATGAAGCCAATCTGAAGTACACCGCCTATGTGCCTGCCCCTTTCAGCAATCTGCCTGATACGCCGGGTTCTCTGTACCTGACTATGGCTGTCAACGGTTGGCTCAACGGCGCATGGGAGCCCGTGGTGCGTTTTTCACGGGTCCGGAAACCCAGCCGTTTGATTTATATGGCAGACAGTGCCGGCAGAGGAATGACCGACTACCGCAACTCCTGGCACACCGAACACGGCGATCAAACGCTCCTTATGGGCTACCGTCACCCCGGGAAGTCGGCGTGGACACTCCATGCCGATGGACACACCTCCCTTGCCAGAGAACATGTAAGTATCTGCTATAAATGCAGTATTGTGAAATCCGGCGGCACCACTTGGAAGGCCATCACGAAAGTTGCCGACTGACGAAAGTGTTGTTTTTTCACAAAATTGTGATAATTTTTCACAAACATCTGTTGAAAAAAAGCACTCCCGGTGCTATATTATGTGCATTGCAATATTATACTTAAACGGAGTCTTTACAAATGCACGAGCGCCGGGATGCCATCTTGAAATTCATACAGGCTAATGGAGAAGTTTCCATAGCTCTGTTGGCAGAGCGTTTCAGCAAATGGTCCGAAATGACGATCCGCCGGGATCTTGCCTACCTTGAAAAAGAACGCTCCATCATCCTGACCCGGGGCGGCGCCCGGGCTGTTCAGCGCTCATTCGGCTTGAGTGAAGACTATTACAGCGAACGCGAACAGCGCAATCCCGAAGCCAAAAAAACCATTGCCGCCAAAGCTGTCACCCTTATGGAACCCGGCAAAGCGGTCTATATCGACTCCGGCAGCACCGCCATGGCACTGGCGCGGATCATCCCCGATCAGCACTGCGTCATCATCACCAGCGCCCCCAATGTGGCGCTTGAGATCCTCAGCACCAAAAAACTGCCTCAGGTGGTCATGCTGGGCGGAACTCTTGCCCGGCGCAGTCTTGCCATTACCCCCTACAACCTTGAAAGTCAGTTGTCAC
>JAFWBQ010000050.1 GCA_017507125.1 Lentisphaeria bacterium
CGTTATTGAAATAGCAAATGTATTCTTCAAGTTTTTGCTTGAAATCTTCAACGGAAGCAAATGTTTCACCGAAGAACATTTCTGTTTTCAATCTTCCAAAGAAATTCTCCATTACACTATTATCCAGACAATTACCTTTTCTGGACATGCTCTGAGTAATATTGTGTGCTTTGAGCATTCTACAATACTCATTCATTTGATATTGCCAGCCCTGATCGGAATGCAGCAACGGCTCAACTCCAACCGGTAGTTTTTTGAACAGACGCTTAACGAGCTTATCTAATATAGCACAAAGTTTGAATTCTACACTACACTGACGCGGTTTCTTTTGTGTTTTCTCCATAAAAAAAATGCACCTCAAAGGTTGTGTCCAACTTTTGGGGTGCACTTCATTTTTTGTTGCCTTGAAAAAGGCTGTTTCAGCGGTTCTTGTCAGCAATAGCCTGAAGTTTGAGACACTTTTCAGAAACCTCCATGATGTGCTCGCTGCCAAAAGGCAGATCGGCACCGGTGGTGATTTCCTGAGTAAAAATCTGCAGATAATCAGAATTATCAGTTGCAGCAGGGATCTCTTCCACAGCTTCAGCGCCGGTGAGGTAAAGTTTGCATCCGGCATCAGCATAGTTGAATTCCAGCACACCGTTGCGCCCCCAGATAGTGAAGCGCCAGTAGAAGGGATTGGCAAATCCAGTCTTTTCAGGAGCAAAGTAAGAAACGTCAAACATCACACCGCATTTATTGTCAAGGGCAAACATACCCTGAGCGGCATCCTGGAAGACCACAGGAGCAAAGGTGGCAAAAGCGTTCCAGGTGCGGGCAGCAGTCAATTCAGTGATGGTGTGTCCGGTCATATATTCGATGGCATCAAGTCCATGGATGGCAATATCATTGATAGTACCGCCCTGCTTGCCCTGTTCAAAGTACCAGTTGGGACGGGTTCCGTAAGAAAGGGGATGCTGGCCGCCGAAAGAAATGGCGTGGATCTCACCCAGACGTCCGGAGTCAATGACAGCCTTGGCTGCGTTGACGTTGGCGTTGAGACGCATATCAAGCATACAACCGACCTTCAAATTGCGGGTCTGGGCCAGATGACGGATCTCGCGGAGCTCAGCAAGAGAGGTACAAAGAGGTTTGTCAGCAATAACATGTTTCCCGGCAACAAGAGCAGAGATGGCCCGGGCACCACGGATACCGAAGTAATCACCGATGGCGAGGATGTCAAATTCGCACTGCTGCATCATTTCGTGGAAATCGTTAAAGGTAATGTCAATACCGCGTTCTTTGGCGGCGGCGGCGGCTTCGGCGTTTTCCTCACAGGCGGCCACAATGGTGTATTGATCAGAGTCTTTCATCCTGCTGTAAAGACCATCGATGTGGCTGTGACGGAACCCGACAAATGCGACCTTAAATTTTTCCATGATTCATTTCCTCCTTTTGTGGGTGAATTTCATTTAACGCTATTAAGATAACCCCGCCTGTTTGAAATGTCAAGCTCAAATCAGGGGAATTTTTCCGAAAAATCTTCCAAGCTCAACCTTAGTTCAAACACAGGATCAGGGAAGTTCACTGAATCCGGCGATCATCATCCCCAGTTCTGCCGCTTTTTCAAGCATTGCTTCAAGAGTTGCTGACGCCATGTGAACCGTTTTTGCTTCTGAAAGTATCGCATGAGAGAAAAAGGTGACAGCCTTGTTTTCCCGTGCCGCCTTTTCCAGAGCTGCATCAAGATTTTCCTGAGTCGTTTCATAAAAAGGACCGATGCCGCATCCCCCCATGACTCTGTGTCCGGGCAGCTCTTCCAGGGCGACATAAGGCTCTTCAAAATCGGCGATCCAATAGCCCTTGGGAGCTTTGATCCCGGTTCCGGCTCTGAAGCGTGCAAAGTACCGGCTCAAGAAGCGGTCAAACTCTTCAGAGTGGCGGTTATTGGGATAAGCAAAAAAAGCAATATCCCTGACACCCAGCGCTTCGGCTTGTTCCACTTGAGGTCTGATATACTCCCTGTAATATGCTTCAGGTGTTATATCAACGGCGTCCTTGTGGGTGGTGGAGTGAAAACCGACGCTGTGTCCCCGTGCACGCAGCTGTTTCATGGAGTCGGCACACTCTGCGGTGATCTCTTTGTCATAAAAAAAGGTCGCATGTGCATTGAATCTGTCAAAAAGCTCCAGATGCGGCAGCCACGTTTCAAAACGCCCGTCATCGAAAGTCAGCAACAGGATACCGTTTTTCACCCGGGCAAGATCGATTTTACCATTATCAAGAAGAAAAGATTCCGTATTTTGCATAAAATATGCCTCCTTTTTCCGGCTGTTTCTGTGCTAAATATACCCTTCAAGCTGAAAATGTCAAGACTTTTCTGATGATTTTTTCAAAGTTCTTTTCCGGATATTTCCTGAAACGGTCCGGTGCTTTGCTGCAGGGGAAAGTTTTTCATGTTTCCGGGTTGTATTTTCCGGCGTCAGGTGTTATATTGTATGGCGTTCATATCAGACCTTCACAAAAAATGCTGCGGAGTTGTGTACCCTGTGATAACGATACTGCTTTCCACATACGGAAATTCCCCGTTTCTGCCGGAGTTCCTCAACTCGCTGCAGCAGCAGACGATGAAGGGATTTCAACTGGTCTACCGCTCTGACGGCATTGACTCCATGCCGCCGGAGTGCCGCACCCGTCTTCCCGGGACAACAAAACTTGCCGATGAAACCCATTACGGAGTTGTGGGTTCATACGGCAAACTTATAAACGATGCCCCTGTGAGCGATTATTACATGCTGGCCGATCAGGATGATATCTGGCACAGGGAAAAAATCGAAAAGACTTTCGCCGCCATGAAGCAGGCGGAAGAAAAATGGGGCAAAGAAACTCCCATTCTGATCCACAGTGATCTGCGTGTCGTGGATTCATCTCTTTCGTGTATAGCCGAATCCATGATCCGTTTTCAATCTCTGGCGCCTCAAAAAAGCACTTTGAGAGAGTTGCTTATCCAAAACAACGTCACCGGCTGTACCGTTATGTTCAACCAGGCGCTCAGGGATCTTGCCGGTATACCTTCTGAAGCCGTCTGCCATGACTGGTATCTTGCTCTTATCGCCGCTGCCTTCGGGAAGATCATCTTTGTGAATGAGCCCCTCATCGACTACCGTCAGCACAGGGATAATGTTTACGGAGCTGTTCCCCGGCAGAAACTGCTGAAAAAACTCTTTCAAAGGCAACTCCTCAGAAAAAAACTGAGGGCGACCCAAAAGCAGGCGGCTGCTTTCGGTGCCCGGTTCAGCGGCAGACTTTCTCCGGAACAGCACCGGCTTGTCAATGCCTGGGCTGAGCATTTGCATGAATCCAGCTATATGAAGCGGCTTTTCAGCGCCTGGCGGTGGGGCTTCAGAAAGAATGATCTGCTCCGGACCCTGGGTATGTGGTGGGCACTTTGATCGTTTTTTCCGGAAAAACGCCTTGCATTTTTTCCTGTTATGCGGTACATTAACTCCGGTGCTTGTATAAAATAACTTGAAAGGTATTCCGGAATATGTTTGTTATCACTCTGAGTTCTTTTATTTTCTTCACTTTTCTGGTGGCATGCGGCACATGGCTTCTGGTGCGTAAACGTGAAAATGCCTCTCAGGAGGGATTTTTTCTGGCGGGCAGAAGTCTGACCTTCCCTGTTATCGCAGGTTCACTTCTGCTTACCAATCTTTCAACGGAACAGCTTGTGGGTCTGAACGGATCAGCCTTCAAAGAAGGCATGAGTGTCATGGCATGGGAAGTCGTCGCTGTTGTCGCCCTCGTTCTGATGGCGCTCTGGTTCCTGCCCAAGTTCCTCCGTGCCGGTGTCACTACCGTGCCGGAATATCTGCGTTTGAGGTTCAACGGCACAACAGGGGCCATCTGCAACCTGATCTTTCTTCTTTCCTATATGCTGATCCTGCTGCCGATCATCCTCTACACCGGAGCCAGAGGTATGCTGGATATTCTTGATCTGGGGTCCATAACCGGAGTCCAGAGCGAAGTGGCTCAACTCTATATCGTGGTCATTGCAGTGGCGCTCATCGGCGGAGCCTACGCGCTTTTCGGCGGTTTGCGCTCCTGTGCCGTTTCGGATACCCTCAACGGTATCGGTCTGCTCATCGGAGGAATGCTTATTGCCTGGTTCGCTTTTGACGCCCTCGATGCCGGCGGCTTTTCTGCCGACCTTGCGGCATTTACGAAAGAAGGCGGGCGGCGGGTCAACTCCATCGGTGCCCATGACAGCGAAGCGCCCTTTTTCGCCCTGTTTACCGGAATTTTACTCATCCACACCTTTTACTGGTGTACCAATCAGCAGATCATTCAGCGTACTTTGGGGGCAAGATCCCTCACAGAAGGTCAGAAAGGCGTTCTTCTGACAGGTCTGCTGAAACTGCTGGGACCTCTTTTTCTGGTGCTTCCCGGCATGATCGCAGCCATCCTTTTTTCAAGGGGGACGCTGCATATTCCTGTCAATCCGGAAACGGGAGCGGCAATCTCAGACAAAGCCTATGGCGCCCTTGTCAATATGGTGCTGCCGGCTCCGTTAAAAGGCTTTTTTGCGGCGGTTCTGCTGGGAGCCATTCTTTCCAGTTTCAATTCCGTGCTCAACAGCACCTGTACGCTTTTCAGCCTTGATGTCTACAAACGATACATCGCCCCCGGAGCCGATGACAAAAAGGTGGTCAGGATCGGACAATATTTCGGTTTTGCGGTCACAGTGGGATCCGTTATTATCGCGCCCATGCTGATGAACGCGGGAAGCATTTTCGGATATCTCCAAAGCATGAATGGTCTAACCTTCATCCCCCTTCTGGCAGTGGTCTTTGTTGCTATGTTTTCCCGTAAGGTCCCCGCCATTGCAGCAAACACAGTACTGGTTTGCGGTATTGTTCTGAATGCTTTGGGCTACTTTGTCTCCCCCTTCAAAGAATGGGCCGCAGCCATGGGACAGTTTCACTTTGTCGCAGCAGTCTTTGCCCTCATGGTCATTACCATGGTGATCTGGGGGGCAGTCAAACCCATGGCCCCCCTCTTTGAAGAGAAAGATGCAAAAGCAACCGATCTCACGCCCTGGAAATACGCTTATCCTGCAGCAGGAGTGCTGATCGTGATCATCGCCGTCATCTACGCTTCTTTCGCAGATTTTTCAGTTTTCAAAGAAGGGAAACCCGCCTATCCCGCTGCACCCGTGCAGAAAGCAGCTGTCCAAAAATAGTTTTTCCCTCTCTCCGGCATTTCTCAAAACTTGCAATTTGAGGGGGCAACTGCTATATTATGAGCGGTACAAAGTACAAAACAGCGGGATTGTTCAAGAAAAAGTTCAGAGGAGCTTATGGCAAAAAAAGTTTTCGTTTCCGGATGTTATGATATGCTGCACTCCGGTCATGTCGCCTTTTTTGAAGAGGCGGCACGTCACGGCGACCTCTACGTGGGGTTGGGTTCGGATAAGACGATATATGAACTCAAAGGACGCAAAACCATAAATAATGATGCCGAAAGACTCTATATGGTCAAAGCCATCCGCTATGTAAAAGATGCCTGGATCAACTCCGGCAGCGGCATCATGGACTTTGAAAAAGAAGTGCTGGAACTGAAACCGGATATCTTTTTCGTCAATACAGACGGCTTTGCTCCTGCCAAAGAAAAATTCTGCAAAGAGCATGGTATCGAACTGCTGGTCAGTGAAAGAATCCCTTCTGCGGGACTTCCGGTGCGTTCCACCACTGCACTGCGTCAGGAGTGCCGCATCCCCTACCGGGTGGAGCTTTGCGGCGGCTGGCTCGATCAGCCGGCGTTGAACGATCTTGCGCCGGGGGCTGTTCTGACTGTTTCCATTGAGCCCGATATTGAATTCAATGACCGCAGCGGCATGGCGACAAGTTCCCGTAAAAAAGCCATTGAACTGTGGCAGACGGCGATCCCGGCGGGAGATCCGGAAGAACTTGCTTATAAACTTTTCTGCCTTGAAAATCCCCCCGGCACGATCCACTTCAGCGGGGCTCAGGATCAGTTGGGCATACTGATGCCCGGTTTGAACAAACTCAACTTTGATAAAGGCTTCTGGCCGCGTACCATCGCTTCGGTTCAAGATGAGGAGATCCTGCGTTTCATAGAGCGGCATCTCTGGCTTCTCCAGATGCCCCGGCGCAGCGCGGATTATGATGTCTATACCGGTGCAGCCATCAATGCTGAAGATGTCCGGCTCCTTGCAGAATCCTCAGAAAATGTCTGGCGCGCCCTTATGAACAAAGATTCTGTTGAGTGGGGAAAAAATACGACACGCTCCTTTGAAGCACAGCTCCGTATGTTCCCCGCCATGCTTACCCCCGATGTTGCAGAAGAGATCGAAAAAATCAAGGATACCGCTCTGGGGTGGAAACTCAACGGTGCCGGCGGCGGCGGCTATCTTATAGCTGTTTCAGAAAAAGAGATCCCAAACGCCATCCGGATAAATATCCGCCGCAGCTGACTCAGTCAGGCAAACAGGCTCTTATGTAAAAACGATGTAACTTTCAGGAGAAAATCTTATGTTTTCCGTCACCGGTACTGCCCGCAAAGCAAAAGAAGCCTCCCGGCTTCTCAGCGCCCTTTCAGGAGAATGCCGCGCCGCTGCTCTCAACGCCATGGCCGCCAAACTCATCAGCTGCAAAGAGGAACTTATGGCTGCCAACGCCGCCGACCTTGCTGCCGCCCCCGGACTTTCTGATGCTTTCAAAAAACGGCTTCAGGTCACTGAAAAGATCTTCAAATACATGGTCAACCGTCTGGAAGAGGCTGCGGCACTGCCGGATCCTGTGGGCAGGATCCTTGAAGGACGCACCATGCCCTCCGGCTTGCAGGTCAAACGCGTTGCGGTCCCCATCGGTGTCATCGCCATCATATACGAAGCCCGTCCCAATGTGACAACCGATGCCGCCGCCGTAGCGTTGAAAAGCGGCAATGCCGTCATCCTCAAAGGCGGATCCGAATCCCTGCGAACCAACAAAGTCCTTGCCGCCGCCATGCGTGAAGCAGCGGTGGAGTCCGGACTGCCCGCTGACGCGATCCAGCTTATTGAAAGCACCGATCACGCCGTTGTGGGGGAACTGCTCAAACAGGAGGGCTTCATTGATCTCATCATCCCCCGGGGCGGCAAAAATCTTATCAGAGCAGTCTCTGACAACACCCGGATCCCGGTGCTCAAGCACTATGACGGCATCTGTCACCTTTATGCGGCGGAAGATGCTGATACCGATATGACCGTCTCTCTGGTGGTCAATTCCAAGTGCCAGCGGGTGGAGGTCTGCAATGCCCTTGAAACGCTTCTTGTGGACGCGGCCTCTGCGCCCCGGCTGCTGCCGGCTGTGGCGGAGGCACTCCGCCGGGAAAAGGTGGAGCTCCGTGGCTGTCCCCGTTGCTGCGCCCTGGTGCCTGAATGCCGGGAAGCAACAGAAGAGGATTGGGGCACTGAATATCTTGCGCCCATACTTTCCATCCGTATCGTTGACGGCATTGAAGAAGCGATGACTCACATCGCCCGCTACGGTTCGGGTCATACCGATGGTATCATTACCAACTCTCTTGCTCTTTCAGAACGTTTTATCGCCGGTGTTGACTCCGCCTCAGTGCTGGTCAACGCTTCCACCCGTCTTTCCGGCGGCGGCGACTACGGCATGGGGGCCGTGGTGGGCATCAGCACCGACCGCCTTCACGCCCGGGGGCCTGTGGGCCCTGCGGAACTCTGTTCCTATAAATGGGTGGCTGTGGGCAGCGGACAGACCCGCTCCTGAGACAGATATTCAAGAAGCGCTGCGGCAATGGCTCTGCCAGCACCGCAGCGCTTTTTTAGTATGCGCGGCATGCGCATTGACTCGTCGGTGAAAGTCCGATACAGACCTTGTCAGTAGGAACTGTTAGCGAAAGCCAAGGGTGTCCATCGTGAGGTGGAATCTGAAAGAAGGCAATAGCAAAATCCCGGTC
>JAFWBQ010000051.1 GCA_017507125.1 Lentisphaeria bacterium
CGGCGGGACAAGCGCCTGTTACCTTGCAGGCAGCAACCCTTGTCACGGCATAGCCTTGGCGACGCCGGATCAAACTACCCTTTACAGCTCTTTGCGAATGACATCTTTGCCATTTTTTGAATGACTTTTGAAATTACCTCTGTCAGAAAATATCAGCAGCAGGGAAAATAAAACTCTTTTCCTCCAGCGCCCGGGCGATCCTTCCATCTGTCCGGGTGTTGAGGCGGGGCAGATTGACCATGACTTTGTTGTCCTCTTCAAAGCCGCCGTGCCGCGGGGCGAAACGATTGACCGGAGATACCGGATTTGAAGAATAGGCCTCAAGAAGAGTTTCTGCACGGTAGAGGTAATATGTATCTTCTGTCACACGCCAGAGATGTTTGGCGTCTGCAAAAAGCTCCCACCAGGTCTTGCCTGAACGTAAACACTTGCCGTTGAACTTTTTCCCTGAAAGATAAAGTTTCATAATTCTGTGCGCCAGCAGCTCCTCCTGCGTACGGGGAGCTTTTCTGCCACGCAGACAGGCAAGCGAGAGACGCTCCGCATTGAATGTGAAGGTGTTTTCAGGAGGAAACACTTCTGAAGAGATCTCATCACTTCTGTCGGATTCATAGATCTTCCATCCCCGTTTGAGATAGACACCCGGTTTCCCGGTGTAAAGGGGCATCAGGGATACAGCTTTGTAATTGCGCTGACAGTAGTCCATGAAAAACTTCTGAAGCTCAACTGAATATCCCTTGCCCCGGTAATCAGGATCTATTGCCACATCACAGACGCCGCCGCAGGAATAAACATCTCCCTCAAAGAAAAAAGGGTAGGGATGGACTCCGATACAGCCCATGAGTTTGCCCTCCAAACGGGCGGCAAACAATTTCAAATCATAGGGAAAAGAGTATTTCTTTTCTGCCAGCCGGGGTGTCCAGAACTCCGGGAAACAGCGCATCAGCAGAGGGATGAGCTTCTGAAAATCTTTCAGGTTGTAACGTGTGATGAATTTATTCATAGCTGACAGATCAGTAATTGTTCCAGTCAAAAACCACGCCGAGCAGATCCGGATCCCGGTTGAAGATCCGTTCATAAATATGGGGGGCATCTTCCGGATCCGCTTTCAGGTCAAGAAGATGAGTGCTTTTGATCCTGCCTGCCGCCATGAAACGCAGAAGCGTCTTCATATCGTTTTTCATTGTCCAAATACCGGGGAGATTATCCTGTTGAGGACGCGCCATGTTATGTGCTCCCAGCACAGAGATACCGGGACGGTGGACCAGATTGTAGAAATCCACCTTTTCAGTCGCCGTTCTTGAACAGCCAACCAGAGAGATCCTGCCTCCGGGAGCGGTCAGCTGCAATCCCCGGATCACCGCCTGAGGATCGCCTGTGACTTCAATGACGCTGCTGCACCCGGTGCCTGTAAGAGAACGGATCTTCTGATCCAGTTCGGGATCATCAGGTGAAAAGGCATAGTCGGCGCCGGATTCAAGAGCAAGGTTTCGCCGCTTGGGGGCAAAGTCAAGGGCGATAAGAGGAAAGATCCCGGATTGTCTGGCGGTCTGTACGGCAAACTGTCCCAGAAGTCCCAACCCCATGACCATCATAGACTCCCCAAACTCAGGGCGGCAGCGGCGGACACCCTGGAAACCCATACAGCCCACCACGCAGAAAACAGCTTCTTCGGAAGGCAGACCGTCACTTTCGATCCTGACGACTTTTTCAGCCGGGCAGCGCTGATAGCTCCTGTGGCAGGAGTGGTAACACAAACAGCGGTCCCCCGGCTGGAACTCCGTGACGCCTTCCCCTGTTTCAAGGACTCTTGCCACAGCGCTGTATCCCAGAGTCATGGGGAACTGTACTGTACCGCGATTGGTGTTGCCATTGAGACAGGCGAATTCCGTTCCGGGAGAGATCAAAGTGCACTCTGTTTTAAGCAGTACTTCGCCCGCTCCCGCCTGGCAGACAAACTCTGTTTCTGTAAGGAGGGCTTTGCCTTTTTCAACAAATTGTATGGTGGGTACTTTCATTTGAATGCCTCAGGATCAAGTCCGATCTTCTTTTTCAGAAGTTCCGGGTTGGTACTGATGAAATCCGTAATGTGCCAGGGGGTATACTTGCCTTTGACCAGACCGAGCTCAACAGCAGCGAATGTTTTGCCCAGCTCAAGTGCTTCTTTGTTATAGTTCATGCTCCGTGTAATGCTTGCCTGAGTCAGGGCGGGCACATTTTTGAACATGACAAGTCCTTTAGGCATGATCTTGAATCCGGGATCAGCGAAGATGGTGCCTTTTTCATCCGCCCCGGCTTTCCGGAGCATCTCAAGATTGTTTTTCTGTCTGTAATAATTCCCGTGTTTCCGGGTGAAGCCCACGATGGCACGGTGGCTTTGGGGCATACGCAGATAGAAGGCGTTGTTCCGCATGGTAAGAGCTTCAAGGGAAAGAACAGAGAAGAGAGCTTCGGAGTGTTTGGCAGGCACGTTATCCACAAAAATATTGTTTTCCACAAGGGTCTTTTCATCTGAGTGGCAGTGGGCGTAGAAGTGGTTGATCTGGTTCACATACCAGACGCAGTTCCTGACGGTCAGATCGGGGCAGCGGTAGAAAGAGGCTCCGTGGAATCCCCGGATGATGACGCAGTTTTCAACGGTCAGCTTGCGCGTTCCGTGAGCCGAGATGAGAGAGGGGGTGTAGCCGTGGCATCGACCGTCCTGAAAACATCTTCTGATGGTGATATTGCTGCCGCCGTTGATCTTGATGCAGCTGCCGGTTGTGTCGTTGACATCCTTGAAAGTCAATCCGTCAATGATGACGTCGGTCACATTTTCAAGAGAGATCGCCGTATTGATCTTGCGGAATCCGTCAATGATGACGCTGCCCGGCTTGAGGGCGCGCAAGGTGAGGGGCGCGTTTTTGTCGCCGCCGGAACGGAAACGCAGAGACTCCCGGTATCTTCCAGGCAGAATCGTTACTGTGTCACCTGCAACAGCTTTGTCAAGAGCGCAGGAAATGGTTTTGAAGGGCTTGGCTCTGGTTCCGGGGGCATCATCTGACCCTGTGGGAGCCACGAAGAGTTCCTGAGTATGTCTGGGGGTGGCAGGGAGTGTGAACTCCTGAATGGGAGTCCGTACGAGTTCACGGACTTTGAACTCATCCTGAAGTTCCAGCTCTGTGTTACTGTGGACTTCGCGCAGAGGAGTCCGGGAGGCAATGTGGAAATAGTAGCGCTTCCCCGGCGTCAGCCCGGTCAGAGTGGCGCAGTGATAACTGCCCCCCTGCCAGGCGCTGCCGATGCGTTTCCCGCAGTTTTTGTCGGCGCCCCAACGCAGTTCGGAACTGACATCGCTTTTATCTGTCCACCACTCAATGTTGGCTGTGGTGGCACTGGTGGAGCGGATGAAGGGACCAGTGACCGCCGCAGGTTTGGCAGAACGGCTCAACCGGTAGGGACCGATGGGGAGTCCGTCAAAGCCTCTTCCGGCAAAAGCGGAAAAGTTTTTGAGAGTAAAGTCACCGCCTTCAGCGTTGACATACTGAGGCGCAACGGAACTCTTTGAGTCAATATTGCTGTGACAGATCTTTTCAGCAGGCAGTTCCGGATCTTTCAGGAAAGCACAGTGAGTCACAGCAGGGCGGGCGCCTGTGACTTTGAGAGGTACGGCGAATCCGCACCCTTCAATGACGGCATCATTACCGGAAACGGTCACTTTGCCCCCCGTGAAGTTGATGTCGCGCAAAGTGACTTTGCTGCCGCTGACCGTCAGGGGAGAGGTGAAGACTGCCCGCTGTCCGGCGCCTCTGGAGCGCAAGGTCACATTTGAAGCGGTGATCCGGGCGCCTTCATAGGCTCCGGGGAGCAGATATACGGTCGCTCCGGCAGGAATGTTCTTCAAAGTGCGCCATGCATTTCTGACGGAGCGTCCGGAGTTGGAGTCTTTACCGAAAGGAGAAACGAAATAGAGATTTTTCTCTTCTTTCAGACCGCGGGAGCTGTGGGCGGCCCCCTCCTGGGGACGGTAGTCGTAATTTTCAGGGTCGGCAAAGAGAGCGTCGTGTTCAGCTTTGCGGATCTTGTCAACGCGGAGCAGATTGGTTTCGTAACCGAATGCGTTGACGCCTGCAGAGGCACAGTTTTTCAGGTTGTTGGAGTGAAGTCCGTGCTGGCTGTATGAATTGATGATCCAACTGTTGAGGTTTCGTGCCTTGATGGCGGTGGCTTCATCGCCGAATGAGATACAGTTTTCTATCTTGCAATTGACCGCATCTGCACCGTAAATGCGGATCCCGATGGGGCCCCCCGGCTTGGCGCTGTAAAAGGAAAGACTGTTTTTGATAGTGGCGTTCTTTGCCGGACACCATACCACAAGTCCGCCGCCGGAAGAGGGATTATAGGAACCGTTGGCAAAGACCATGCAGCGGTCAATGGTGCCGCCGTCGCCGTGACCGATATGGATACCGTTGGCGTTGAAAAAGGCCTTGCAGTTGCGGATCGTGCTGTTCACAGGGTGATTGATGCGGATCGCATAAGCACTGGAACTCATGCTTGAAGTGAGTTTTTCGTGAGAGTAATACCCTGTGACCATAAGGCCGTCAATGATCACATTGACAGGTTTCTGCAAATAAAGAGCGTTGTTTTTGATGACGGAAATTGTGTAAAAGTGCTTGTCAGGCGTCTGACCGTCAGAGGTGGAGATATAAAGTTTTCCATTCTTTTCATCATAGAAAAAACGGCTGCGGGTGAACTCCAGATCTTTGACTGCTGCCGCCGGGAGCAGGATCTTGAAAGAATCCCTCTCATTGACCGCATTGGCATTGCCTTTCCAGTCGGTGACGTATGTGAAACGTGTTCCGGAAACTTTACGGAAAGGTGGGGCATCCACATCGCCTCTGAGGAGCACCGTGCCCGGAAGTTTGGCGCGGATGACAGTCGTCTTGTCTTTTGCCCCCAGATTGGCGACTTCAATGGATTCCCGGTAGATTCCCGGCATAATGGTCAGGGTGTCACCCGGCTTCATTGCTTTGATGCCGGCTTTGATGGTTTTGAATTGAGCATCTGGGCCGACAAAGAGTTCGGCTCCTCCCAGAGAAAGGAGAACGCAGAAAGAAAGCAGGAACAGGAATTTCATTTTTTACCTCACAGTATTTCTAAATTTTGTAAAAGATACTTATATTTCCGGAAAGTCGCACAGGAATCGGAACTCCGGTGCTGTTTGTTTACCGGAACTTTAATTAATATAATCCACACTTGACAACAATGCAAGAAAACAGTTTGTATTTTCATTGGTCATTTGTCAGAGAAAAGAATAAACTTTGACTTGCATTGTGTTTGTTGAGAGGTTATATTTTAAGAAAGGTTTTTTTATATACCGTAAAACTTTATGATAAGGAAGGTGAAAAATGTCAAACTTCGGTGATTTGATCCAGGAGTATTACGTCAAAAAATTCCGGAAAAATGATGCTCAGCGCAGAGCTGAAATTGATTCACTCAAGACCGCTGAAGATGCCAGAAAATTCATTGCCAGGGTCCGTGCACGTATTGCCGGAGCTTATGATTTTCCTGCAGAACGCTGCGATCTCAAGGCCCGTATCACTAAAACAACAGAGCGTGAAGATTTCATTGTCGAAAATGTGATCTATGAGAGCCGTCCTGATTTTCCTGTTTGCGCCAACCTTTATATCCCCAAAAAACGTACCGGCAAAGTTCCGGGCGTGATCTTTCTCTGCGGACATGCTTTTGAAGGTAAATTCAGCGAGACCTATCAGGCCGTTATGATCTCACTCTGCCGCAAGGGCTGTGTTGTGCTGGGAATCGACCCCATCGGTCAGGGCGAAAGACGTCAGTATCCCTATGAGGAAACTTTGCACAATGTGACCGAACACAATCTCCTCAATCGCAGGATGCTTCTTTCCGGTGACAATATGGGCACCTGGCGCGTCTATGATGCAGTTCGCGGACTTGACTATCTGCTGAGCCGTGAGGAGGTCGATCCTGAACGCGTCGGCGTGACCGGGAACTCCGGCGGCGGTACTCTGACCACTCTGGTGGCAGGCGTGGATGACCGCTTTACTGCTGCTGCTCCCAGCTGCTACATCACCCGCTGGCTGCGGAACGTTGAAAACGAACTGCCCGTGGATGCTGAGCAGATTCCTCCCGGTGTGGCTGCCGACGGCGGTGAAATGGCAGACTACCTGATTGCACAGGCACCCCGTCCCCTGTTGATCCTCGGTCAGAAAAATGACTTTTTCGATATCCGCGGAACCCGTGAAGTGTATGAAGAAGTGAAAAAAATCTACGCCCTTCTCGGCAAGGAGGAGAATGTGGGGATCTTTATCGGCCCCACCAACCACGGATATTCCATCCATAACCGTGAAGCGGCCTACGGATTCTTCGGCAAAAACTTCAATCTTGATGCCGATGACAAGGAACCCGAAAATCAGTATCTTACCAAAGAAGAGCTTTCCTGTGCTCCCGGCAGCAGTTCTTTGAACGTTCCCGGTTCCAAAACCGTTAACGACTATATTGCAGAGCGGACTCTTGCCACCATCGCAAAGCGTCCCAAACTCTCTCCCGACGCACTCCGTGCCGAACTGAAAAAGGTTCTGGGCATCGGTGAGGTCAAGGTTCCCACTTACCGTCAGCTCAGGGGCAAGTATTTCCCCGATGACAAAAGGGGATTCAGCCGTTACGGAGTGGAAACTGAAGAACATTTGATCTGCACTCTTTCTCTGATGAAAGAGGTTCCTGCCTATCAGCATATTCCTGAAGCAGAAGTGGCTGAACTTTATATTCCCAACATCAGCAGTCAGGAGGAACTTCTGAAGCGTCCCGTGCCCGCAAACCGCAACCTTTACGGATTTGACTACCGCGGCGTCGGTGAAAATACCCCCGACGGTTGCGATCAGGGATCAAGGGAATTTTTCGCCTATTACACCTATGATTATCACTTTGCCTCACTGGCACTGCTCCGTAACGAATGCATGCTGGGCAGCCGTGTCTACGATGTGCTTTGCGCCATTAAGCTGCTGAAGGCTTACGGCAACAAAAAGATCGTTCTGACCAGCTCCGGCATCGGCCAGATCGTCGCTCTGCTGGCGGCGTTCCTGACTGATGAAGAGATCACCCCCTGTTTCGGACACAGGGTGCGTACATGGAAAGACTCAGCTCTCTCCCCCAGAGACATGCTGCCTCAGTCCATGGGGGCCTTCAACATTCTGGCTCTGACCGATCTGGATGAGATCCAGGATCTTGTTGAAGCCGGAAAGTAATTATCTGCAACTCAAATAAAGTGGTGAATATTTTATGAAAAAAGTAATTGTTTTCGGCGGTACCGGATGGCTCGGTCACAAGGTCGCGTTGAACTTTGCCAATGAAGGCTGTGATGTGACCGTTGTTTCCCGTGGAAGTAAGAACAGAGAGGTGTACGCTGAGCGTCTCGGCAGCAATATCCGTCGGATCACTGCCGACAAAAAGTGCGAAGAGAGCATGCGCGACATTCTTTCTGAAAACTATGACATTATCGTTGATACTGTTCCCAATGTGGACTCCATCAACCATATTCACCGTTTTGCGGGCAAAAATCTGGAACACTATATCCACTGTTCCTCTACCGGCGGTTATGCTCCGCTGCCCTTCATCCCCTGCGATGAAACTGCTCCCTACGGCGGTTTTGACGGAAAATCCGGCTGGGCTGCCAAGGCGCGGGTGGACAACCTTGTCATGGAACTTTTCTGTCAGACGGGATTCCCCGCCACGGTGATCCGTCCCTGTTACATCACCGGCGGCGGCGACTGTCTGCCTCTGGACAACCTGGGCGGCAGACGGGCAGACTTTATTCCCGACATTCTTGCCGGAAAAGTTCTGGATCTGCCTGAAGACGGTCAGGCTCTGCTCCAGCCCATCCATGTGGATGATTTGGCAGACTCTTTCATTCTTGCGGCGGCAACCCGTATTTCCATCGCTCAGCGCTATAACATCTGCCTTGATCATGCTGTGCCCATCAAACGTTATGTTGAGCTCAATGCTGAAGCCATCGGATGCGAGGCGAAGATCAACTATATGAGTGTGCCCGATATGCTTGCAAAATACGGTGATACCATTGATGCCATCTGGCTGCGTTTCTTTGCCACCCACATGTGCTTTACCATTGAGAAAGCACGCCGCGAATTGGGATACGATCCCAAACATACACCTGAGGGAACCATCCGTGAAACGGCACGTCTCACTGCCCTCAAGTGCGGAGCTTCTCTGTAAGGACCTTTTATGAACTGGATGTTAGTCAAGACCATCGGCTTGCTGGTGCTTTCAAACTGCTTTATGACCTTTGCCTGGTATGGGCATTTGAAGAATCTCAACAACAAGCCTTGGGTCATCGCTGCTCTTATCAGTTGGGGAATCGCCCTCTTTGAGTATCTGATCCAGGTGCCTGCCAACAGGATCGGCCATGTCGGTGGACTTTCTCTTGCTCAGCTGAAAATATTGCAGGAGGTCATTACCTTATCGGTCTTCGTCCCCTTCTCGTTGTTCTACATGAAAGAGTCTCTGCGCTGGAACTATCTCTGGGCGGCTTTATGTATGGCGGGGGCCGTTTACTTTATTTTCAAAAAATAAAAAGCGGACTTTTTCATGGAAATATTGCGATTTACTCTCAATGATCCGGCAGAGTACAAATTGCCTTCAGCTGTGCCCGATCCCCGGAAATGGCGCAACGGTCTTGTTGTCCGCATGCCCAATCATCTGGGGGATGCGGTCATGGCGCTTCCGGCGCTTTGTTCTCTGAGCAGAGTGGTGCCGGAAAACTGCGGACTTTTCGTGGTCGCTCCTGAAATGTTCAGGCAGTTTTATGCGGAACTTCCTGCAGTCTCTTTTTTTGTAGGACTCCGCAAGGCTCATGCCAACTGGAGTTTCAGTGAAATACGTGAAGTGAAACGGCTCAGAGCGGGAGTTGCTGTGCTTTTCAACAACTCCCCCCGGGATGCCATTGCCATGCGGCTTGCCCGGGTCCCTCAGGTTTACGGAGCCGCTGCAAGAGGACGATCTTTTCTGCTGACAAAAGCCTTCAAACTCAAACGTCAGCAGATCCCCGGCCTCAGAGCGCAGGAACATCTCTGTTCCCGTTATCTTGCCATTGCCATGGCTCTGGGAGGCGCTCCGTGGGATGGTGTGTCTTTGCCTGAGTTTCGCTTTGCCCGCCGCGGAGATGAATCGAAACAGAAGATATGGTCCTGGTGTGAACATCCTGAAATGCTGCTTCTGGGACCGGGTGCTGCCTACGGCGATGCCAAATGTTACGGGAGCGACCGCTATAATGCGCTGGCACGCTGGTGGATCGACCGGGGCGGTGTCGTCGTGGTGGCGGGGGGTAAAAACGAAGTGGAAACAGGCAATGAGGTCTGCGCCGGACTCTCCCCGGAAAAATGCGTCAATATGTGTGGCGCAACAGATCTGCAGGAGCTGATGATGCTGATCCGCTTTTCGCGTTTTATGGTCTGCAACGACTCCGGTATCATGCATCTGGGGGCGGCTTTAGGGAAATCCGGTATCGCCGTTTTCGGTTCTACCGATCCCACAGCCACGGGGCCCATTTCCCCTGCATGGCGATGTATTTCAGAAAGAACGGAGTGTTCCCCCTGTTTTCAACATGTTTGTCCCTTCGGTCATAAGAAATGTATGGACTCAGTCTGTGCCGAAGCGGTAATTGAAGAGATGAAAAAGGCTCTTCAATAAAATAATAAGGAGTAATAAATTATGGCTGAAGTGACCTTTCAGGATGTCAGAGTTTTCTGGGATGATAAAGTATTGAGTTTTTCCAACTCCGGTTACAGCCGGAGCTATTCATTGGAAACCCCTCTGCTCCATACTCTTGAGATGAAGGACGGCAGCGGCAGAGTTTTTGCCGGAGAAACGGCGGAAAAATTTGATGCCGACCTTTACGGATACGCTTATCAGAGCGAATTCAAGGCATGGCGCTTTGAGACCTGCAATGCTGTTGTGCGGCAGGATCTGCCCTTTGAAAGCGATCACATCCTTGTGACCATGCGTTACTTTGATGACTTCAGCCATACCCGGTTGACCAGAGAGTTCTATCTTTACCCCGGTATCTCCATGTACGGTGTACGGAACAATCTGCAGCTGAAGGTGATTCCCGATCACTTTTTCAACAGCCGTCAGGGGCTGCGTCAGGAATACGATGCACACAATAAGACGGGGGAAAAATTCAAGTGGGAACCTGTTGTTGAAACTTTTCACCCCGCTGAAGGATTCAAGCCGGTCATGGCAGTTGAATTTGCCGGACATACGGATGTTCATGACCGTCCGGTGAGAGAACATGCCATAGAGCAGGGGATCTCTGAATATGTGGGAAATCTGCTCTTTTGCGAAGATCAGCAGGGCGCAGGCGTTATGATCCTTCAAGAGGCCCCCCCCTCCACCGAGCGGCGTGAGATCGAGCCTTATGACTTCCGCCTGACCGCTGCCGGCGATCTTATCAGCATCGGCTGGGGCATGAATCACGATGAACTTGAACCCGATACGCTTTTTGTCTCTTACCGCAACGCCGTGGGTATCTATCACGATGCCGTTGAAAAAGATGAACTGCTCAAAAAATACTGCCGCACCCGTTTCAACTACGGTAAAGAATATTATGGCGTGGTCTGTAATGCCTGGGGATGCGGTAATTTCCGGGATCGTATTTCTCCCGAATTTCTCGCCGCCGAAGTCAGAGGTGCCGCCAACTGCGGCGCTGACAGCTATCAGGTCGATGACGAATGGCAGTGCGGCAAGCTGGGGGATCTGTGTTACATGAATAAAGATGTGGTGCTGCGGGATTATTGGAGCATCAATCCCAAGAGCGTTGAAAACGGCAGTTTCGATTCTCTTGCAGAACTGGCCCGTGAGTGTGGTATCAAACTTGCCCTCTGGCTGGCGCCCAGTCTGACCAAACGTTATGAGGATCACAGAGAGTTTACGGATCTGGTGCTGGATTTCCATCGCCGTTATGGTTTTGATCTTTTCAAGATCGACGGTGCTTTCTTTTCCAACTACAAAGCGGAACAGAATTTCGAGACTATGCTCAGAAATATCCGCCTTGAGAGCAACAAGAAAATTTTCTGCAATCTTGATGTGACCGCCGGAATGCGCGGCGGTTACTTCAAACTCCTTGAATACGGAAATCTCTTCCTTGAAAACCGTTATGCCTGCCATGGATGGGGCGTCGGATATCATCCCCTGAGAACCCTGCGGAACGCATGGAACCTTGCCAAGTATGTGCGGCTCCAGTATCTTCAGCTTGAGGTTCCCTATTACGGCGATGTTAATGAAGAGGCCTACCGGAAACGCAATGAAGTCGATCCCAATATCTACCCCTGGGATTACTGGTTTGCCATCTCTTTCTTCGGCAATCCTCTGCTCTGGTTTGCCCCCTCTTCAGTGAATGCTGAAGATCAGGCACTTGCCGCAAAGATGACAGCGCTCCACAAGAAGTACCGCGAAGAGATCTTTGCCGGTATCATTTCTCCTGTGGGTGATGAACCCGGCGCCGCCTCTTTGAGCGGACTTGTCTCACGCAGAAACGGCAGAGTCGAATTTATGGCGCTCTACCGCGGACATGAAGCAGAGAAGTCCGAATTCTCTGCTGAAGGCGAATGGGAACTGCTGGCTGGAAATGCCTCTTTTGCTTCCGGAAAGGTTATTCTGCCTGAAAAGACCTCTTACGCCATTCTGAAGCGGAAATAAGAGATGACTCTTTCAGCTTTCTGGCTGATATTGCTTTCCATCTTTCTCCATGTGGGGTGGAACCTTATCAGCAAAAAAAGCAAGCCTACGGCCGCCTTTTATCTGCTGACCTCGGTGACCTCCTTTCTGCTTTACGTTCCCTGCGTCTTTTTCGCAGGGATCGACTGGGGGGCACTGGGGAGCAGGTTCTGGTGTTTTCTGCTTCTGAGTATTGTTTTTGAGATCCTCTACTTCATAGGACTTTTCAAAACTTACAGGAGTGCGGATATTTCACTGGCTTATCCCATGGTCAGGGCACTTCCGGTGCTGCTGGTGGCGGCAGTGACCTCCTTTTTCGGGATCGGAAAAGCGCTGAATCTCTGGGCTGTTACCGGGATTTTTATTGTCTTTGCCGGGTGTCTCATGATGCCTCTGCAGAAATTTTCGGATTTCAGCTGGCGCAACTACATGACCCCTGTTTTGGGATATATGCTCCTTGCCGCCTGCGGAACAACAGGATACACTGTCTTGGACGGAATGTTGATCCCGCAGATACTCGCACATACTTCCAACTCTCAATTAGCTGCAACGGGAGCTTTCATTTCTCTTCTGGAACTCGGGATCACAACGGGACTTTCCATTTATGTTTTGAGCATCAAACGTGAAAGAGAGTCTTTCAAAGAGCTTTTTCTGCGTTCCTGGACGCCTCATGTCTGCGGCATATTTTCTTCTTCCGCCTATATATTGGTGGTGCTTGCCATGCCCCTTGTTTCCAATGTGAGTTATGTGCAGGCTTTCCGGCAGATGAGTCTTCCCCTCGGGGTGGCGGCGGGTATATTCATTCTCAAAGAAAAGTGTCCTCCGGTGCGCCTGGCGGGAGTCGGTGCCATCGTTGCCGGGTTGGTCATTGCTGCTCTGAAGTAGGCACGCTGCGGTTTTTCATGGTCTCATAGTCCTTACTCCGGGTGGAAACATACCGGGGTATTTTTTTGTAGAGAGGATTGATGAGAGAGCGCTCCGGACGGAATACTGAAGTTTTTATACCGGCAAGCTCCATGAACAAATGGGGGAGGTCGGATGAGAGAAAGGATCTTTTCAAAGCCTGACTGACAGAAACGCGCACTTCAGTTCTTTTGAACTTCTCTGAAAACCAGAGAAACATGGGGATCTCGGCAGTGGCGGCAGTCGGGAAGAGATCTGTATGTCCCGCAAAGTCATCCTCTTCATAGAGTGATTCTCCGTGATCGGCAAGATAGAGTAAAAAGGCATTTTTTCCCTGTTTTTCAACTTTCCGGATGAGTTCACAAAGAAATCGGTCAAGGGCTCTCAGTGAGTCATCATATTCGTTGATGACATTTTCTTTCATTGATTTGCCGGAGACGCGGGAAAAATGCCGTTCCTCTTCCGGGAAATTGTCGGCATATTTCCAATGATTCCCCCTGAGATGGAGTATCAGCAATTTTTTTGGCGCAGGGGCAGAAAATATCTTTTCAATTTCAAAGAGGAGCTGTGTGTCATAATGTTTCCGTGGATTGGAAAGTGAAATAAAATGATCGGCTCGTTTGGCAGCACACAGAAAAGGCAGATCACTTTCTTTATCCGGCATCTGATTGTAGATGTACCATACTTTGAACCCGGCTTTGCGGAAGATGTCCGGTAGCGAAGGATAACGGGTGAAATGAGTTACATCAGAGCCGGCAAGAGTCAGGAGTCCCGGCAGTGCAAGATGGGTCATGACATGAGGCGTGACCGCATTATCAAAGCGGAATATTTTTTCTTCCTGATGAAGTTTTTTTAATCCCGGGGTCGTGGCGCGGGGGGCACCGTAGAGAGATGAACGTCTTCTTGAGTGGCTTTCGCCGATGACCAGCAGATAAAGAGCTTCGCGGTCATGGGCTGTGAAAACCGTTTGAGCATCTATGGCATTTTCCATTTGAAACTGACGGCGGGAAATCTGCCAGTTCTGCAGAAAGTTTTTCATCCGCGAAACAGGGGAGGGGAGTGGCGATCTCTTTTCCCGGACAACTGTGTTGAAGAAAAACATGACAAGGATCGTAAAAAGAACCAGCGTGCCCCAAAGGAATTTCCCTCTTTTGATTTTGAAAATAATAAAACCGGCAGCCGGGTAGAGCAGCAATGTGATCCATGTGGTCAGGCGCATGAAAAAGAGCTGCAGAAAGCCTCTTATCTCCTCCCTGGGGGCAATACGTGCAAGTTGGAATATGGAGTGATCAAAGAGAGAGCCGAAGTTGACCAGCAGAAATATGTCGAGCAAGTTGAAAACTCCGGCTGTCATGGAAATAATGCCCATCAAAAAAGGAGCGGTACGCCGGGGCAGCCGGAAGGCGGCAAAGAGAAGAATACCGCACAAGGCACCTCTGAAAAGGAGTCCCCCAAACCAGTTCAACCATTCTTCCGCGTCAAATGAGAAGGCGCCGAAAATCAGCTGAAGCAGCAGCGGAAAGAGGAGCAGATAGGTGAAAAAAAAACTCCAGCGCCGCAGAAGTGATACCTGGGGCGCAGGAGCTGTATCGGAGTATTTTTCTTTTTCGTCCATCAGCTTTTTTTCGGATCCCGCCACTTGAGACGTTCAAAAAGCAGTACTGCAACGAAAAGAAGAAGACAAAGGGGCACCAGCAGAATACTCCACTTCAAAGAGACGTTGTCACCCAGTTTTCCCAGAAGCCAGGTCATGATCCCGCAGCCGGGGGTCCCGGCGCAGGAAAGGATGATGTAGACCACAGTGGAGTCCAGAAAGGGCATTCTGTCGGTACAGTAGCTTTGTGAACTGGGCCAGAGGGCTGAGCAGGAAAGTCCCAGCAGCAGAAAGAGTCCGTATGCCGCCCAGATGGAGGGGGCAAAGGGGAGCAGTATCCCCGCTGCAATACCGGTTGCTGCGGTGGAAAAAAGCATGTGAAAAAGATACTTTTGAGGGATCACTGCTGCGGCTCCAAGCCTGCCGATGATCATGCCGATAGAAAAAATCAAGGTGGCCATAGCTCCCTGCATGGGAGTGGAGTTGAAGGTCATTCTTACAAAACTTGACGCCCAGAATGTTAAACCGAATTCAGCTCCGCCGCCCAGAAACATCAGAATGAAAAAGAGCCAGAATCTGCCGGACTTTGCAATATCAAGGGTATGACGACAGATGGTGGCAACATCCACCTTTTCTTTTTTGAAAACATCTTTTCTGCCGGGCAGCAGGAACATGAGCGCCGGCAGCATGGAAAAGAGGGCAACACCGCCTACGATATAGCGCCAGTCCACCTTTTGATTGAGGAGCCACCCCACAAGGAGTGTCATCATAACGATGCCGATGGACCAGAATCCGTGTCCGAAATTGATATAACGGCTGGGTTCATCGTCTTCGTGAAGATCCTGCAGCACAGGGGTACATAACCCCTCAATGATGCCTTCTCCGAATCCCGCTACTGCAAGAGCCAGAAAAATAATGCCGTAAGTGGGGGCGATCGAGGCAATACCGATTCCCAGTCCCATCAGGATCACAGAAGTTCCGATGGTGAATCTTTTTCCCCATTTCCCGGCAGCGAAACCGCAGAAGATCATGGCAAGAACCATAAAAAGGCTTCTGCCGATCTGCAAAGCGCCTCCGGCGCCCTGTCCTCCTGCCTCAAGGGGAAAGTTCAAGGTTCGGGCGATCTCTATGAGGACAACGGGAACAATGACAGAACAGCTGGAGTAGGAGATATATGTCATATAAGTGGCATAATCATACCTTCCCAGCTTGCGAAGGGAAAAACTCATACTTTCAGAAGCCTTATAAATTTACAGTGAACCTTTGGTTGAAAGCACGCCCTGGACTCTCGGGTCCACGGAAGTCGCCTGATCCAGAGCTTTGGCAAAGCCTTTGAAAATGGCTTCAAAGAGGTGGTGTACTTCCCCGGAAGCGATCATGCGGATATGCATGTTGAGTCCGGCATTTGAGCAGAGCGCCTGAAAGAATTCATAGAAGAGTCTTGCGTCGATATCTTTGATCATGGGAGCAGGGGGCGTCACATCATAATAGAGTCCTGCTCTGCCTGACAGATCGAGAGCGATCATGACCAGAGTTTCATCCATGGGAAGCAGAAAGTTGCCATAGCGGCGAATGCCTTTTTTCTCCCCGGCAGCTTTGACGACTGCCTGTCCCAGAACGATCCCCAGATCTTCCATGGTGTGATGGTAATCCACTTCGATGTCGCCTTTTGCTTCGACTGTAAGGTCAAAAAATCCGTGTTTGGCAAAAAGGTTGAGCATGTGATCGAGGAAGGGGATCCCGGTATTGACAGCGGCTTTTCCGGAGCCGTCAAGATCCAGGCGCACAAAAATGTCGGTTTCACCGGTTGTCCGGCGGATCTCAGAAGTGCGGTTCATGGGGTATTTTCTCCGTAATTGGTGATGATACAAAAATGCTTGCAGTTAATATACACCGGAAAGAGTTTTTTTTCAAGGAGTTGTTATTCTTCTGACCGCTTTGTTGTCAGAAAGAAAAAGTGCCCAAAAGTTCCGTGGAACCTTTGAGCACTTGAAGAACCGGTAAATTTATCCGACAACGGCAGCGAATGTGGTTTTCCACTCTGTGCCGACGCTCTTGATATACTGCCACCGGGTCGTGTCGGCTCCTTCCACATAAAGGACGCCCAGATCTTTCCCGGCGCGGATACGCAAGTCATCAATACCGTCGCCGTCAAAGTCGCCGATTTGTTCGATGGTGCTTGTCAGGTTGTTTTTGATGCCGATGAAGCTGTCAATGGTTCCGTCATCCATAAGCCATGCGCCAACCCAGGTGCCTTTGCGGAGCAGAATGTCTTCGGTTCCGTCACCATTGAAGTCCCCTACACCGGCAATTTCAAGACCGTTCTTCAAATTGTCAAGATTTTTCCAGCTGACAGTTCCATTTTCTCTTGTGAGCCATACGCCGGCGAATCCGGCATCGTGTTTGAGTATGAGATCATCTCTGCCGTCGCCGTTAAAGTCGCCGACGCCGGCAAGGGTCCACTCTTTGCCGAGGCTCTGGAAATAGTTCCATCCCCTGCCGTCAGTAAAGTAGCATCCCACGGATCCGTTGTCATGGCGCAGTAGCAAGTCGGTTCCGCCGTCGTTGTTGAAGTCCCCCAGACCGAGAACCTTCATGGCGTCGGAATCAATGTTCCAAACGCTCCTGTAGCCGGTTATTTTTCCACCTTCCACGTTCCATGCGCCTACGGTTTTGCCATCCTGATAAAAGATATCCAGACCGTTTTCGGCACTGTTGAAAATATTGCCTGTGCCAAGCACTTTTGTACTGTTTTTCACATTGGTGAGGTTACCCCATTTGATGGAGTTGTTTTCTGTGGTTATCCATGCTCCGCAGAATCCGGCATCGTGACGGAGAATGATATCGCTCAAACCGTCTCCGTCAAGATCGTTTTTTGCATTCGATCTGATGGGGTCAACAGGTTTTATTTCCGGCATTTCAACTCCTGTAAAGATGACTCTTTCAATTTCCGTCTGCGAGGAATGATCATATCCTTGATAAGCCAGATTGCCGTCTTCGTCAATAAAAAAATCTACATGGGTGTCGACTGTATTGTGTTGGATCGTTTGGGTTATTTTACCATTTTTCCAAATTTGAACAATAGGAGTGCAGGTCTCCGGTCCATCTTCCTGAATTTCAATTTCAAAGTCAAAGCAGAAGCAGTTCCCTATACGGGACGAGAAAACCCCGTCAGAATCGATTTCTCCAGGGGCAGAATCAGTTGTGTAGAGCGTAAATTCCTGAGCCGGAGCGGCTGTTTGACCGTCAGAACTCAGAGCGATGTATGTGACTTTGATGGAACCTGCTTCGCCTTTTTCCAACTCAGAGCAGATGGTGCCGTCTGCCCGTTGGGCGTACACGTGGAACATAACGTCATCGTACAGCAGGAATTCTCCATGGTTGATATCGTGGTCGCTGATTTTTTTCCGTGTTTTGATGGAGTATACTCCTGAGGAGGTGATGTAGTGGTTGTTGCCGGCTATGTAAACGGTTTCACCCGCGTCAAAGTATTCAAACTTTCCGGTAAAAGTATTGTAATGGTAAACCTTGGTACACCATTCCGGCGGATTGTTCGAGGTGTCGAATACGAAATATGCGGCACCTAATGTGTTTTCGATTTGGCTGTAATATGCCAGATAGTCCCAGTTGTTGTTGTTGAGAATATAAATGCCTGAATTCGTGAAGAGCATATTATCTGTCACGAAATTATATTCATAATGGCAATTGGCAAGGGAAAAAGTATAGTCTTTATCTTCGTATTCCCGATCTCCCCGGGGGCCGCAAGTGGTAACGTAAGAGGTTGTGTAGTTTTTTCCATTGTCAGTTGTATGCATTACCATCCCGAACCAGGCGCTGGTCTCAGGGCCATAGAAGCTTTCGATATCGCATAATATACTGCCTTGAGAGTAATTTACGTCATGATCCTGCATCTCCCGGGGGTGCTCTTCATTGTAGAAGTCCTCATTCTGAATGGTACAGATATAAGATTTGTCAGAGGTCTTGATGACTTGTTTGCCGTTGAGGGCAACGACTTCCCAGAGATATTCACCCTCATCAAGGGTGACGCTGACGGAAGTATCCGATGTGTTTCTGGTTGCCACGAGATTGCCGGTATCCTTGTCATAGATATTGACAATGAAGTTTGTCGCGGCAGAAGTTCCGTCATTGATGTTATTTGTTACGTATTCATGTCTGGCTTTTTCTATTATGTAATCCTCGTCGCCTTCTTCTATCTCATCGAAATATGTGTCGGGGTCGACCGTATGAGAAATAAGAGATTGGGTGCTCCACTGAAAACGGTAGGTATACTGGGCGTATTCTCCTTCGCCGGATTTTGTAAAAAAATAGAGTTCGGCAAGAGAGAGCATTGTTGAATAGGGGGCAACTGGCATTTGTACTCCTGATCTTTATGTCTTTATTATGTTGGCAGAAGATAATATACTCTGTTTAAGTAAAAAGTCAAATCAAAAAAGTTTGCCTTGGGAGCTGCCGCGCTCCCGGAAGTGGAAAATGAAAAAAAATGAAAAAAAATCTCTTTGAATACTTGACTTTTTGATTGTTTTGGTATATTTTAGGTTTAGATAGGGTTGAATAGGTTTGAAAAAGTATTATTCAGGAGTGAGAAGAAATGATCTTTGTTGGAGAATATGACTACTGCGTCGATCCGCAGGGACGTGTCAGTCTCCCCGGAGAATGGCGGGGTGAGGGCGAAAGCTCTTGGATCGCTTTGCCCGAAAATGATTCGGCATTGCTCCTGATGAACGAAAGCACTCTGCTCGGTTTTTTTGCTGAACTGCAGAAATTTTCTGTGGCAGATCCGTCGCTCCGGCTTGCTGCCGCCCGCCTGGGATCTCTGGCGCGAAGCTGTCGCTGTGACCGGCAGGGGCGTTTGACTCTGGCAAAAAATCAGCTTGAAACAGTGGGAATTACCAAAAACATCAAACTGATCGGAGCCGTGACACACATCCGGTTCTGTGCCCCTGAGAAGTGGAATCCCGCTGAAGTGGATTCCCGCATCGGCAACGCTCTCGGAACGGTAACTCAGCTCGGCAATGACAACGGAGCCCTTGCCGCACTGGTGGAAGGAGTTCTTGATTTATGAGTACTTTTCATCATATTCCTGTTTTGGCAGAAGGTGTTCTGGAACACCTGACATTCCCTGTCGGGCGCAAAGTGCGGATGATCGACGGCACTTTGGGCGGCGGCGGCCACAGTTCCATGCTTCTTGAAAAATATCCTCAATTGGAGCTTTTAGGTATAGACAGGGACGAAATGGCACTGGAAAGTGCCGCAAAGAAACTTGCCTTTGCCGGCAGCCGGGTCCATCTCTGTCACGGTGAATATGCCGGGATGAAAGAACATGCTCTTTCCATCGGTTGGGAAAGTGTCGATGGCATACTTCTTGACATCGGGGTCTCATCTCCTCAGATCGACTTGCCGGAGCGGGGCTTTTCATGGCGGAACAACGGTCCTCTTGATATGCGTATGGATCAGAGTTCCGATGTGACTGCGGGACGGGTGCTGAACTTCAGTTCCGAAGAGGAGCTGTGCCGGATCTTCCGTGAATATGGTGAACTGCGTTCGGCAGCCAAACTTGCCAGAGCGGTCGTTGAACGGCGGAAAGAGGGCTTTTTCGGCACGACTGCCGATCTGGTCAGACTTTGCGATGATACACTGGGCAAGTCAGCTCCGGGCAAACTGCCCGTACCGACTCTTGTTTTTCAGGCGCTCCGCATAGCAGTCAATGGCGAACTGGAGCAGCTGGAAGAAGGATTGGCAGGTGCCCTTGAACTGCTTGCTCCGGGGGGGAGATTGGCTGTTATATCCTTTCACTCCCTTGAGGACAGGATTGTGAAGGAGTTTTTCCGCAGAGAAAGCGCCTCGTGTATCTGTCCGCCCGGATTGCCGGTCTGCTGCTGCGGACACAAAGCGCTTTTGAATTTGCCTTTGCGTTCCAAAGTGGTGACAGCTTCAAAAGAGGAGCTGAAAAACAATCCCCGCGCGGCGTGTGCCAAGCTGAGGATCGCTGAGAAAATATAAGCACAGAAGTGATCAATATACAGGAGGAAATACTTATGAACTTGCAGCCAGTAAAAATCGGAGGAACCGGCATCATGGGTGAACGCAGAAAACGCAACAGCGCCGGAGCTGTCAATTATGGCGGTTTCGTTGTTAAATTCATACTTGTCATTATTGCATTTATGGCGGTTCTTATCGGACATCTCTATTTACGTCAACAGAGTGTCAAGTCTGCTGAACGCACTGACGATATCAAAAAGCAGATCATGGAAGTGAAAGCAGAAAACCGCAATTTGCGCAACCATGTGGCAGGTCTGACCCGTCTGGAACACATCAGCCGTATGATCGCCAAATTCAAACTGGATCTCAGACCTGCCATGCACGGTCAGATTATCAACATCGGCGTGTATACACCGGAGCAGGCGGCGACCATTCCGCTGACGCCTCTGAAAGTTGCTTCAAACGGTTCCTACGGAGTCCGCGGGAGATAACAGTTTATGGGGCAGCAGCATAATTCTTCAGATGGTGCCGTCAATTCCCCAGAGTCGATCCGTGTTCGTTTCCGTTTCATTGCCGGCCTTCTTATTATTGCCGGAGTGGTTCTCGGAGGACGTTTCTTCTACATTCAGGTTCTGCAGCGGGATCACTATTTGAGTGCCGCCCGCAGGATCTATACCAAGAAACAGACTGTTACGGGGCAGCGCGGAGAAATATTTGACCGGAACGGCAATCTGCTGGTTGCCAACTCTCCCAGGTTGAATGTGGCGTGTTCCCCCTACCACGTGCAGAAAGATGAGGACAGGCGGCGCCTTGCCTGGATTCTTTCGCAGCATTTTCCAGAAAAAAGCTATGCGGAGTACTACAGGCGTCTCGACCGCTACAGATATGTCACCGGCAGCGACGGAAAGTTTGTCAAGCGCCGGAACCAGTATTTTCTGGTCAAGCGCAATGCTTCTCTGGAAAAGGTGCAGTTGTTGAAAAAAAGCCTTGCCCCGACAGGGAAAAAGGATAAGCGGTTGAATCTGCTCCGGGTGGTCAGTTTTTCGCCGGGAGTTGTCCGGACCTATCCCAAAGGCAGGATGCTTGCCAATCTGCTGGGATATGTGGATATCGAAAATGACACCATCAAGCCCCGGAACGGATTGGAAATGCGTTTCAATCAGGCAATGACTCCTGAAAGAAAGAGAAACGTCTATGAAAGAACGCCCGCCGGACACCCCATCAGTTTTGCCGACAACAAGATCTTCGAGCCTGCCAACGGCAAGGATATTTATCTGACGATCCTGGAACCCATTCAGGCGATCCTTGAGGAGGAACTCAACACATTGGTCAAAGAGTGGCAGCCTGAAGGTGCCTTTGCCGCAATTGCCGATCCCCGGACCGGAGAGATCCTTGCCATAGCTCAGCGTCCCACCTTTGATCCCGGTGACAGGAGTACTTACAAAGACCAGGGGGCCGTCAGGATGCGTTACGCTCAGGATCTTTACGAACCCGGATCTCTTGCCAAACCTTTTACTGTTCTTTACGCTCTTGAGCGTAAAATCGTCACCCCTGAGGACAGGATAAATTGTGAAAAGGGTTTGTGGCGCGAAAAGAAGCTGACCGACGTTTCCTCCTATGACATGCTGACAGTTTCTGATGTCATTAAAAAGTCCAGCAACATCGGCACCGCCAAGATCGCTGTTATGCTGGGAAAGGAAGGGGTTTACCATGCTCTGACCCGTTTCGGGTTCCATTCCCGGAGCGGGCTGCCTTTCCCGGCTGAGCAGAAAGGATTTTTTCTGCCTCCGGGGCGCTGGGATTCTCTTGCCATCACCCGTATCCCCATCGGATACAGTTTCAGCACCACGCTGCTTCAGCTTCTCAGGGCGTATTGCGGACTTGCCAACAATGGAAAGATGCCTTATTTGAAGCTGATACACGGCATCCGTGATCCTGAGACGGGAAATATGGAGCTTGTGCCCCACAAAGGATTTCAGGAAACGGGGGCTGATCCTGTGCAGCTCTATAAACTTATTGACATGATGGTTTCTGTGACTGCCAGAGACGGCACGGCGCGCCGTGCGGCCATTCCGGGATTCCAGGTTGCCGGCAAGACCGGAACCAGCCGTAAAAACATTGAAGCGCTCAAGGATCCTGTTACCGGTAAGATTATCCGTAAAAGCGGTTACGCAAGGGATCAATATTACACCAGTTTTGCCGGATTTGTTCCTGCTCACGAGCCCCGTCTTGTCATGGTGATCACCGTTGACAATCCCAAAGGCGGCAAAGGCGGCGGAGCAGTCGCTGCTCCTGTTTTCAAAAGGACCATGGAACGTGCCTTGCGTTACCTTTATGTTCAGCCCACAGAGCCATTCCCTGAACCTGCCGTCGGGCGTCCCTGAAATCTGAAACTGATGACTGCCGGAGCATGAGTGGGCCGCCATCTCCAGAGAACGCCTTTTTATCAGCAGGAAACAGGGAAAGAACTTTTTTTGTGTTTCTTTACTTGCAATTTGAGGACTCCGGCTTTATATTATAGGTGATACTGTTTGTTTTTAATACTAAAATATAGGAAAAGGAAAAATGCCTGTTGATATTCTTGTGGGCACCCAGTGGGGTGACGAAGGTAAAGGAAAACTTATTGACGTTTTGACCAGTGACGTGGACATGGTCGTCCGTTTTCAGGGCGGCAATAACGCCGGACATACTGTCGAAATCGGTTCTGAGCGTTATGTTCTGCATCTGGTGCCCTCCGGCATTTTCCGCCCCGGAGTCCGTTGCGTTATCGGCAACGGTCTCGTAGTCGACCCTGTGGCACTGGTCGAGGAGATCGAAGGGATCCGCGCCCGGGGTATTACCGCTGATAATCTTGAGCTTTCTGATCGCGCACAGCTGATTTTCGTCTATCACAAGCGCGCCGATGCCCTCAACGAAAAGGGCGCAGCACGCAAAATCGGAACCACCGGTCGCGGAATCGGTCCCGCCTATTGTGACAAGAGCCGGCGCAGCGGTATCCGCGGATGCGACCTTTGCAAGCCTGAGATCCTCAGTGCCAAGTTCCGCGCTGAAGCTGCCCGTTACAACAGGATCTTTGCTGAGGCAGGCGCCGAATTGATCGACGTCGAAAAAGAACTGGCACTGGTTCTTGAAGCTGCTGCCAAGCTGGCTCCCATCGTCAGGAACACCGCCTATACCATTGCTGAAGCTGTGAAACAGGGCAAGAAGATCCTTTGTGAAGGTGCTCAGGGGGGACTCCTTGACGTTGACCACGGAACCTATCCCTTTGTTACCAGCAGCAACACCATTTCCGGCGGAGCCTGTACCGGCGCCGGAATCCCCCCCACGGCTGTCCGTGATGTTTACGGCGTTATCAAGGCCTATACCACCCGCGTGGGTGAAGGACCTTTCCCCACAGAACTCTTTGATGCTGACGGTGAACTTCTCCGCGCCAGAGGCAGAGAGTTCGGAGCCACCACCGGTCGTCCCCGCCGTTGCGGATGGTTCGATGCAGTGGCTTCCCGTTATTCCTGCATGCTCAGCGGTGTGAATAAGCTTGTCGTTACCAAATTGGACGTGCTTGACGCATTCGATGAGATTGCCGTCTGTACGGCATATGAGATCGACGGAGTCCGCACCACCGAGTTCCCCGCAGCTGTGGAAGATCTGGAAAAGGTCAAGCCTGTCTACGAGATGATGCCCGGTTGGAAAACCGCTCTTGACGCAGTGACCTCTCCCGAGGGACTGCCTGAGAACGCCCGCAAGTATCTGGCCAGAATGGCAGAGCTTATCGGTGCTGACATTGAGATCATTTCCGTCGGTCCCCGCCGGGATCAGACTTTCAGGGCGTGAGATAAAATATGGCCGCTGCCGGCCGTAGAGAAATAGTTGACTCCGGGAACACTTTGCGTAAGGGTTCCCGGGGTTTTCTTGCCTTTATTGCAGGATTTGACTGGCTTCAAATCATTGCACTCCTCTTTTTGCTTACCACCGGATCAATTTTCATCCATGCCACAGGAGTTCAAGTCGGTACTCCTGCTGCTGCTCTTTTTTTCAAAAAACAGCTGACACAATGGATTCCTTTAGGATTTCTCCTTTGGACCTTTTTTGCTTTTCTGGATTACAGGAAAAACTATTTCAAATGGGGAAGCGTCCTTTTTTTCCTGCTGACGACTGCCGCATTGATAATAGTGCTGAAATTCGGTGTGACTGTTTATGGTGCCAAAAGATGGCTTATGGTGGGATCCTTCAGACTTCAGCCCTCAGAATTCGGAAAACTTTCACTTATATTGGTTTTAAGCTGGCTGCTGGCGACCCCCGGTTTCAGCGGTGCCAGGTGGAAAGGGATCCTCGCAGGAGGAGCATTGGTCATGCTGCCGGCATTTTTGATCTTCAAGGAACCCGACCTCGGGGGAACGCTTATACTTTTTCCCATTGCCGGAGCCATGTTAGTGGTTTCGGGACTTAAATGGCGCTGGCTGCTCCTGTTGGCAGCGCTGGGATGTGCCGCTTTTTTTGCTTTGCGTGCCCTGGTTCTTGCTGATGATCCTGTACCGGCAAAAAAGGGACAAAACCCGGTTACCGCAACTGAAAAGACAAAGAATAAATGGGTGGTGCTGAAGCCTTATCAAAAAAGACGTCTGCGTGTTTTCTTCAAACCCAATTCAGACATCAGTAACAGCGGACATAATGTTTATCAGTCCAGGCTGGCTGTCGGGGCCGGAGGGATTTGGGGGAAAGGCATCGGGAACGGCACTCAGAACCGCTTGGGATTTCTTCCCCAGACAGTTTCAAATAATGACTTTATTTTTTCCGTTATTGCAGAAGAGACCGGCTTTATGGGGTGTCTCCTGCTCCTTGCTGGTTATATATTGCTATTTTTTTCCATCTTTCGCACAGCCTTTACCGCTCCGCCTTTCGGTCGCATGATTGCCGTTGGAGTAGGTGCCATGCTTTTCTGTCATACCTATATCAACATTGGTATGTGTATCGGTCTTGCCCCTGTGACTGGATTACCTCTGCCCTTTGTAAGTTATGGTGGTTCATTTATTTTTGTGGGTATGATGTCTATGGGAATACTGCAAAGTATCCACAGGTACAGAGAAGAGGAACTGTGATTTTCCCGATTTTGCAGAGAAGTGCGGCATTTTTACTGCGCCTAGCCCCTTTGGCTGGACAACTTTTTCTAAAAGATCGGTGTAAATGGTAGTCGGAGAACCTCTTTGACGATTTCCTCACTGATAGGTTTGCGTCCGCGCTTTTTCTGATTTTCTCCGGTACTGTTGTATTTGTCTGAAATCAGTTCCGAATACCACTTCAGCACCGTTGACGGAGCAAAGGTGTGTTCTATTTGCCCCAATAGAAACTCGTTGAGCTTTTTGCCGCGGTGAGCCAGTCGCTTTTTCTGTTCAACGGAAAGTTCCGGCTGGCGGCTTCCTGTCTTTTCTTCTAGGATTTCTCCCTGAATAGCTATAAACTCCATCAGATAATCAATCTGATCCTGCATTGTTTTTATAATCTGGCGGTGGTTTC
>JAFWBQ010000005.1 GCA_017507125.1 Lentisphaeria bacterium
ACCAGTCAGCGGCGGCGTTGCGCCCAGCGGGAGTGCTGCCGAGATAGTCGGGGAACATCTTGTCAAAGTTCTGCATCATATCCCGGAAGGCACGTTCAATGGTTTTGGCTCTGCCGTTGTAAGGAGAGGAGTTCTGCAATCGGATACCCAACTCCTTGAATATGGAGTGTTCGTTGCCCTCAACGGTCAGCGGTGTGGAAAAACCTTTGGCGCAGTAATCTTTGCCGTTGTCGAAGTAGGCAACGGCAGGAGCCTGTCCCCCTGTTTGGGCACAGTAAAGGGCAAGGGTATTGATAAGGGTGTAGGTATTGACAGGTTCGGTGGTGATCCAGTAGGCGGCAAAGTACCAGGAGCGGCTATCGATAAGAGCGGCGATGGTTGGGCGCACGGCGCGCCATTTTTGTGCGGCATCATCAAAGATCCGCACCCGGGTGTCAAAGGTACGGGAGTCGCCGATGATGCAGTATCCGGCGGGGACTTCAGACCAGTCCCGCTGGATAAAGTCAACACACATATTGCGGGCGGCGGTTTCGCCTTCTCTTGCCATGACAACGGTCATCAGGTCCATATTTGCCACATCGTACCGTGCCTGAGAAAGGGTCGGCAAAGCGGCTCCGGGGGCTGCGGAGCGCATCTTTTCGACAGCCATCCGGTAGGCGACGGCAAGGGGAAGGCAGTTCAAGTTAAGGTAAAAGGCGTGAAAATACTGCCAGAAAAGCTGATCTCCTTTGAGGGGCTGCCTTCCTCTGGTGTATCCGTCACAGAGAAGATCCAAAGCCGTTTCGTCATCAATGGCTTCGGCGATATCCCGTTTCCAGTTACGGAAATTGTTGTAGATGAGGGCGGACTTTCCCCCTTTTCCGGCGGAGCGCAAAAGGGGAAATTCCTCTGTGCGTGTGGCAGCGACAAATTCGGCGGCCTCTTTTTCATTGAGACGGTGGGCCTTTTTGACCTCAAGGACAGCCCTGACGAAACGCAAACGCTCCCACGCCTTGGCGCGGGCATCGGCAGGCAGAGACATTCCCCCGGTCAGACTGTCTTGTCCGACTTGTCCGACTTGTCCGACGTGTCCGACAGGCTTGCCCACCATAGCCTTGGCGGTGGTGGGGGCGACAGATTTTTTTGTCAGATCAAAAAGCCCCATGATCTTTTCTTTACTCCTGTGCTAAAATGTTCTCAATGGCCAGCACCTCATCCAGGAGGGCAGTTTTAAGGTTCAAAAGCATAACTGTGTCAGGCGTCTCCTGCCGCCGCTGGTAATCCAGAGCGGCCCCCAGCAGCAGACAACCGGCACGGTAACTGCGGTCTGCGGTATCATCATCGTCAACTGCTCTGACGATGGATTCCGCTTCAAATCCTATGGCAGTTTCCAGCCACTTGTCGAAGCCGGGCAGAAGGAGCTGTTCGGACTGCTTGGCGGGGGCGGCAGGGATGCCTTCAGGATGGAGAAAACGGTTGACCGCAGCCCGGACCTCTGCCCGGGTCATTTTCGCAAGGGGCTTGGTCTGCTGCCGGATAAAATTATCGATCTCAACGACAGGGATCTGGGTAATGGCACGGAGCTTTTCAAAGTCAAGGTGAAACAGTACTGCATAGACTTTAAGAGTGGAACATGTTACACTGTGCAAATATTTCCCAACTTTGTGGATATGGTGCAGATAAGAGCTTTCAAGACCAAAGTTCTGCTTGCAGTAGGCGCTCCACTCAGTCACATCAGTGATGAAGTCTTTCCGCAGTTTTGCCACCACCACAGCAAGGACGCTGGGCGTCTTGGCTGAAACCCGCAGACAGAACTGAGCCCCCAGCGTAAGATCTTCCCGTGAAAGAGCGGTCAACTCCCCTCTTTCGATAAGAGCTAAAATTTCAAGGTCTCCCATTATCGTTTTCCCTCCAACTGTTCCGCATAGCCTTTTTTGAACGAAATCTTGACGACCTCGCCCGCAGGGATAAGTTCGACACCGGGAAGCTCTTCGCCATCCATGAGCCGGCGCAAGATAGCATTTTTATCAGGAATGTTCTTGGTACAAATGATATCTTCATAACCATTTTCAAGGGCAAAGGAAATGATTTCGCATTCACCGGTAATTTGAATGTATGCCTTGTCGGTGGTGATACCGTAAGAGCCAACTTGACCGACAGGGTGTTTGCGGGGCTTGATGAACCGTTCGGGATGAGACATAATGTAATCGGTCAGCTCATGTTCAAGCTGCTCTTTATTTTTAAGGCTGGCGGCCACTTTGTCTTTGAACGCAGCGGTCAAATCAGCGATTTTCTTTTTGAGAGATGCTTCCTCTTTTTCGATGAAGGCATTGAGCCGGGCGATTTCGAGAAAGATGGCATCCGCTTCGGCAACAGTCATCGTTTTAAGTTTGCGTGTATCATGTAAAATGGTCATTTTTATCTCCCTCCACCAAAAAAGTTTGTGCAGGCAAGCAA